>JALHOS010000400.1 GCA_022842905.1 Myxococcaceae bacterium | reverse complement strand
CCCGCCGTCCCGCCCGCGCCCGCCGTCCCGCCCGCACCCGCCGTCCCGCCCGCACCTGCCGTGCCGCCCGTACCTCCTGTCCCGCCATCCACCGAGCCGCCTGAGAGGATCAGCGGGACCGTGCCGCTCAGCACTCGCGGCGTGTTCTCCTGCGTCACCTCGCCGGTCGCGACCGAGCAGTCAGGGCCCGCGTAGCCGTGCGCCGCAAGCAGCACCTCCGTGTTCGGCCACCCGGCCACGCCGAAGTGGACCGTGCGGTCATCACCGAAGCGAACCGGCGGCAGCGGCTGAGGCCCACCGCCGTCCGCGACCACCCTCACGCGCAGCTGCACGCAGTCGGAGATCGACCGGTCGCCCTTCGTGACGACGACCAGCGCCAACTCCCGCTGGCCGCACCCCACGACGAAGGCGACGCCGACGATGACGAGCAGCAGACGGGTCGAGCGCATGCCCTGAACTCTAGCGAATGATTCGTCGCGCTACGGCCCCGCCCAGATGAAGTCGACGGTCGGCAAGATGTTCGCCGAGCGAACGCGGAAGCGCTGGGACAGGCCGTCGGCGCCCTTGCGGACCTCCGACGCGCCGGAGTCGTAGTTCGCGTAGTACACGCCCACCGAGAGCCGGCTGCTCTTCCCCACGGCGAGATCCACCGCGAGGTGTCCCGTGAAGTACCAGGGAGACAGGCTCGGCAGCGGGCCCACGTCCCCGACGCCGTTCACCACCAAGCGGCCGTCACTCCCGGTCAGGTGAACGTTGAGCTCGCCGCGGAGCCGGAACAGCTCTCCGAGCGCGAAGTCCGCGGCGCCGCCGAGCCGCCCGACGTAGCCGGTCAACGGCGCGGCGAACGCCAGGTCCAGCGGCCCCAAGAACGACGTCAGCGGGCCCGCGTTCGTCTGCTCGAACCCGACGCGAAACTGAAACTCCGCCAGCGCGGTCCACACGTGCTTGCGCCGCTCACCGCCGGACACCAGCACCGCGGCGCGAGGCACCATCATCCACCCGACCTTGTTGTTGCTCGTCTCCCACGACGGAAAGAGAAAGCCCTGCGTCAGCCGCATGAGCGGCGTGGGGACGGCGAGCCCCACCTCCGTCGTCAGGCGCACGGGCGTCTCGCGCAGCAGGCCGAAGCGCGCGGTCACGTTCGGGTCCACGAAGAAGAGCAGCGGGTGGCCGGACAGCTCGAGCCAGTCCGTCACCGCGAAGCGCAGCGGCGCGAACACCCCCACGGACCAGCTGCCCTTCTTGCCGACGTCCGCCGTGTCGCGAGCGACGCGCGGCTCGGCGCTGGCCACCGTGGCGAGCCCCAGCACCACACTGAGAATGACGCGACTCATGGCCGCACCCACGTTCCGGCGACCGGCGCATGATCCGACAGCCGAAGCGCGTCCTGGCTCACTCCCAGCCGGCCGGGCTCCTGAATGACGTCGGCGCTCTCCCACCGAGAGCCCTTCGGCGCGAAGAGGTAGTCCAGCGTGCGGTTCCAGTAGCCGGGCACCCCGTCGTCATTCTTCCCGTCGGGCCCGAGCACCGAGTGGGTGAAGTAGCGGCGCTGCTGCGCGTCGCCCACGCCGTACTGCGCGAGCGTCACCGACGGCACGAAGTCTTCGTAGAGCGGCTTCATCACGCTCGGCGTATACGGCGGCTGCGCGTACATGGTGCCTGTCGCGCTCGCCCGCTCGTCCAAGAAGCCCGTCAGCCGCAGCTTCCCTTCGCAGCTGTCCGCGCCGCTCGTCGCCTTCTCGTCACACACCGGCGGCAGCTCGTTGAAGTCTCCGCCGATGACCCAGCTCTTCGTCTCGGCTTTGAGCAGCTCGTGGATCTGTTTGATCTGCTTCTGCTTGGTGCCGTCGTTGTCGTACGCCTCGGTGTGCACCGCGTACGCGACGACGGTCTGCGAGTTGCCCAGGTCCAGCTCCGCGCGCGCGACGGCGCGGTGAATGTAGAAGGACTTGGTGATGGGGTCCTGGTCGGTGCGGTCTTGTTGGCGAATCGCCTCGGCCTTGGTGATGGGGTAGCGGCTGAAGATCGCGTTCCCCAGGTCGATACGGCCGACGCCTTCGCTCGGCACGTAGCGCGAGCTCCACGTCTGCACGTACGTCGCGTAGTTCAAGTTCGTCCGCTCGAGGATGAAGCGGACCATGTCGATGTACGCGCTGCGCTTGCTGCCGGCTTCGATCTCCGACGTCATCAGCACGTCGGGGTCGTATTCCTGAATGAGCTTGGCGATGCCCGTCAGGCAGTCCTCGACCTCGGTGCGGGACAGCTGCACCCGGTCTCCCCAGAAGTCGAACCAGAAGTCGACGCGGCACGCGCCGTACTTCACGTTCCACGCCATGACCTTGAGCGCCTTGCCGGCGGGCGGCGGCGTCGGCCGAGGCGCCTGCGCCTTGAAGATCGGCGCTTCCTTCCGGGTGAAGTCGAGCGGGTCCGCCGGGAGCTCGCAGGCGGCCAGGCCGAGCGCCGCGAAGATCGCGCAGAGTCGTTTCATGGCCGTCACGTATGACACAGCGGCCGACAGACCTGAACGGCGTTGCCTTGTGGAAGCCCAGCCGAGCGCTTCACACCAAGGCGGACATGGCGCCAAGTACGCGCCTCCGGCTCGATCGCCCGCCGCTGTCGTGGCATCACACGCCCCATGAACCGACTGAGCGCAGGTCTGGCGACGTTCGTCGCCGCGTTTCTGGGCTGCGGTCCGGGCACCGGCGCGACCGAGCAAGAACGCGACGTGTCGGGGAACTACGCCGTCAGCTACGACAACAAGCTCACCGTGAAGCTCGACGTCGCCGGCGCGGTGCGGGAGCTCACGCTCGACGGCTACGGCGGCGTCGTCGACTTCGGCGTCATCAACGGCCAGCCCGCCACCATCGACCTGGGCAGCTTCTGCGCTCGCCCCGAAGTGCAGTGCCCGTCGGAGACGCTGTGGACGAAGGTCGCCATTCACCAGCCGGACCTGGCCAGCTCAAAGTGGGACCTGCAGAAGCTCGAGGTCATCGACGACCGCGTCCGCGCGCTCGACGCCGGGCTCAAGGCCGCGGCTGTCGCTGGGCTGGTCGACCACGCGCAGAGCGACCGCTTCCTCCTGGGCCTGGGCGCGACGGGCGGGGTGAACCAGGCCTGCTTCGTGCTCGGGCTGTCGCTGGCCAGCGGGCGCTTCACGCGCGTCGGCGAGCGGCTCGAGACGGTGACGGAGCACCGGTTTCAGAACGGGCAGCGCTGCGACGCGGGGCTGGGGGCCGATGCGGGCGCTCCGCTGGACGCGGGCCTCGGCCTCGATGCGTCCGTGGCTGACGCTGGCTCGTCGGACGCTGGGGTCTCCGACGCGGGCGCGACCGATGCGGGGGTCGTCCTCGTGTGCAGTCCGGTGAGCGTCAAGCGCATCGTCGCGCCGCCGGGCGCCAGGGTCGACGGTATCGCCGAGGGAAAGGTGTTCGTCGGCTACACCGGCGGCTGCGCGTTCGGCGCGTTCCTCGCTGGCGCGACGGTCACCTTCGAGACGGGGTACGTGGCCAAGCGCACGGGGAAGTTCGACCCGCCGCCCTTCACGCCCGCGCCCATCGTGCTGCCTGACGGCGGCATCGACGGTGGGCTCGACCTGTCTGACGCGGGGAAGCTGCCGTAGCGGCCACCTCGGCGTTCAGCACGCTGGGCCTCCCCAGCACGGTCGTCAGGCGCGAAGTGATGAGCGGACCCAGGCGCTACCGCGGCCCCTCGCCGGCGCGCACCGCGTCAAGGAGCCGCTTGGCCCGTTCAGCGGTGCCGGCGCTCGTCTCGACCGCCACGAGCTTTCCGCCGGGCGCGAAGGCCAGCGCGACGGTGACGACTTCGCCCACGCCCAGCGCCTTTCGGACCAGGCCACCTTCGTCCAACAGAAGAATGAGTGGGCTGGTGGGCTTGTAGCTCTCCTTCATCTTCCCCAGCACGATGGGCCGGAACCAGGACTGGGACATGTCTTCGAGCATGACCCGCAGCGGCCCCGCGTCGCCGGGCTCGAGTGTGCGCAGCGCCGCGCTCCAGGCCTGCTGCGCGTCGCCCTGGGACAGGGTGGGGGCCGTGACGACGACGATGGCGCCGCGCGCGCTCAGCTGCGTGTCGGTGAAGGAGCGCCCCAGCGGGTCGGACAGCGTGAAGGCCGGCAGCGTCGGCGCGAGGGTGGGCGGTGCGTCGCTGAGCGCGGTGAACGCGCCGACACTGACGAGGACGAGGACACTGGCGCGCGCCATGGCGTCGCCACGCTAGCCGAGGCGGCCCTCCGAGCGGCCACCCCAAGCCCTGCTCATTCGACGCGGGTGAACGACACCCGAAGGAGCGCGCGCGGAAGGCTAGGCTCCGGCCCCGCCATGAGCGTACCGGTCCTCAAAGAAACCCTGACGCTGGCGAACGGCCGGGCCATGGCGGCGAGCGCGCCGGACTTCCTCTTGGGCGCGGCGCGGCGGGTGGGGCCGAACGTGAAGGTCGGCGTCGGTCCGCTGACCCTCACCGTCCTCGCGCAGCCCGAAGCGTTGCAGCACGTGCTCCAGAAGCACGCGAAGGTGTGGGGCCGCGGCACGTCCGTCGACGCCATTCGGCCGCTGTTGGGCAACGGCCTGCCGCTGTCCGACCCGCCGCTGTGGCTCACGCAGCGGCGCACCATGCAGCCGTCGTTTCACCGCGCCCACGGGCCCAGCTGGGTGCACACCATGCGCGACGTCACCGCGCGCGCGCTCGACGGGCTCGTCCCCGGCGCCGAGGTGAAGGTGCGGCAGGTCATGATGAACGTGGCGCGCGACGTCATCGTCCGCGCCATGTTCTCAGGCTCGCTGGGCGAGGACACCCGCCCGTACGACGAAGCGCTCGGCGTGGTGGAGGACTACGTGTCCACCGTCATGGTGCCCGGCAAGCTGCCGCTGTGGGTCCCCACGCCCCGGCACCTGCGCTTCAAGCGCGCCGTCACCTTCCTCCACGCTCAGCTTCAGCGGGTCATCGACGAGCGCCGCCGCCTCGAAGCGCCACCGTTGGATCTGCTCACGCTGCTCGTGCAGGCCAAGGACCCCGAGTCCGGCCAGGGCATGAGTGACCAGCAGCTGCGCGACGAGGTCATGAATATCTTCTTCGCGGGGCACGAGACCACCGCGAACTTGATGACGTGGGCGGTCTACCTGTTGTCCCAGCACCCCGCCGTCCACGAGCGCGCCGAGGCCGAGGTGAAGGCGGTCTTAGGGCAGCGAGCGCCCGAGCCGGAGGACCTGCCCAAGCTCACGCTGCTCGCCAGCGTCATTCGAGAGACGCTGCGCCTGTACCCGCCGGCGTGGCTCTTCGCGCGCCAGTGCTTCGAGGACACCGAGGTGGCCGGCGAGCGCTTCCAGAAAGGCCAGGTGGTGCTGCTCGTGCCCTACGTCACGCACCGGCTGTCGACGCTCTGGAGCGCGCCAGACGAGTTCGACCCCACGCGCTTCTCCACCGAGTCGTCCACCGACGCGGCCACGTGGAAGTACTCCTACCTGCCCTTCGGCGCCGGGCCGCACGTGTGCATCGGCAACCACTTCGCCTTGCTCGAGGCGACGGTGGTGTTGGCCATGCTGCTGCAGCGGGGGCGCTTCGAGGTGCTCGAGCCTGGGCGCGTGAAGCCGAAGATGGGGGCGACGCTGTTCGTCGGCAACGGCCTGCCCGCGCGCTTCGTCCCCGCCTGAAGTGCGTCAGTCCAGCTTCCGGCCCTGCGCGACCTTCTGCTTGTGCGCCGCGTAGGCGCCCAGGTCCGTGTTCTGCGAGAAGCTGCCCAGCCGCCACGTCAGCTTGTCGGTGCGCTGCAGCACGGCCGGCGGCAACGTTCGCAGGGCGGCGCTCTTCATGCGCTCGAGCGTCAGGCAGCAGTACGCGGCCACCAAGTGGTTCTCGTGGGCCACGCCGCCGATCACCTTGGCCTCGTACGTGTCCCGCCGCGCGGCCATCATCTCCGAGAGCAGCGACGCTTCGGGCTCGTTTTCCCAGCTGGGCCCTTCGAAGACGACCTTGGCTCTCGCCCACACGTCGACCGCGCGTTCGAAGAGCTTCCCGTCGTCGATGGGTGCCGCGCTCGCCATGGTGGGGAGACTCCGTGCCTGCGGGTGAGAGGCCTCGGGGCGAAGGTTAGCCGCCTGCGCTGCCGTTCCAGCTAGCTTTCCGCCATGCGCGCGTGTGGGTGGGTGGGGCTGCTGTGGCTGGTGGGCTGTGCGTCGACGGGGCGCTTCCCGGTGGATCCTTCGGTCGGCCAGGTCCGCGTCGAAGACGTCGTCGTCGGGCTGGAGTGGCCGTGGGCGGTGGCCTTCACACCCGACGGGCGCGCGCTGGTGACGGAGCGGACGGGCGCGCTGCGTTGGGTGACGCTCGACGGCGGCGTGGGTCCGGCGCTCATCGGCGTGCCCGCGGTGTTCGCGCAGGGGCAGGGCGGGTTGCTCGACGTGGTGTTGGCGCCGGACTTCGCGACGAGCCGCGAGGTGTTCTTCACGTACGCGGAGCCGGGGCCAGACGGCACGGCGGGCACGGCGCTGGGGCGCGGCGTGGTGGGCGAGTCGTCGCTCGACGAGGTGCGCGTGCTGTGGCGCCAGACGCCCAAGCTGGCGGGCGGCGTACATTTCGGTTCCCGCATCGTCGTGGCGCGGGACGGGGCGCTCTTCGTCACCACCGGCGAGCGCAACCAGCGGGACCTGGCGCAGTCCCTGGTGCACGGGCAGGGCAAGGTGCTGCGGCTGTGGCGCGACGGTGGGGTGCCTGCGGACAACCCCTTCGTCGGGCGGGCCGATGCGCTGCCCGAAGTCTTCAGCTTTGGGCACCGGAACTTGCAAGGCGCCGCGCTCCACCCGGACACGGGCGCGCTGTGGACGCACGAGCACGGGCCCCAGGGCGGCGACGAGCTCAACGTGACCGAGGCCGGCAAGAACTACGGCTGGCCGCTCATCACCTACGGGCGGGAGTATTCCGGGGGCCAGGTCGGCGAAGGCCGCACCGAAGCGCCGGGCCTCGAGCAGCCGAAGTGGCGGTGGGTGCCGTCGATCGCGCCCAGCGGGCTCACGTTCGTCACCAGCGAGAAGTACC
>JALHOS010000399.1 GCA_022842905.1 Myxococcaceae bacterium | reverse complement strand
CGCTACCGGCCGAGCCACCGCCGCTGCCGGCCGAGCCACCGCCGCCTGCTGAGCCGCCGACTCCACCTCCAGCCCCGCCGTCGTTGGCTCCAGCGTCCTGGGGCCGAACCCGCGCGACGCACTGCGGTCCTTCGGCAGTGTCCCTGCACTCCGCGTCCGTGCGGCAGTCCGCGTCGGAGCGGCAGCGTGCGGGCGTCGGCTCCGCGCAGCTCGCCAGGACGTAGGCCGTCAGCGCGTGAAGCAGGACCATGCAAAGCGAGGAACGCATGTGCACGAGCTTCCCACGGTCCGGCACGAGGCCGAGGGCGCTCGCCGGGAACGGCTGGCGCGACGTCGCGCTGGCGCTCGTCCTTGGTGGAGCACCCGACGGAGCGGCCCACGGCTGCCGAAGCCGCCACCTCCGCTGCTACGGGCGCTTCTTCCCCTTGGCCTTGGGGGCCGACGGCTTCTCGTTGACCTTCGGGGGCGGAGCGGCGGCGGCGGCGGCGCGCTCGAGCTCTGCACAGCGCGCGGCGGCGTAGCGGTGCAGCAAGTCATCCACCGAGTCCCGGCCGCCGGTGCCTACGCGGATGGCGTCCGCGGCGAGCACGATGTCCCCGCACTGCAACACGGTGCGGACGACGTCGATCGGCTCGCCCGGCAGTGCTGGAAGGATCTCGCTGCGGAACGACTCGCTCGTGGTGCAGCTCGCCTCGGGGCCGGTGCCCTGCGCGTCGGCCCAGCGCTTGGTCAGGGCGTCGTTGAGCCGCGCGCTGCCCTCCAGCCGCAGGCTCGTAGGCAGGCCCGCGCAGGCGCTGGGCAGCTCGAGCTTCGCCGGCACGCTCCCGAAGGGACCGAAGATCCGCGTTGGAATGGCGGACTGGGGCAGCTCGACGGGTGCCGCCGGCTTCTTGGGCGGCGGCGTGCCCTTGCACACCGCCGTCGCGAAGGAGCGCAGCAGCCGGTCCACCGACACGCCGGCGCCACCCAATTGGGGGTTCATCGCGACCTCGTCGACGGCGATCGTCTGCCCACAGTCCAAGATGGTGCTCGCCACCTTCTCGCCTCCAGGCAGGGTCGCGCTCTCCTTCGGCTCGACGTGGGCGAGCGTGCGCAGCGTGCAGTTCCGGGCCGGCGCCGTGCCGCCGACGCTCGCCCAGCGCTCCACCAGCGCTTGGCTAAACGCGTCGCTGCTGCTCAGCGTCAACGCCGACGGCAGCGCGGCGCAGGTGGTCTGGAGCTTGAACGGCTCTTTCGGCGGGGCCGGCAGCAGCGGGCTCTGCACCAGGACGGTGGACAGCGGCTGCGCGCCCTCGTGGAGGCCGTCGATCTGCTTTCCGCCGTCCCGCCAACGCGTGAGGCGGCGCCGCAGCGCGTGGGAGAGCCGAATGCCGCAGCACCGCGTCGAGGTGGGCGCAGTCGTCGACGCGAGCGAGATGATCGCGCACTCGGCGTTGCCCTCTTCCCACAGCGCGTTGAGCGGCGCGGGCCAGATCGTCGGCGGAGGGACGTCGAACTTGCCCAGGCCGAAGGCGAAGCCAAGGTCCGAGTCGATCTCGAGCAGTCGGTCGATCGCCGGCCAATTCACGGTATCCGGCCGCGTCGGCTGCGCGGTGCCGCCGACTTGGGCGAGGAGGACGGACAGGTGGAAGAGAGGGAGCACCACGAGGACCTCGAGGGCAGCGAGTGAGGTGAGCACTCCAACACGTCGGCGGCGGGCCGGCAGCCCCTGAACGCGCTCAACGACGACGACGACCACGCGCGTGAGGAAGCCGCGCGGACAGCGCTGGCTGCGCATCGACGTGGAGCTGAGTCAGTGTCACCGACGCCCGCGCCTGACCGTGCGTTCACCGTCGGTCGGGCTTCGGAGCGCCGCACGGCCGCCTGCACGCCGTCGCCGGCCTCGCCGCACGGGTGGGGCCCGAGGTGCTCCTCATGGACGAGCCGGCGAGCGCGCTGGACCCCATCAGCACCGGCCGCGTCGAGGAACTCATCCACGAGCTCAAGGCGCGGCACACCATCGTCATCGTCGCCCACAACCTGCACGGCCTTCTTCAACATGGGCGAGCTCGTGGAGGCCGGGCCCACTCGCCAGCTCTTCACCGCGCCGGCGCAGCCGCGGACGCAGGACTACGTCACCGGCAAGTTCGGGTAGCGAATCACTCGACGACTATGACGTCCCAATCCCCGCCGACGTATTCGAGGCGAATCACGTCTCCCTTCGCGAGCCGAGCCGGGCGGCCCTTCTCGGGCACTCGTTGGACCGCGTCCGCCGGGACCTGTCCGTAGATGACGGGCGACTTGAAGCCGCCCTTCGGCGCCTCAACGAGCCACCTTGGGCGCCCATTGGCCCCCACGACTCGAATGAGGGAGACCTCTCTGTCGGCCTCCCAGATGATCTTGCCGCGGGTGACCCCGATGGCTGGAGCTGGGACCCACCCTAAGGGCGAGACCGAGGGGACACCCCAAACCGGTAGGGCGCCTGCCGCACGTGGCCGGGGGGGGAGCACCGGCCTCGCAGGGTCGCGATCCACGAGCACGACTGAAACCGGGCTGGCAGGGCATTCAGTCAGCGCGGCTGAGCCCGACTGGTGGACAGCGCCGCCGTCTGGACTCGACCCTGAGCGAGACGCAACGAGCGTGACGTCGCTGAGGAGCGGAGTTCGAAGCTCAAACTGCCCAGCATCCCCAGCGAGCGCAGCCAGTCTGCAGCCGCCGATGAGGCCACACACGTCGTTGGCGACAGAGTCGTCGCTGACTGACACGTTCGCGGCGACGGGCGCGCCAGCCGCATCAACGGTACGGCCCTCCACTCGGCAGTGAGCCACTCGGCCCGAACGCGTGGCCAGGCGAATGCGCCCCAGATTGAGACAGCCTCCGCCGCACTCGCTCTGGCTCCGCGGCATCTCGGTCTTGGTGACCGAGGCAATCCCCTGACGAGCGACAACCACTGCCACCTTCTGAGCCTCACCTGGCTGACCGTCGAGATCTACGTCTTCTCCCGGAGCCTCACTGCGCATCGCCTCGGTGCAGAACCACCCGTCCGCTCCGGTCGTGCGCGGCATCGAGGTGCCGACGTAGCTGAGGCCGTTGGCGACGACCGTCGCCCCACCAAGAGGCGTGTCCTTCTCATCGACGATGATGCCTGTGACGCACCCGAAGGTCGCAATCGGCCAATCCACGTTCCAAAACGAGAAATGCGTGACCTTGGCAACGGCGGCGACCGCTCGGGCAAACGTGCCCGCCCTGATGGCTGCCAGGCTCGCTTCGGGAATCGGGTCGCCGGGCTCGCCCTCAAGCACCCCTTCTCCCTCGCGAACCCAATCGCCCGACACCTCGTCAAAGCTGTACAGCGGATACTCGATCTTGCCGCTGTTCGGGTGGATGTCGGTCACCACCGACCACGTCGTCCGGGGCAGCGGCATGCGCAGCTCGGCCGGAGCGGCCAGCGAGGTCACGGGCTGGCCAGCTTGGTCGACCAGCTCGACGGAGGAGAACGCGCCGGAGACCAGGAGGTTCCCGCCCTTGTCGCTGAAGGACCCAGGGAAGAAGGCCTTCTCGGTGGTGGGATCGAAGCTGCGGCCCCTCGCCCGTACGTTGGCGGGCAGCCGAGTGACTCGCAGGCGGCCGTCCTCCGACACACACGCCCCGCGCTCACACGTGAGCGGTTGCACTGGTGCAAGGTCAATGTCGAGACCGAGCTCCGCTGCAGAGCCGACCCCGAGGGTGCGGTGGCTCTTTGCTGCCAAGGCGTGGGTGGCGGTCAGCACTACGCGCTCGGCCCCCTCAATCGGAAACCTCAGTGAATAGCCACCCTGGGCGTCGGTCGTCACGACGACCTTCTCATTCGGTTCAATCTTGCCATTCCTGTCTCGGTCGCTGTGTACAGAGACCGCGGCGCCAGCCAGCAGCGATCGGGGCCTGCTGGGATCGGAGAGCGCCACCACGCCGTGAAGGCGCAGCTCGGGGGCGGGGGCCTTCGGGGGCGGCGCCGGCGCTCTCCCTTCGCAGCCAACGGCCAGCGAGGCACCAACGGCGAGCGCAACGATAGACACACGGGTGGCGTGAGAGGACATGGGACTTCCTTTCGGTGAGGGGTTCGAACAGCCCTTCAGTGAGCGCCGGCTGGTACGGGCTTCGCGGCAGGCGTGACCAACGTGACCGGCGCCGCGGGAAGCGCCCGGGCGGGCGCGGCCTTCGGTCTGGGCCGGGGTGCAGTTCCCGGGGCGAGGGCCGGCATCGGCCTGGCCGGGGCCGGCGCTGCAGGTGCTGCAGGTGCTGCGGCCGGCGCTGCTTCCACTCGCGGCGCGTAGCCCGCGGCTGCGTCGCAGACGGGGACCGCCGGGGCGAGCTGCGTCGCCTGGACCGGCGCAGCCACCGGCAGTGACGGCGGTGCGGGAGTGGCTGCTGGCGTGCTCGGCACGGCGCTTCGAGTCCCCAGCCAGAAGGAGAGGCCGCCAGCGACGAGCACACCGATCGCGATCGACGCGATCCACCACATCACCTTGGCGACGCTCACCCCGCCGGCGCCGCTGTGTGGGGGTGGCTTCGTCAGCGCCGCCGCTTCAACCTCAATCGCGTTGTGAAGCGCTGCCAGGGCAGCGGGCGGAGGAGCAAGCCTCTCCGTGGCCTCGCGCCAGGCGCTCAGGTTGAGGTCGAGCTCATCCATGGCGCACCTTCTCTCGAATCGTCTCGCGGGCTCGGACCAGTCGCTGCTCAACGGCTCCTTCCGAGATGCCCAGGACGCCGGCCACTTCCTTCGCGGAGAGACCTTCGATCTCCTTGAGCACCAACGCGACCCGTTGCTCGGGAGGAAGGAGGTCGAGGACCTTGGAGAGCTCACGCAGTGCAACCCGAGCCTCTGCTGCGCCACCTGTGCTCTCGGCAGCAGGGGCGAGGTGGCCTTCGCGCGCTTGGACGCGCTGGCGGTCACGGACCCAATTCAAGGCCACATTGGTGACGACGCTGTACAGCCAGGTGTCCAAGGTGGCCTTCGGATCGAAGCCCTTCCCAGCCAAAGCGCGATAGGCCCGCAGGTAGCTCTCCTGGAGAATGTCCTGAGCATCAAGCTCACTGCCGCTCAGGCGTGCTGCCAACCGAAAGAGGCGCTTGGAGGTTCGATCAATGAGCGCATGAAACTCGCCTTGGCTGATGACGAGCGGTGGGCCTCCGCTTGGGCCCGCTGGCGGTTTGGCTGGGGTGACTTCCATGAGCGCCTCGTTAAACACCGCGACGGCCGTCCTCCCTACTGCAGGGGACGCCCCTACTAGAACTTCCCGTCGTGGGGGGCGCGAGGTGCCTTCGGGGCCGAGCGCAACGGTTGCTCGAGCCGGCGGAACGGGCTCACCCGCCGGCGGGTCAAAGTGGGCTCCGGCTGCAGCCGGCTTCACGGCGTCGGCTCGGCGCGAGGCGCCGCGAGCGGCGGGTCCTAAGAGCGCTGGCGCCGACCTGCGCGACGAGGACGGACAGGTGGAGCAGGGGGAGCACCAGGAGGACCTCGAGGGCAGCGAGTGAGGTGAGCAGTCCAACACGTCGGCGGCGAACAAGGAGCCTCTCGTCGGCGTGGACTCGGGGCTCAACGCAGCGGGACCCGGCGCTGGGGGCGCGCCGACGGCGGCCGGCTGCAGCCCTCAGGGATTGTCCTGCTCGGCGTCGACGACCACCCGTCGCTCGTGACCTTGGTTGTGGCGCGACGACGCAGAGGCCGTCGTCTGGTCGAGGTGGTTGGTCACTTCCAGTCGAGTGTTGCACCGCGACGGACCCCGCTGCCCGCGTGCCCAGCCCGACGAGGGCGACGTGGTGCCTCAGCGTGTGTCAGTCATGGCTACAGCGACTGAGCTGCTCTGCGCGCCTCCAACCACCATGAGAATCGCATTGGCGCTTGCGACGTTCCTTGCCGGCGGGCTCGGTGCGCGCCTGGACGGCTGGCTCGAAGCGCAAGCCGGGGCCACCTTCCCAACCGCTGCGACGATGCCCACGCCCGGCCACATCGTCTTGATCTGGCACGACGCCACCTTCTTCTTCGCGCCGCGGGAAGACGCGACATGGACACGTGAGGGGAGCGCGGACGCAGGCGCTCGTGTGTTGGGCCAAGCCGCGCCAGCGCGGGTGCTGCGCCTGCACGGTGACTTCGTCGAGGTGGCACCGCTGACTCCGGGCCCACACGCGGACCCTCACTGCGCCCAGGCTAGCCTCGCAAGCCCAGGAGACCTCGTGCTCGAGCGCCTCTTCGTGAGGCGCGCAGATCTGGCTCCAGTCCTTGGAACGCCGCTCTCTCAGGTGTTTCCAGACGGCACAGGATTCACCGCGAAGCCTGGGACGCCCGTTGCCAAGGTGTCTGCTGCGACTCTCCTCTTGCTCGACGGTCTGCTCGTGAGTGGGCCGAGCGACCTTCCGGTTCGCGTGTCGTACGCGGCAGCGCCACCGGCTGAGGCCGACGGTGGAGCTCTCGGCGACACGTTGACCTCGCTCGAAGGCTTGGAGGTGGGTTCGGCCCGGGTGCCCGCTCCGCCGAACTGGTTCTTTGGGTCGCGAGGGGTGGCCCACCCGTCGAGCGAACCTGGCCGCGCCCTCTTCACGGTCGAGACGCGGTGTGGAGCAGCGACCATGCTCGTGCGCTCGAGCGACCTGTCGCCTGTAGCCCCGCGGCGCAGCACCGAGCGCGGCGTGGGCTTTGGTGGTGGCGGCGCGTACACGAACGCTGGGGGCCCTCGCGGATCGGACACGTGGAGGCTCCCCGCCGGTACGGCCCTCGCTGCGGCGGGCGTGGGCCGAATCGCCAGGGCCGCGGAGAACCTCCACTTCCGCAAGGGCGACCCTGGGTGCGTCACGGCCTTCATACGTGTCTCGCCGAGTTGGCATGCCTCCCGCGTGGTGCAGCCGCCGACCTGGACCCTGAAGCTCTGCCCGCCTTCGCGGTGAAGCTGAACAACAACCCGGGCAACCGTAGCCGTTGGCTGGGAGAGCGTCGCGGTGGGTGACGTTGCGGGAGCGCGCTCTGGGCAGTTGCGTGAGGGCAGGCGGGCGCGAGGCGGGCGTTCACGGCCGACGCTGGGCAGAGCTCCGCCCCGGCCGAGTGGCGGCGGGTGACTCGCGAGCAGGCACGGCTACAGCGGCAGCGCCAACTGGGGTGGCGCGGTGGCCTGCCAGGCGAAGACGG
>JALHOS010000398.1 GCA_022842905.1 Myxococcaceae bacterium | reverse complement strand
CACCAGCCCCGGCAACTCCACCAGCCCCCGCAGCGCCACCAGCCCCGGCAACTCCACCAGCCCCGGCAGCGCCACCAGCCCCCGCAGCGCCACCAGCCCCCGCAGCCCCCGCAGCGCCGCCAACCCCCGCAGCTCCACCAGCGCCCGCAGCGCCACCGTCCGTCTCCACCGAACCGTCTACGCCACCGTCGCAGGCGCCGGGGTGCTCGAGGCAGTACTCTTTGAGCGCTCCGTCGAGGTCGCAGGCGGCGAGCGCCACCAGACAACAGCTCAGTCCCAGCGCTCTCGCATTCACGGGAGCCACCCGGCGAGCGACACCCCACCGCCGTGCAGGTCCGCTCGAGGGGCGACGGCGACTGGGCTTCCAAACAGATACAGCGCAGCACCCGCGATGAGGGCGGCGCCGCCCACGCCCAAGGCCGTCAGGCCGACCGCCTGCTTCGTCGCGCCGGCCCGAAACTCTTGTTCAGCCTGGGCCAGCGAGAGCTGCGAAGGCTGGCCTGGTGTTCCCCGCAGCGCCGCGTCATGGCCGACGACCAAGAGCAGCATCGTCGTTCCAAGCGCGAGGCTGGCCGCGCCGACGCTGGCCGGAACCCACCACCACCTTCGAGCACCCCCAGCGGGCGCGACCGAGGCTCGCCCAGTGCTCACCTGCAACTGCTGGTGCAGGACCCCGGCGGCGGTCGTCAGCACGTCGAGGACCTCGCGTTCGCTCGCCGCGGTCCCCGTGAATATGGCGAGCTGCTTCGCGCTGCCCGACGCGATGATCTTCACGTCGAGCTGATAGCGCTCGCCCAGCTTGCCCACCGAACCAGTGATGAGCCCTTCGACGCCGAGCGCGTCGGCCAGCTCCACCATGCAGCTGGACGCTTCGCTCGAGCACCCGAGCAACTGCTTCTGCCGCTCGAGGCTCAGCATCGAAGCGATCTCCGTCGCCGTCATCACTTCCGCGCCGCGCAGTCCGAGCTGCTGGGCGAGGTGGTCGGAGAAGAACGTGGCGGCTCGTGGGGGCAGCTGGACGCCGCTCAGCCCCGGGGAGGCCAGCTTGAGCGGGCCGGTCGCCGCGGACAGCACCAACAGAGTGAAGGTCCACACGGCCCAGCGACCTTATCCGCTGCGCCGAAGTGGGCCAATCAGAAGCAACTTGCGGCGCACGTGGAGCCGCCGCCGTCGTTGGCGCAGCGAAACGACTCACAGCGCGGCGGGCCGGCGCAGGTCGCTCCGTTGGGAACGAGCCCACAGACGCGGGCGCCGCCGTCCTGCGTCAGGCACACGGTCGAGTTGTCGCACGGCAGTGTCGTGCAGGACTCTCCTTGGCTCGCGGGGAGTCCACACACGCGGCCGCCGTCCACGACGGCCAGGCACACCAAGACGCCGCAACCACCGACCTCACAGGGCGCCCCCGCGTCGACGGGACGGGCGCACCCACCGTCGGCGGCGCAGAACGCGCCTGGGACGCAGTCGCTCGAGACCGCGCAGGCCTCACCGACGGCGGCGACCGTGCACACGCCGTCACCCACCCAGGGAGCGCCGCCCGGCAGCCAGTCCTCCCGCGTGCAGCGGCCGACGGCGCACTGGGTCGAGAGGTCGCACGGGGCCGCGGTCGCCTGCGTCGCCTCCGGCGCCTGACAGGTCGACGAAAGGCAGGTCCCGGCGACGCACCCTTCCTCCTCCTGTTCGTCGGGGCACGGCTGGCCCAGGCCACGACGCACGCGACAAGTGCCGGCGTTCTGAAGGCCCCCGGACGAGGTCAAGCGCAGGCCGGCACAGTAGGCGTTGGGTCCACAGCTCGGTGTGTCGAGGCACGAGACACCCAGAGGGAGCGCGCCGCAGCGTCGCACGCCTCCATCCAGGGGCGCATGGTCCACGCACCGGCCCGAGAGACAGTCTCCGTTGACGGTGCACGAGACGCCGTCGGCGCGGAGTGGGACGCAGGTGGTGCCGTCGCACCACGTGCCCTGGGGACATGGGCGCACGGGGCCCGACGTGGCCACGCAGGACTCGCCAGCGTCCAGGTAGGGCGTACACCGAGGACAGTCCAGCGTCGGCGTGTTTCGTGCGACGTACGGACAGAAGCCCGCGGTGCAGTCCGAGTCCTCACAGCGCTGGCCGAGGGCTGCGTTCGGCACGAGCACGTCCGGGCATGCGTCGGACGCATTGCCGCAGGGCAGCGCCGCGGCGCGCAGCACGCACCGCTGCGCGGCAAACGGGTCGTACGCCAAGCTCCCCGCTCGAGCGCGCCGCAGCTCGTTGCGCTCACACGTCGATCGGGCAATTGCCGCGCACGTGGCGGACTGGGACGCTGCACATCGAACCGCGCGCTCGCACCGCGCCTGCGCGACAGCGTCACACCAGGCAGAGAGGGGGAGCCCCGCGTCGATTGCTCCGCCCGCGTCGAGCACCGCGGCGTCCGCTGCGCCTGCGTCCGCTGCGCCTGCGTCAGCCGAGCCTGCGTCAGCCGAGCCTGCGTCAGCCGAGCCTGCGTCAGCAGTCCCTGCGTCGGCTGAGCCTGCGTCAGCCGAGCCTGCGTCCGCTGCGCCTGCGTCTGCCGAGCCTGCGTCTGCCGAGCCTGCGTCTGCCGAGCCTGCGTCGGAGCGACCACCATCGTCCGCAGAGCTCGCGTCCCGTGTACCGCCGTCACACGCCGACGGGTTCGCCACGCAGTACGCCTGGAACGCGCCTTCGACGTCGAGGTCGCAGGCCCCGAGCAGCGGGGTCGCCGCGCCGACGAGGAGGAGGGTGAGCGTCGAGCGAGGGGAACTCATGGCAGCGACACCGCTGACCAGAGCTCAACGGCGCCGGCCTGGGCGGTGGGCACGAGCGCCACCGGCGCCCCGAAGAGCCACAGCGCGCCGGCCACGAGCAGGCCAACACCCGCCGCGGCGAAGGCGACGATGCCGCCGGTGCGCGCCGCCACGCCCGAGGTGAGGTGTCTGTGCGCGTCCGCGGTGGACAGCGGCGGTGTGTTGACGCCGAGCCCGCGAAGTGCCGCAGCGTCGGCGCTCGCGATCCCGAACAGGCCCAAGCCCAGCCCTACGCCGAGCGCGCTGGCGACCAGAGGAATCCAGAAGAATCGACGCGCGCCGACTGGCGCAACACCTCGGCCCAGGCGGGTGAGGACCTGCACCGAGAGCGCGCGGGCCGCGTCCTTGATGGTGTCGAGCGCTTGGCTCTCTCCCGACGCCGAACCGGAATAGAGGGCCAGGGTGCGGCCGTCGGCGGCGGCGATCACCTTCAGGTTGACTTGGATGAAGTCGCCGAAGCGACCGAGGCTTCCGGTGATGAGGCCGTCGACGCCGAGCGCGTTGGCGAGCTCGGCGACGCAGCTCTCGTCGCCACAGCCGAGCAGCTGCTTCTGGCGCTCCACGCCGAGCAAGGAGGCGACGTCGCTGGCAGTGATGATCGCCAGCGACTCATTCAGCGCGAGCTGCTGCGCGAGGTGGTTGCCGTAGAAGGTCGTCAGCTCTGCGGACAGCTCCACGCCGGCCAGGCCCGGAGCGGCGAGCTTGACGGGCGGCGGTGTGGCAGCGAGGAATGCGAGCGTGAGCCAGGTCATTTCGCGCACGATACTCGCTCCCCACAGCACGGACAGGACGCCTGTCGACCACTGCCATGGTCGAGCGCGTGAAGTCGTCGGACACGTGTCGTCCGCGGCGCGCTCGACGAGGCTCAGCACGAGCATGAAGCGACCGGTCCCCACCTCCAATTCGCTCCGCGGGTCCTTCACAGCCGCCTGACTTCTGCCGCGTCACGGTCGCGCGCGGGACGGCGCACGTGCTGCATGGTCTGGGGCAATACGAACCTCGACGTGGGTGCGCTGTGCGAGTCGGGGCTCCCCGCCGACGGTGGCCGCACGACGGGCGCAGTCGGGTTGCGGGCCGCCCGGCGCCAGCACGTCCCGAACGCGCTACCGTCGCCCCTCCATGCGTCCCTTGTCTCTGGCCTTCGCGCTCGCCGCCTCGTCCGCCCTCGCGCACCCCGTCGCCGTCGACGGGCAGCTGACCGACTGGTCCACGCGCACCGCCTTCGTCAGCACCAGCATCAAGAACTTCGGCCTCGTCGCGCGGACCGACGCAGGTTGGGGCGAGTACGTGTGGGACGACGCCACGGCCGACACCCGCACCGACGTGGCCTCACCGGAGCTGCTCACCGACCTCGTCCGGCTCCGCGTGACGGGCAGCGATGCGGGTGTCTTCTTCGCGGTGCAGCTCGCCGGCACGTCCTTCCCCGGCGTCAACCCGCCGCAGCTGCAGCTGGCCATCGACCTCGACCGCGATGCGGGCGTCGGCGCGGCGGCCTTCGTCGGCGGCGCGGACACCAACCTCGCCCAGGACGCCCGCTGGGAGTTTCTGGTGCAAACCCAAGCGACGGGCCCCGTCGCCAGGCTGTGGAACGCGAGCCCGGCCCTCGTCGCCGCGCCGGGGTTGCTCGCCGCGCGTGACGTGTCGCCGAGCGGGACGACCTTCGAGCTCTTCGTTCCCTGGGTCGCGCTGGGGCTGCCCGGCGTGCCGAGCCGGCCGCTGCGCGTGTCCGTGGCGACGTTCCGCGAGCAGGCCAGCGGAGACACCGTCGACGTCGGCGGCTCCACCATCTCCAACGCGCTCGACGTCATCGCCGACTTGGGCGACCCCACGCTGAGCCCAGCACCGAACACCTTCGCCGAGGTCGCGGACCAGACGGTCAACTTCAGCGCCGACGTGTGGTTCGACGCCGCGGGGGAAGTGTACGCGCCGGTCCTCGTCACGCACTTCGTGTCCGACGGTACGTCTGGCAATGGCGGGGAGTACGTGGTGCTCACCAACGTCTCGCCACACCCGATTCCGCTCGACGGCTTTCGCATCTCCGACGCGGAGAGGGTGAAGAGCACCGAGAGCAACTATTCGCTGCTGCCTGGAGCCGTGCTCGCCCCTGGCGCCCGCTTCGTCATCGCCGCGAGCGGCGCCGCGTACTTCGCGCACTTCGGGCGCCGCGCCGACGCCGAGTTCAACACCGGCACGTCCGACGAGCCCGGCACGCCGAACTTGGTGCTCTTCGTCACCTGGGGCGCCACCAACACCTGGACGCTCACCAACGCGGGCGACGAAATCCTCCTCTACGACGCGAAGGACCAGCTGCTCGACGTCGTCGTCTACGGCACCGGCAGCATCGGCTTTCCCGGGGTCGTCCCGCGGCTGCCCGCACCCGCCCAGGACCACGTGCTCTCGCGGCTCTTCCTCACCCAAGACACCGACGACTGCACGGCGGACTTCATCGACCGAGGCACCACCTGCACCACCACCATGAGCTGCGGCGCCGTGGGCGCGTGCATCACCTGCAGCACGCTCAACGCCTGCGAGCCTCAGCCCGTCGGCACCAGCTGCGCGGACGGCAACGTGTGCAACGGCGTCGAGGCCTGCGACAGCTTCGGTGCCTGCGCCGCCGGGACGCCGCTGGTGTGCGTGGACGCCAACCCCTGCACGCTGGACACCTGCCACACGGTGCAGGGCTGCCTCTTCGTGGCGCTCGACGCGGGGACGAGCTGCAGCGACGGCAACGCTTGCAACGGCCTCGAGACGTGCAACGCCACGCCCGCTTGCGTCCCCGGCACGCCGCCGTCGTGTGACGATTCGAACACCTGTACCCAGGACGCGTGTGACGCTGGCGTCGGCTGTACACACCAGCCCACCAACCTCGGCCTGTCGTGCTCCGACGGCAACGTCTGCAACGGCGCGGAGACGTGCCAGGCCAGCGGCGCCTGCAGCGGCCCCGGCGCGCTCAACTGCGACGACAACAACCCCTGCACCGCCGACAGCTGTCACCCCACGTCGGGCTGCCAGCACACGCTCGTGGCGCCGGGCACCTCGTGCAACGACGGGAACGCGTGCAACGGCACCGAGACGTGCACCCAGGCCGGCGCGTGTGTGGCCGGGACGCCGCTGAGCTGCAACGACAACAACGTGTGCACGACGGACAGCTGCCAGCCGCAGTCCGGCTGCGTCTTCGCGCCGGTGGCCCCGGGCACCAATTGCAGCGACGGCAATTCGTGCAACGGCGTCGAGACCTGCTCGTCGGCGGGCGCCTGCGTCGTCACCACCAGCCCGCCCAACTGCGCTGACAGCAACCCGTGCACGGTGGACTCGTGCAACCCGACGGCGGGCTGTCAGCACGCGGTGGCGGATGCGGGTACGCGCTGTGACGACGGGAACCTCTGCAACGGCGTCGAGCTGTGCAACGGCACCGGCGTCTGCCAAGCCGGCTCGCCGCTCGTCTGCAACGACAACAACGTGTGCACCGCCGACAGCTGCGCCCCCGCGTCAGGCTGTGCGTTCGCTCCGGTGGATGCGGGCACCAGCTGCGGCGACGGGAACGCCTGCAACGGCGTCGAGGTGTGCGGCGCGACGGGCACTTGCCAGGCCGGCACGCCGCCCTCGTGCAATGACAACAACGCCTGCACGACGGACTCTTGCTCGCCGACGACGGGCTGCACGTTCGCGCCGGTGGATGCGGGCACCAGCTGCAGCGACGGCAACGCCTGCAACGGCGCGGAGCGCTGCGGGGCGACGGGCCTGTGTCTTTCGGGGACGCCGCTGGTCTGCAACGACAACAACGTCTGCACCCAGGACAGCTGCTCGCCGTCGGCGGGGTGTGCGTTTGCGCCCGTCGACGCGGGGACGAGCTGCGGCGACGGCAACCTGTGCAACGGCGCGGAGGTGTGCGGCGCGACGGGGACCTGCTTGGCCGGGACGCCGCTCGTCTGCAACGACAACAACGCGTGCACGCGGGACACCTGTGCGCCAGCCACCGGGTGTGGCTTTGGCCCGGTGGATGCGGGCACGAGCTGCAGCGACGGCAACGCCTGCAACGGCGCGGAGGTGTGTTCGGCGACGGGCACCTGCGTGATGAGCACGCCGCTCAGCTGTGACGACCAGAACCCCTGCACGGTGGACGTCTGCAGCCCGGCCAGCGGCTGCGTCAGCACCGCGGCGATGAACGGGGTCAGCTGCAGTGATGGCAATGTCTGCAACGGCGCCGAGACGTGCCAGGCGGGCGTGTGCATGTCCGGGACGCCAGTGGCGGCCTGTGACGCTGGGGTCGACGGGGGGCTGGTGGATGCCGGTGGGTCCGATGCGGGCGGGGGCGACGCGGGTGTCTCGGACGCTGGCGCGGCCGGCGGCGCAGGCGGGAGC
>JALHOS010000397.1 GCA_022842905.1 Myxococcaceae bacterium | reverse complement strand
CGGCCGCGCAGCGCGGCGCTGCTCGCGGCGACGTACCAACCCGGTGGCGGAGCGGAGCGTTCCACGAGGCTTCTCAGCGCAGCACCCGCGCCAGCTCCACGAGCAGCGTGACGAACAAGCCGGTGCAGCCCAGCGCGCCGACCCAGGCGAGCCAGCCCGCGGTGGGCTCGAGCACCGCCGACGACGGGCGGCGTGGGTCGTAGCGCACGGCCACTCGGGCACCCACGGGGTAGCGCTTGGCCAGGCGCGTCGCCGTGGACACGCTGGCGTCCCAGGCCTCTCCGAAGGAGACGCGGCGGCCTTCGAGGTGCTCGGCGCCCACGGTGTAGCGGTAGGTGACGTAGGTCCGCCGGCCAGCGGTGGCCGCCGTCGAGCCCGCGCCGCGCCTGGGGCTGCGCGTCTGGCTTTGGGTCACCTCGCCCTCGACCGTCGGCCACCGGCGGGCCGTAAAGGCGCGCAGCAGCGCGCGGGTGAAGAAGAAGCTGCCGGTGGCGCAGAGGGCCAGCCCCACGGAGCCAGGGATGAGCTGCTCGGCAATGGACGGCGCGTTCTCCATGAGGCGCGCGTGTTGAAGCACGAATGGTGGCGGCGGGCACGAGGCACGGAGCGGGCAGTGCAGCACGCCGCGATCGTCTCCGGCTCCGTGCGTCAAGGCGCGCGGAGGGTGCCTCTCACTGCGAGGCCGCGTCAGCGCCTTTGGCCGGAAGCCGCGCTTCCCGTCGCACGCTGGGCGCGCGTGCGCGACCTTCGCGGAGCGCCGCGTTTTGTGGGAGCCTCATTGCATGGGCATCAAGGGGCTCCAGGCTTCGCAGTTCGGCGTGTTCACGCACCTCGATCTCAAGTTCGCTACCGGCATCAACGTCTTCATTGGTGAGAACGCGACCGGCAAGAGCCAACTCCTCAAGCTCCTCTACGCCGTCCACACGCAATATGAGCAGACCAGCCTTGACGGGCTGGCAGCGAAATTGGACGGCGTCTTTCGGCCAGATTCGGTCGGAAGACTGGTGCACCGCGGAGTCGGAAGAGGACGCAGCGACGTCAAGGTCCACTTCGTCGACAACGCGACCATCTCGTTCCGACTAACGACGCTCGGAAACATCCACTCAGAACGCAGCCCCGCGCGGTCCGACGCGCCGGGGCGCTGCATCTTCTTGCCGACACGCGACCTCTTGGCCGTATTCGAGGGCTTCGTCGCACTTTACGAAGCGAGGGAACTCAGGGGCTTCGACGACACGCACTACGACACCTGCCGCGCGCTCGCCCTGCCGGCTCTGCGTGGACCGCGGCTCCAGGCCGCGAGGAAGCTGCTGAGTCACCTCGAAGACCCTTTGGGCGGCCCGGTGAGCGAGGCTGGTGGGCGGTTCTACGTTCGCCGTCGCGAGGGTGATGCCAAGGTGGATCTCGAGGCGCCCCTGCTCTCGGAAGGGCTTCGCAAAGTCGCGACCCTCGTGCGGCTCATCACAAACGGCTCGCTGACCAACAAGAGCGTTCTCTTCTGGGACGAGCCCGAGGCCAACATGAATCCCAGATTGGTTCGCGACCTCGTCGCATTCCTCCAGAGCATTGCGCAGCAGGGCGTGCAGGTGTTCGTCGCGACGCACGACACGCTGCTGTGCCAGCGCCTCTCGCTTCCCGCCGAGTACGCACTCCCTCGGCGTGTCCCCACGACGTTCTTCGGCTTCCACCGTGACGAAAGAGACCGGGTCGTCTTCGACGTCAAAGATCGCTTCTACGAGCTCGCGCAGAACCCGATCTACGAGGAGTTCGCGCAGTTCCGCGCCGAAGAGCACGCGGCGGCTCAGCAGTGAGTGGGTCCCTCGAAATCGACGGCGTGAGTCTGCGTGGCGCGCCAACGTGGCGCCTCGCGCGATGGGACACCTCCAAGGAGTACGTCGAAGGAATCCAGAAGCTCAGTTCGACGAAGGCGGTCGATGTCATCGCGCTCAGGACTGACGAGGCGACGGACGAGGCTGCGGAGCTCTTCTTCATCGAGGTGACCGACTTCGTGGGACACCACATTGAGTCGAAGCGCCAATGGGCTGGGCTCGACTTGGCCGTCGAAGTTGCGCAGAAGGTCAGGGACACCCTCGCAGGTCTCTGCTCCGAACATCGACAGGACCCTGAACGTCGCTTGGCGCCCTTCGCAGCAGCCGCTGTCGATCGACACCGCCGACTGTGGGTGCTCCTGCTCGCCTTTTTCGATCTCCACAGGCTCAAGGAGGAGGTTGACGTGAACACCATCACCCTCGGGCTCAAGCGAGCGCTCAGTTGGCTACCCAACTGCAGGGTGCGCCTGGTGACCACCCAGAAGGAGCTTGAGCCGCTCGGGCTGAGCGCGAAACGCTCGCGTCCAAGGTGAGTGCCGCTGCAGCCGCAGTCTTCCCCCGGCCAGCACGAGGGGCTCGGGTCGGCCTGCTCCGGCAGCGCGCTCACCGCGCCAGCAGTCGCTCCTGCCCCCACGTCGCGCCGTCCCACCGCACGTGCACCAGCGCGCCGATGGCACCGACCCACACCGAGCCGTCCGGCGCGAGCGCGAGCGAGCGCAGGTACTGCAGCCCGTCGAAGCGCAGCGCCACGTCCGGCTTTCCGCGCTGCTGCAGCACCAGCCCGTCGGTGTAGTGCAGCAGCCACGTCCGGCCCCGCTCGACGTCGACGGCGACGGCGCTCGCCTTGGTCGAAACACCCAGGTGCTTCACCCAGGCCTGGCTGGCCGGCGTGTACCGAAAGAAGCCGGACTCGAAGTCCAACACCCAGAGCGCGCCGTCGGCGGTCGCCGTCAGCGAACGCGGATCCATGCCCGCGTAGCCCGCGCTCGCTTTGGGCCACGTCCGCTCTCGGCCGTGCAGCGAGCGCATGAAGGTGACCCAGTACAGCTCGCCCGTAGGCGTCCCCAGCACGTCGCTCACCAGCGTGTTGGGGCGCCAGGGCGGCGGCACCTCGACGAAGGACTCGGACGCCGCGCGGTACGCGTACAGCCGGCTGCCGCGGCGCATCCACAGCTCACCGGCGGGCCCCGGTGCGGGCTCGAAGTACTCACCCTGCCCCACGGCGCCCGCGGGAATCGAGAGCCGCTTCATCGCCGCGCCGTCCCAGCGAAACACGTCCTTCTCGCAGCCGGCGAAGACCGCGTCGCCGTGGCGGAGCACATGGCAGATGAAGCCCGGCTCGACGTGCACCGGCGTGGGCCGCCCCACTTCCCACACGACGACGCCGCCCTGAGTGCCGTTCACCACCTGGTTGCCCAACAACGCCAGCGCGTAGCTCTCGTTCAGCGCCTCCTTCGCCTTGCGCGCCGCGGCGGCGGACCCCGGACACGACTCTTCGTAGCCGGCGAGGTAGCCCTGCGCGCGCTCGAGCGCTCCGGGGCGCAGGTTGCGCTTGGCCGAGGGGAACCGCGCTTCGACGGCCTTGGGCAGCCGGAACACGCGGCACCAGTCCTTCGCCATGGCGGCCTGGGCCTGGACGAGCGCGAGCGCGTAGTGCACCGCGAAGTCGTCGGGCAGCGCCTTGGCGGCCGCTTCGAGCACCGCGACAGGCTTGAGCGCCACGACCCCGCGGCCCGCGCCGATCGGCCCCAACCGCGACGGGTCGTCCAGCGCGGCCAAGAAGCCCACGACGAAGCGCTGGGACGGCGTCAGCGCCGACAGCTTGAGCTCCGCCGGCGCCACCCCGACGCGCTGCGCGAGCGCGCTGAGGAACCCCGGCGCGCGCCCTTGGCTGGACCCCAGCGCCGTCATCACCGCCAGCTTCTGGTCGTTCGGCCCTTCCCCGAGCAGGAAGGTCCACGCCACGTCCTCGGCCGCGCCGTCACGCAGCGACGCCACCACGGGCACGTCAGCGTACGCGTCGGCGAAGTCGATGGAGGTGAGCGGCGAGTCCGCCCAGGCCGCGGCGGCCAGCGTGAGGACCGCGACCGAGAGTGAGCGAGGCATGGGAGTGCACCGTACGGCGCGGGCCCTCGTGGTGGCCAGCGCCTACAGCGAGCCGCTCAGCTCGAACCAGAACGTCCGCCCGTATTCCTTCACGCGCGTCGTCGCCGAAATGTCGCCGATGGGCACTTCGTGCTGGCTGTCGAGCAGGTTCCGAATGCCGGCGAAGTACCGAAACGCGCCGATTTCCCCGGCGATGCCCGCGTTGATGAACAGCGCCTCACCCGCGTACACGTCGATCGAGTTGCCGTCGCCGTCCTTGGCCGCCGTGTCCAGCCGCCGCGACTGGTACATGGCCTGCGCCGACGCGCGCAAGAGCTTGTCCTTGAGCGGCACCATGCCGCGCAGCGACGCCATGTGCATGGGGTACGCCGACGCGTGGCGAATGGACTCCGCCTGCTCGGCCCGCTGCTCCTGGCTGCCGCTGAGCGGGCCGGTGAGGAAGACGAAGGAGTACGCCGCGTCCAACAAGAAGAAGCGGCCGGGCTGCCAGCGCAGGTCGGCCTCGGCGCCGACGGCGTGCAGCGTCTGGCCGAGGTTGCGCGTGATGAGGCACTGCACCGGGTTGCCCGGCGTGCCACACAAGGGCTCGTCGAGCTCTTCCTGCTGCAGCCCCAGTTGGCTGTCGACGATGTTGAAGAACACCCCGCCCGACAGGCGCAGCTCCGGCAGAAAGTCGTGGGAGTGCTCGAGCTCGATGCTGGTGATGAACTCGGGCTTGAGCGACAGGGCGGCGCGCTGCGTCTCGCGGTTGTCTTCGAAGAACAGCTCGTAGACGTTGGGCGCGCGGAAGCCGCGGCCGAACATGACCTTGGTGGTGCCCTGCGCGTACGGCTTGAGCACCGCCGCCAGCCGCGGCGAGAACGCGAACTCGGCCACGTCGTTGTACTTGTCCAGACGCAGGCCGGCCTGGAGCGACAGCCACGGCAGCACCTGCCACTCGTCCATGAGCGTCGCGGCGATGAAGAAGCGCCGCACCGTGAGCGGCGCGCCACCGCTGGACTGCTGGCCGACGAACTGCGCCTGGCCTTCGAGGCTCGCCGTCAGCCGGTTCCCTTCCATGAGGGTGACGCCGACCCGCACCTCGGCGCTGGCCCAGTCGGCCGACGCGAAGTCGCTGCTGCGAAAGCGCGCCCCGTCGTCGTCCAGCTTCGCGTAGGTGCCGCGAAAGCGCAGGCCGTCGTAGCTGGCGCGCGCGAACAGGCCCACCGTCTCCCATTCATGTTCGAAGCGCAGCTCCGCGAAGCCGCGGGCGTCGGTGTACTCGGTGCCGGGGACGTTCAGCTGCGCCGGGGCAATGGCCGTCGGGAAGTTCTTGCGCCGCTGGTTCCACTTCGCGCGGACCGACAGGCCTTTCCAGCGGGCCTTGAGCGTCGCGCCGATGGCTCGCTCGCCGTCGTTGCCCTTGACCGTCGTGTCGCCCACCTCGGTGTACGGCGCGCCCGCCGACAGGAAGCCCGCTGCCGACAACATGACCGACGCGGTGTCGTTCGCCAGCCGCCCCGTCGCGCGGGCCTTCATGCCGCCCTGCCCGCCGCCGCCGGCCACCACCTCGGCGTAGCGCCCGCTGACGCGCTGCCGCGGCACGACGTTGATGAGGCCGAAGAACGCGCCGGTACCGAACAGCACGGACACCGGGCCACGGACGACTTCGATGCGCTCGACCTCGCTCAGGTCCACGTCGAAGTCGCGGCCGATGTAGCCCTGGCTGACGTAGATGTCGTTGATGCTGTGGCCGTCCCACAGCACCAAGATGCGCGTGTTGAAGTCACCCGGCGGTGAGAACCCGCGCACGCCCGCGTAGGTGTACGAGCGGTCGTCGGTGAAGAAGAAGCCGCGCACGCCGAGCAGCGCTTCGGGGAGCGTCTGCCAGCCGAACGCCAGGATCTCGTCTCGGCTGAGCACGGTGACGGACGCCGGGGCTTGGTCGACCGACACCGCGCTCTTCGACGCCGCTTCGACCTTCGGCTGGGCGTAGCGCAGCTCGACGTTGAGCTTCGTCTCCGAGTCCTCGGTGATGGTGAGCTTCTTGCGGTACGGCTCGAGCTCGGGGCCGGTGACCTCGAGCACGTGCTCGCCCAGCGACAGGTTGAGCACCGTCGGCGTGAAGCCCGACTCCTTGCCGTCGACCAACACCAGCGCGTCTTCCTGGTTGGCGGTGACGATGACCTTCCCCGTGGGCTTGGGGCGCTCGACCAACTTCACCGAGTACTGCGTCTCGGCGTCACCCTTCACGTCGACCAGCACCTGCGACGGGAGGTAGCCCGACTCTTCGACCACCAGAATGTGCTGGCCCGGCGTCAGCTCGAAGTAGCCGGGCAGCTTGCCCAGCACCCGGCCGTCGGAGGAGTCCTTCACCGACGCGCCTTTGGGCGTGCCCGTGAGCTTGACGGTGCCGACGACGGCCTCGAGGGTGACGACGCGCTTCACCTCGCGCCCCACCACGGCCTTCACCTTCACCGCGCCGACGTGGAAGCCGTCCTTCTTGAGCTTGAGCTCGTGAGGCCCCGCGGGCACGGCCAGCGTGCGCGGCGTCTGGCCTTTGCTGCCGAGGTCCTCACGGTCCAAGTACACGTCGGCGCCCGGCGGCTCGGACTCGACGCGGAGCAGGGCGACCCGCGGCGCCAAGCGGCGGAGCTGGGCGTCGACTTCGGGGCGATCTCGCTCCGGCAGCCCTTCGTCGACGGACAGGTCGAACCAGTAGCGGTACGCCTCGTCCACTTCCCCGAGCGCCTCGTAACAACGCGCCAGGTTGAAGAGCACGTTGCGGTTGGGGACGAGCCGGTAGCTCAGGAAGTACGCCGCCAGCGCCTTGCGGTACTCGCGCTTGGCGTACGCGTCATTGCCCAGCGCGAACGCCACGTCGGCTTCGTCAGCCGTGTTGTCGGCCCAGGCAGCGGGCGCCGCGAGCAGCGCCAACACCAGCAGCCAGGCTGTCGAAGCACGTCCTCGGGGCAGCACGCGGGCGCGAAATGTAGACCCAAACCGAATAGGCGGGCGCTTTTTGCCAGCGAAAAAGCGGCGCACGGGCTCGCTCGGGGTAGCGTGCGCGCCGCGCGAACTTTCGCGATCGTGGGGCCGGCCAAAACGCAGGGGAGAAGCATGCACACCAAGAATCGAATTTTACTCGCAGCTGCGACGGCACTCGTGTGGCTCGTCGGCTGCGGGCCGACGCCGTCCGGAAATGACGGCGGGACTGACGCTGGAACTGGAGGCTCCGCGGGGACGGGCGGCACTGCGGGCGCGGGCGGCACTGCAGGCGCTGGCGGCACTGCGGGCGCTGGCGGAACTGCGGGCGC
>JALHOS010000396.1 GCA_022842905.1 Myxococcaceae bacterium | reverse complement strand
ACCGTGACCGTCGTTCCGTCTCCGGCGCGAGGCGTCGATCTCGCGGAGATCGATCGCTACCTCGAAGGGCTCGGAAAGCTGTAGCCCGCGGCCAGCTGGAGGAGAATGACGCCGTGGCTTCGACTTCGGCCAGCGTCGGTGCAGCGCGGGAGTCGCGGTGACGCGGCGCCGGTGGTCCCGCCTCGTCGTCGGGCTCCTCGCGCTGGCTTCGGTCGCCGTGCTCGCGTGGATGCAGAGCGAGTCCGCGGGGGAAGCGGCCTGCCGGCTTCTGCGCGAAGAAGTGCCCAAGGCCACCGGCCTTCAGCTGCAGATCGACCGCTGTCAGCTCGACCCGCTCGACGCACAGGTCGTGGTGTCGGGGCTGCGGCTGATCGACCCGGCCACCGGGCGAGACGTGGTGGCCGCTGACGAGGCGAGGGTCGCGTTGCGGGGGCTGGTGCTCGGCGGCGTGGCGCTGTCGAGGGTGGTGTTGGTGCGGCCGAAGGTGGAGCTCGACCTGCCCAAGCCCAAGCCCGAAGGCAGCGCGCCGAGCTCGACGTGCCCGCTCGATCCGCTGCGCCGACTGCGGGTCGGGTCCCTCGACATCGAGCAGGCGCAGCTGTCGCTCGGGCTGCCGGACGTGGGGCGGCTGCAGATCGACGGGCTCGACGTGCGCGCGTCGCTCGACGCGGCGCGCGGCGACGTGGAAGCGGGCTGGCGGGGCGGCAGCGTGTGGCTCGTCGCGCAGCAGAAGCGGCTCGCGCTGGGCCGAGCGAGCGTGCAGCTGGGCGTGGAGTTGGCGACGAACCAGCTGACGGTCGATCGGTCCACGGTGAACGTGGAGGGCGCGTCGCTGTCCGTGAACGGGGCGATCGAAGGCTTGTGTGACGGACCTCCGCGCCTCGCGCTCGGCGGGCAGGTCTTCGTGGCGCTCCAGCCGCTCAATCGGCTGGGGCTCGGGCTGCCGCCGCTCTCAGGCCAAGTCTGGGCCAAGGTCTCCATCGCCGGTCGCCTCGACGCCCCGACGCTTCGGGCCGAAGCCAACGCGAGCAAGGTCGCGCTGGGGCCGTTCACGCCGGGAGACTTCTCGGTGCGCGTGGCCTACGCCAACGACGCGGTCACGCTCGAGGAGTTCTCCACGAAGGTCGCCGGCGGCGGGGAAATCCTCGTCTCCGGCGAGGTGGGGTTGACCGCCGGGTACCCGGTGACGGCCAAGGTGCAGACCAAGGACGCGTCGCTGGCGCGGGTGCTCGAGCGCGCCAGCATCACCGGGGCGTGGGTGGACTTCCCGGCCACGGTGGCGACGACGGTGACCGGGAAGCTGGTTCCGCTCAGGCTCGGCGGCGACGTGGAGTTCGACTCGGGGCCCTTCACGCTGGCGTCCCGCGCGTTCGACGCGCCCAAGACCGAAGGCACCGACATTCTTCAGTTCGCGCAGGCCGGCGGCACGTTCCACCTGTCGGTCACGGATCAGTACGTGGGCTTCGAAGGCGCGCAGCTCCACGCCGGTGTCGGGCGCGGCACGCGGGCCAGCGCGGACGTGCGCCTGTACTTCGACCTCGACAAGCGAGGCCTCGACATTCGCGCGCAGTTGGACGCGGTCGACCTGCGGGACTTCGGGGCGATCGCCGAGCTGCCCTGGTCCGGCGTGGGCACCGCGCGGGCGACGATCAAAGGCCCGCCCGCGGACCTGGTGATCGACGGCCAGCTGTCGCTGCGCGACTTCAAGCTGGCGGGCTATTCGTTGGGGGTGGTGCAGTCGCAGCTGCGCTACGTGGGCGACACGCTGTCCTTCCCCGGCATCGCCGCGCAGAAGGGCGCCAGCCAGTACTTCGGCGACGTGGCGCTCCAGTTCGCCGACGAAGGCCTGCAGACCCGCGCGCTGGTGCAAATGCCCGACGGCCGCGCGGAAGACATCATCGAGATCCTGCGGGACTTGAGCCCTTCGATGGAGAACGTGGTCGGCGACATCACCGGGACGCTCGCGCTGGTCGCGGCCGTCGACAGCCCGGCCAAGCAGCTGACCGGCCTCATCGCCGTGCAGGCGCAGGACGTGGCGTACCAAGACCGGCGGCTGGGCGCGGCGAACCTGGTGCTGCGCTTCGAAGACGGCGAGCGGCTCGTGCTCGACCCCACCACCTTCGAAGGGCCGCTGGGGCGGACGACGGCCGACGGCGCCTGGGCGTTCGCCGGTCCGCTGGACTTCCGGCTGGCGGTGGAAGCGGGGCGCCTCGGCGAGCTCGTCGACCCCGCCGGAAAGCGCGGCTGGGCGATCGCCGGAGACTTGGCCGCGACGGCGGTCGTCAGCGGCACGACCGACGAGGTCAAGCTGACCGGCACGCTGCGCTCGTCGAACGTGCTCTACGAGAGCCGGCCGCTGGGTCCCTTGCAGCTGCAGCTCGACTTCCTGGGCCTCGAGCTGGCCTACCGCGGCCGCGTGGTGGACGGCGTGGACTTGGCGGGGACGCTGACGTTGCGCGGTGACGTGCCGGCGAAGGCGCGGCTGTCCGTGTCGCTCCCCGACGTGATCGCCGCCTTCGTCAAGGCCGGCACCGGCGTGACGGTCGGGGTCAGCGGCACCGTCGACGTGGTCGGCCCGCTCAAGAACGTCGACGCGCTGGTGGCGAGCGCCCAGTTGAGTCGGCTCGAATTCGCCCGTGGAGAGCTGACGGCGAAGAACGTGGAGCCGGCGGAGCTGCGCTGGGACAAGGGCGCGCTCGAGGTGCGGGCGCTGTCACTGCGCGGGCCGGCCATGCAGATCAGCGCGGCGGGGCGTTGGGGGCCGTCGACGGTCGACCTGTCGTCGTCCGGGTTCGTGGACCTGCGCCTGCTGTCCAGCGTCACGTCGCTCGTCGAGCGGACGGCGGGGCGCCTGGACTTCACCGCGTCGTTCACCGGGAGCGTGCGCGAGCCCAAGCTCGCCGGCGGCGCCGACGTGAGCGAGCTGCGCGCGCTGGTCAAAGGCTACGACGTCGCGCTGAAGAACGTGTCCGCCCACGCGGACTTCTCGGAGTCGCGTGTGCTGATTCAGGATCTGATCGGCTTCGTCAACGACGGGCGCCTGCGCGGGCGGGGCTCGGCGAAGCTCGACAAGCTGTCGCTCAAGGGTCTGGAGCTGGGGCTGGACCTGGACGACGTGACGGTGGCCGTGCAGCCCGGCCTCCCGGCGACGGTGTCGGGGACCTTGGCCGTCGACTACCGACCGGAGCTCACGCAGGTGCTCGGCTCGCTGGAACTGCAGAAGCTCCACTACACGCAGCCGCTCACGGTCGACGGGCTGATCGCCTCGGCGCGGGCGTACCGCGTCCCGTCCGACGAGCGGCCTCAGGAGTGGCTGCGCTTCGACATCGACGTGCTGGCCGGAGACGACGTGCGGGTGGACAACAACCTGGCCAAGGGGCGCTTCGCCGGCAAGGTGAAGCTCGCCGGCACCAACGTGCGCCCGGTGCTGGTCGGCGCGCTCGAGGCCACCGAGAACAGCCAGGCGACGTTCCGCGGCAACACGTACGTGGTGACGCGGGGGCTGCTCCAGTTCAACAACGGCCTGTGGCCCACGTTCGACCTTGGGCTGCAGACGCAGATCCGCGACTACCTGGTCAAGGTGAAGGCGTTCGGGCGCATCGACGATCCGCGGGTCAACCTGTCGAGCGAGCCCGGGCTGCCCGAGTCGGACCTGCTGACGCTGGTGACGCTGGGCGTGACGTCGGCGCAGGGGCTCCAGCAGCAGGCGGGGTTGGGGTTGGCGGCCGAAGCGCTGCTGTCCGCGTCGGGGCTCGATCAACAGGTGCAGCGCTTCCTCAAGGACAGCGTCGGCTTGAAGGACCAGGAAGTGCGCTTCACCACGACGTACAACGAGGCGACGGGCACCACGGAGCCGGCGGTTTCCTGGGAAGGCAAGGTGGTGGTGGACAACCTCAAGGTGAGCGTCACCCAGCCCGTCACCGGTCGCGGCACGAAGGCGCAGGCGGAGTACCGCTTCAGCCGGGGCGCTTCAGCCCGGGCGCACTGGGACAACCAGAACCAGAACACCAGCTTTGGGAACCCCGGCGTCGACGTGCGCTGGCGCTTCGAACTGGAATGATCGCCTTCGTCTTGACCGCCGCGCTGGCCCAGGTGGCGGCGCCCGTCGTGGCCGACGTCGAGATCGGCCTGCCGGCAGCGGAGGCGAAGCTCTCGGAGCGAGCCCAGGCCGTGGTGGCGGTGCGCAAGGGCCAGCGGCTGTCGATGCGCGCGATCCGCGCCAGCCTCGAAGCGATCTACCTGACGGGCAAGTTCGGCGACGCGTCGGCCAGCGTCCTCGACGTCGAAGGCGGCGTCGTCGTGCGCTTCGAGCTGACCCCGCGGCAGACGCTCAAAGAGGTGTACGTCGAGGGCAACAAGGTCCTGCCCACGGCCGAGCTCATCGCCGCGACGCGGCTGGCGGTCGGGGGGGAATACTGGGCGGAGCGCGCCGACGCCGCCGCCGAGGCGGTGGCCGATCTCTATGCGCGCCGCGGCTGGCCGAACGCTCGAGTCACGCCGGTGATCACCGACGGCGACGAAGGGCTGTCGGTCGGCTTCTCGGTCGTCGAAGGCGCTCCGCTCACCTGCACCGCGCTCAGCTTCGTCGGTGATCCGGGGCTCAGCGTCGAGGAACTGACGGCGCTGCTCGGGCTCCGGCCCGGGGAGCTGGTCGACCGCATCAAGCTGACGCAGGGCCTCGAGCGCGTCCGCGACGGCCTGCGGCAGCAGCGCTACTTCAGAGCGAAGGTCGAAGCCGGCACGGTCGAGCCCGACGGCCGGGTGACGGTGCCGATCGTCGCGGGCCCCAAGTACGACGTCGTCTTCTCGGGCAACCGCGGCGTCGCCAGCGCCACGCTCGAGGCGGTGGTCGGGTTCGTCGGAGACGAGGTGCTCGACGGCCAGGTCAAGGCCAGGCTCGAAGACCGCGTGCGGCGCTGGTACCAGTACCGGGGCTTCGTGGACGCGGCGGTGCGGGTGGAAGAAGTCCTACGGCCGGGAACGCGGCGCGCAGCGCTGGGCTTCGCGATCGACGAAGGGCGGCCGCTGCGCGTCGTCGCGGTCGAGTTTCGGGGCAACCACGCCGTGCGCGACGCGGAGCTTCGGGACGTGCTGCGCGGCGTGGTGACGGCCAGCGCGCCCCCAGGCGTCGTCGGTGCACACGGCATGGGCGACGTCATGGCGCTCGAAGGGCGGACGGCGGACGTCGTGGGCGAGACGATTCCCGCGCCGCCTCCGGACACGGTGTTCGTCCTCGACGCGTGGCTCGAAGCGGGCAAGGCCATGGGCGCGCTCTACCGGGAGCGCGGCTACCTGGACGCGAAGGCGACGTTCGCCGGGCTCGAGGTGGTGGACGGGCAGGGGCGGGGTCGCTTCGACCTGTACGAGGGCCCGAAGGTCACCTTCGGCGCGGCGCGCGTCGTCGGGCTGCCGGACGGCCAGCGCTCGGAGCTCGGCGCGCAGCTGCGGCCCGGCGCGCCGTTCAGCGAGGTGGCCTTGGACGCCGCCCGCCAAGGGGTGCTCAAGGAGCTGGGGCGCCAGGGCTACCTGTTCGCCACCGCCAAGGTGAGCTTCAGCGTGGAGCGCAGCGCCGCGGACTGCACGATCGCCGTGACGCCGGGGCCCAAGGTGTTGGTGCGCAAGGTGATTCCCGTGGGCAACGTGCGCATGCGCGACGAGCTGCTGCTCGCCCAGGCGACGATGCGGGAAGGCGCGCCGCTGGACTCCGAAGCGCTCGTGGTGACGCAGTCGAACCTGCTGGCGCTGGGCACGTTTCGCACCGTGCAGGTGGAGATGCTGGCGCCGGACACGCCGGAGCCGCTCAAGACGGTGCTGCTCAAGGTCAAGGAGTTCCCGCAGCTGTCCGGGGAATTCGGCGCCGGGTACTTCCTGGCCGAAGGCCCCCGCATCGTCCTCGATCTGACCGCCCCCAACGTGCTGCGCACCGGCTTCAACGCGAACGCGCACGCCCAGGTGAACTTGTTCACGCTCTCGTCGCCAGCGCTCTCGGGACAGGTGCGCGTGGTGGATCTCGCCGCGCTCGAGCAGTTCGGCTTTCGTGTGAACGCGTCGGTGCAGCGCCGCGGCTCGCTCCCGACGAACCTGGGCTTCCGCGGCGACTTCCTGGCCGAGCGCGTGTTTCGGCCGCAGTTCCGCTTCACCCGCGCAGTGCTCGCGGTGCCGGCCGTCGACTGGGCGACGTCGTTCGAAGTCCCGCTGGTGGACTGGGTGCGGCCCAAGCTCTCGCTCCAGCTCCAGCCCGAGCTCGAGTTCTCACGCGTGTCGAACACCTCGGCCACGTTGACGCAGGACGTCCCGCTCACGCTGGTCGACCAGGAGCGGCTGCGCTTTTTGTTCGGGTCCTTCAGCCTCTGGTCGCTGCGCCTGTCGTCGACGCTCGACGTGCGGGACAACGCGCTGGTGCCGCGCAAGGGCTTCATCGTCCAGGCGACGACCGAGGTCGTCGGCGCGCTCGAGAGCGTGGACGAAGCCGGCGCCCGCGTGCCGGTGGGTTTTCTCAAGGTGTTCGGGCTGGCGACGGCGTACGTCCCGGTGACGAAGGGGGTGGGCATTGCGCTGTCCGCCAGGGCGGGACGCATTTTTCCGCTGCTGACCGGCGCGGTGACGCCGCCAGTCCGGCGCTTCTTCCTGGGCGGCGCGACGAGCATGCGGGGCTTCAACGAAGACCAGCTGATCGCCGACGACCTGCGCGCGCAGTATCGACGGGAAGTGCGCGAGTGCGCGGTGCTGGCGGTGCAGGAAGGGTGCTCGTCTCCGGCCAAGGCGATCGGCGCGGGGCGGCAGGTGCCTTCGCAGGGCGGTGAGCTGTTCGCGCTCTTCAAGTCGGAGCTGCGCTTCCCCGCGCTCGCCGGCTTCGACGTCGGCCTGTTCTTCGAAGCGGGCAACCTGTTCCTCGCCGTGCCGACGGTCTTCCCGCTACGCACCGTGGCCGGCGCCGGGCTGCGCTACGTGACCCCCATTGGCCCGCTGGCGGTCGACGTCGGCGTCAACCTCGCGCCGGACGTCGTGCTGAACGAGCCCAGGGCCGTGGTGCATTTCAACATTGGCGTGTTTTGACGCGCCGAGTCACGCCGAGCGCCGCCTTGCTGTTTGCGCGGGCTTGAGGGTTACATGCCCCGCATCTCCCCGAGGACGACATGACGAACGATCTGGGCAAGCTCTTCACCTCGCTGACTCGCACCATCGGTCAGCAGTTTCGAACCGAAGCACCCGAGCCCCAACCGGTGGAGAGGCCGCAGCCCAAGCCGGTCGACGCCCAGGGCGCGCCGT
>JALHOS010000395.1:5991-7301 GCA_022842905.1 Myxococcaceae bacterium | reverse complement strand
ACCTGCACCGGCGGCGGCTGCTCGTCCTGCGGCGGCGCCGGCCAGCAGTGTTGCCAAGGTGGTGGCGCCGCAGCGGACTTCTGTACGGCGTCGGGCGTCGCGTGCAACGGCAACGACTTGTGCACCGCGTGCGGCGGCCCTGGCCAACCGTGCTGCGACGGGAACGTGTGCGGCGGCGGGGGCTGCTGCGACCAGAACACGAACCGCTGCGTGGCCAGCGGCGGCACGTGCAGCGCGCAGCAAGGCACGTGCACGCTCGGCGGCTGCCAGGGAGGCCAGTGCGGTCGCATCGACCAACCCGAGTGCGGCGACGTCGGCTGCACGTCGCCCTACACGACGGGCTCTGGCGGCAACTGCGTGGCCTGCGGCGGCGTCGGCCAGCGGTGCTGCGACGGCCAGAGCGGAGACTTCTGCGGCAGCGGGGCGAGCTGCGGCCAGAACAACCTGTGTGAGGTGTGCGGCAGCGCGGGCCAGCTGTGCTGCTTCGGCCGGTTCTGTGGCTCGGGGCTGACGTGCAACAACCAGCGCTGCAACTGACGGCGAAGGGCCGTTCGTGAAAGAGGAGGGCGCAGGCCGCGGCGCCTTCGCCCTCCACCGCGTCGTTCGACGACGCCGCGTTCGGCCAGGAGCTCCGAGGGGAATCTCCGCGACGCGGCTGGGCGCGTGCGTCATTCACGCTGCGGCCCTCGACCAGCTCCGACCAGTCCTCGAGCGGAACGACGGGTACGTTCGCTTCGCCAAGCACAGAGGGTGAGGCCGTCGCCCGCGAGCGCCAGGGCGCGTTCCGGCGAGCGAGCCAATGCCCGAAGGAGCCCCTCATGTGCGGCGACCTCGGGCTCGAGCAAGCGCCTCTGCTGACGAGCGCGGAGCGACTTCTTGCCGAGGGACCCGACCGGCGCGCGACGGCAGCGCAGGCCGGGGTGGACACCGCGCGCCTGGCCGCTGTGTCTTCCTGAAGGAGCTCAGGCCTGAGCGCCTTCGACGAGAAGCGTGCCGAAGCGCTTCGTCTCTGGTTCAGCAGCATGTGACGTCTGCGCTCAGCCGCGCTCGGCGAGCTGCATCAACGCGTCCCGCGCGCCCTTGCTCAGCGCGGGCCGACGAGCCGCCAGGGCGACCACGCTGCGCGCTTCGGGCGCCGCGCCGCGGACGAGCCCCGCCGCGAGCACCAGGAGGCACGCTTCGTCGGCTTCTGCTTCGAACAGCCGCCGCAGAGACGCCGCCGACTGAGGCCCAGCCACGTGGGCCAGCGTCGTCACCAGGGCCAGTCGCTCCGCCGCGCTCGCCGGCCGCTGCAGCACGCGCTCGAGGTC
>JALHOS010000395.1:0-5981 GCA_022842905.1 Myxococcaceae bacterium | reverse complement strand
ACTCACCGCGCCGGCGTCTTCGATCGCGTGAATCCAGCGCAGCGCCTCGCTGCGGACCTTGGGCTGTGGGTCATGCAGGCGGGCGCGCAGCGAGCTGACGACGAGCGCGGCGATGGACTCCGTCAGCAGCTCGAGCCCCAGCTGCCGGTTCGAGGGCACTGGCGAGCCGAGGGCCCAGGCAAAGAGCGGCGCCGCCTCAACGGTGGGCCACGCCCTGGCTTCGCCGAGCAGCAGCCGCAGCCCGTCCGGCGTGTCGCGCAGCAGCTCCGCCAGCGCGTCCGGCTTGGGCTCGATGAGGTGCAGCGCGTTCACCAGCGCGCTCCGGCCGGCCTGGTCCGCCTGGGGCAGCTCCGCGAGCAGCGGCACCACCAGCTCCCGCCCCCCCAGCCGCAGGAGCGCCGTCCCCAGCGTCCGCGTCTCCTCGGCGCGCACCCACTCCAGCACGCGCTTGCGGGCGCCCACGACGCGCGGTCGGAGCACGCCAAGCACCTGCGCGACCCCCGTCTCGTTCGCCTTCTCGCTCGCCGCGGTCTTCACCGCGCGCAGCAGCCCCATCAGCTGCTCCGCCTTCGCGTCGTCGAAGAGCTCTTCGAAGGTGCGCGAGAGCGTCTCGAGCCGCTGCTGCTGCTCGCGGGCGGCGGCGAGCACGCTGGCGAGAATGGACGTGGGGTTGGTGAAGGACGCGGTGTGCCGAATCGACTCGGCGCTCGCGGCGACCTGGTCGTCGGGCGGTGGAGTGGGCGGCGTGCTCGCGGGGCTCGGCACGTTCAGCCCCAGCGTGCGCGCCAGGGCCTCGCGGAACTCGCGCGCCGTCGCGAACCGGCGCTCGGGCGTGCGCGCCAGCGCTTTGGCGCTGACCGCGTCGAAGGGCGTCCCCAGTGACGGCAGCTTGGTCGACGGCGCCGGCGGCTCTTCAGTCAGCAGCTTCTGCAACAGCTCGATCTCGTTTCGCGCGGCGAACGGCTTCTGGCCGGTGAGCGCTTCGAACAAGATGACGCCCGCGGCGTACACGTCGACCCGGTGGTCGTGGTCTTCGGACAGCTGCTCCGGCGCCATGTAGCCCGGCGTGCCGACCAGGTGCCCCGCGCGCGTGAGCCGGGTGTTCGCCCCGTCGTCGATGGCGCGGGCGATGCCGAAGTCGAGCACCTTGACCAGCTCCGAGCCGTCCTTCAGCGGAACGACGAGCACGTTCGCCGGCTTCAGGTCTCGGTGCACGATGCCGTTGGCGTGCGCTTCACCGAGCGCGGCGAGGATCTGATCGACGAGCCGCTGAGCCCGCACCGGCGGCAGCGGCGCCTCGGCCTTGAGCAGCGCCCGCAGCGACCGCCCGGCCACCAACTCCATGACGATGTACGCCGTGCCGTTGGGCGCCCGGCCGACGTCGTGCACCGCGATGATGTTCGGGTGCTTGAGCTGCGCCATCGTCAGCGCTTCGCGTTCGAAGCGGGCGACGACCTCGTCGTTGGACGTGAAGCGCGGGTGCAGCGTCTTGATGCAGACCTCGCGCTTCAGCCTGGGCTGCACCGCGCGGTACACGCGGCCCATGCCGCCCTCGCCGATGAGCTCCTGCACTTCGAACTCGCCGAACTTGAGCTGGGAGACGTCGCGCGGCGTCCCGCAGGTGGTACAGAACTTCGCGTCGGCCGCGAGGACGGCGCTGCACTTGGAACACTGGACCACGACGGGCGGACTCTAGCGGGGCGCCGTCACCGACCCCAGGTCCACGTACGCCTGGTTCACCATCACCACGTACGGCCGCTCTTCGAAAGCCAGCCCACCCTGGCCGTCGTGCTCGACGACCTCGAGCTTGCCCATGCCCGCGCCCATCGGCCCGATGGAGTAGTAATGCGCCTGCAGCTTGTACGGGTACGCGCGCTGGGCCCTGGGCAGCCGAATCGTGAAGCACTCGGGGCCGTAGCCGGTGGTGACGTCGGCATAGAGCTCTCCGCCGGACGGCAGCTGCTTGGCTGAATAGAACGCGTGCCCGCCCTTGCCGTCGGTGATGTGAAAGTCCACGTCGTTCGCGTCCGTCTCCCAGGTGAGCACGAAGCGCAGCGACGGCTTGTCTTCGACGACGCCGCCGGCGGCCAAGAGCTTGGCGCGAATCTCCGCCGCGCGGCCGGGCTCCTGCTTCATCCACGCCGCGGCCACCAGGCCCAGGTCCTCGGGGAGGATTCGATCCACCCCGGCGAAGCGGCCTGACGGGTAGCGCTGCGCCCGCCCCGTCGCCGCGGCTTCGAAGGCCTTCTCGAAGCGACCGAGCTTGAGCAGCGCGAAGGCGTACAGCCGGTGGCTCGCCGGGTGGTCCGGCCGCTGGCCGACGGCCTTCTGATACGTGTCGAGCGCAAGCTCGAGCGCGCCGGCCGCCTTGAGGCGCTCGAGCCGCACGCCGGCGAAGCGTCGAAGGTCTGCCCGCCCCGGGAAGAGGTCGATGACGGAGCCGTACGCCCGCGCCGCGCGTTCGGCGTCGCCCTGCACTTCCAATGCCTCGCCGTACGCGACGAGCGCCAGCAAGTCCCCCGGGTGCTCCTCGCGCCAGCCCCTGGCGCTGGCCACGGCGGCGTCCACCTTCTTCTGCGCGAGCAAGTCCATGACGACCTTGAACGGACCGACGTACGGGTCGACGCCCTTCGTCCACGGGGCATCGGCGCTGGGCCCCTGGCGTCGCTGCTCGAGGCTCGCAGGTTCCGGCGCGCGCGCCGGCGAAGGCTCGGGTCGGACCACCAGCGCCGGGCGTGGCGGCGGCGGTGGGGCTGCGGGCGCTGGCGCAGGTGGCTCGGCGAGCGGAGGGGCTGCTTCTCGCGACCGCGGCGCAGCGCCGTCATCGCGCTCCTTCTTCTCCGCCTTCTCTTCCTCCTCGGATCGCGCGCTCAGCTCGTCTGCGGGCGCGCCAGGGTCCCGCGAGCGGTCCGCCTTGCCCTTGGCCAGGGGTTTGTTCTCCTCGCGAGGCTGAGCCGGCGGCGGGACCTTCGCCGCGACCACCAGCTCCGGGCCGCGCTTCTTGGTCGTCAGGCGCCCCTGCTCGACGACCAGAATGTCCGCGAGCGCCTTCCGGTCGATCTTGAAGCGGGCGTAGTCCGCCTCGGTCTCGAGGACGAGCAGCGCGGTGTACGGCGAGAGCACCCGGTGCCGCGTCGAAAGCGCCACCACCTGCCCCTGCAGCTCCGCGCGCTGCGGGGCGCCGTCGGCCACGTCGAGCTTCGCCAGGAGCGCGGCGATCTTCGCCTGAGCCAGCGCGCGCTGCAGCAGCGGTCCCTCGGCGCTGAGCAGCTGGCCTAAGGGCACCGGCTGCTTCTTGCCGTCCACCGTCAGCACCAGCGGGGCCCCCGCGGGCAGCTGGGCGGTGACGAGCGCCGCGTCGCCGGCCTGCAGCCCCGAGAGCGTGGTGGGCCACACGAAGCTCGCGCCCTCGACGGCCACGCTCAGCCGGCCCGCGGTCGCCAGAAACAACCGCCGGACCACCTCCTCCGCGCCCAGCGCGCCGTCGAGCACCACGCCGTCGCGCTTGAGCCCGGAGGTGACGAGCCGCTGCAGCGCCGCGTCGTCGCGCAGCCCGCCGAGGGCCACCGCGTCGAGCCGCTCCACGCCGGCCTGCTTGAGGGCGAGCACCTTCGCCGTGAGGTTCGGCCCTTCGACCGCGCCTGCGGTGGCCACCCCGTCGCCGACGAGCACGACCCGGTGGGCGCGGCGTTTCGACGCCCAGAGGAGCGCGTCTTCGAGGTTCGACGCCCCGAGCGCGGCGCGGGTGCGCAGCGCCTTGGCCTGCAGCTCGCCGAAGCCGGACGCCGGCCCTTGGTAGATGGGCGCGACCAGCTGGTCGAAGGCGGCGACCTCCAGCGGCAACGAGCCCTTCTTCTTCGCCAGCTCCGCCGCCAGCGCCTGCACCAGCCGAACCTGCTGCTCGAAGCCCAGCGCCCGAGAGGCGCTCGTGTCCACGAGCAGGAGCACGGACGCGGGGGCGTCCTGCGCGGTGCCTTCGACGGGCACCACGCGCAGCACGGCGACGTCACCGGACCGGGCGCCCAGCGAGCGCTGGGTCGGCACGGCGCTGAAGTCCGCGGTGGGCACGAAGCGCGTCTTCTTCAGCGCGCCCTCGGCCACGCCGGCCACGGCGACGTCGAGCGCGCCGACCTCCGGCAGGCCCTTGAGCGGCAGCACGTAGGCCGCGCTCTTCTGCGGCAGCTCGTGGCTGTACGAGAGGACGAGCTCCTTTTGCCCTCGCGCGGGAATGGGAAAGACGCGCGCGCTGAACTCGTTGCCGGCCGCTTGCTCGAGCAGCGCGGGGTCCTGCCGTCGGTGGAGGAAGTCCTCGTACGCGCGCCGGGCGGCTTGCTTCTCGACGACCTCCCCTTCCTGCCACCGCCCGTCGAGCTTCATGGCGAAGCGCGAGACCGCCGCGCCGGACGGCAGCGTCACCTTGAACTGGCCTTCGAGGACCCGGTCCTGCGGGTTCTCGAAGATGAAGGTCAGCTCGGTGAACGCGAGCGGATCCTGGACCACCGCTCGCGCGGTGAGGCTGACGAGCTTCAGGCCCGTGCCGTCCGACGCGGTGAGGGACACGGGCGAGGCGTCGACCGCCGACAGCGACACGGCGAGCAGGGCGGCAGCGAGTGAGGACATGGGCGCCTTTGGAGCAGCAAGCGCGCCGCGAGCGCAAGCGTGGGCTTCTGTGACGGCGCGCTGCGCCTAGCCTCCCACCAGGCCCCCCCGCCTACGGTGCGGGCTCCTCGAGGAAAGGCGAACGCCATGACGCGCACGAGCGGCTCCCACCCAACCCACCGCCCGCCCCCGAGCGCGAGCCGCCCCGGAGCGGAGCGCCGGCCGTCGAGCCCCGAGCGCCCCGCCGCCAAGCCGTCGGACTCCTTCGAACGCCTCTCGCGCGTCCCCGACCGCGCGGGCCCGACGCCGCGCCGCCCGCAGGTGTGGGCCGATGCGTCCTGGGCGCGGGTCCGCGCGAACGCCATGCAGTCCGCCACCCGGCCTCCGGTCGGCTCGCTGGAGCGGGCGGAGCGCGTCCGCAACGAGGCGGACCACGACTTCGACGGCGCGCTCATGGTGAACCGCCAGGGCGCGGTGGACTTCTACGAGCCGGGCACCAGCCTCGCGTCGCTGGGCGCTGGCCGGCCCGTCGTCCTCTACACGTCGGGCATTCAGCAAAACTACGAGCAGCAGGCGCGCACCATGGACGCCATCGCCCGGCGCTACGGAGACGTCTCGGTGGTGGGCGTGCGCAACGTGGCCCGCGGCCCGCTCGGCGACGCGCTCGAGACCGGCCTCCAGCTCAACCGCGCGAACGGGACGCCGCCGCGAGCGCCGGCGACGACGACGCTCGCGGAGACGGTGCTCGCGGAGCTGCGCGCGGGCCGCCCGGTACACCTGGTCGGCCACAGCCAGGGCGCCGTCATCACGTCGAACGCGCTGAACGTGGTGGACGAGGTCCTCGAAGGCCGCATCGCCACGGACATTCCCGCGCGGGAACGGCAGCGCATGCGAGCGCTGCTCGCGCAGAGCACGGTGGAGACGTACGCGACGCCGACCACGGAGTACCCGGCGGGCCCGCGGTACGTGCACTACGTGAACCTCAAGGACCCCGTCCCCACCGACCTGGGGCCAGGCCGCGGCGCCCTCGACCTCTTCAGCCAGGGTGACATCAGCGCCGCGGAGCTGCGGCGCATGGGCGGAGAGCGCGCGTCCGTCGTGGTCTTCCAAGAAGACGGCGGAGCCCGCGGCCCGCTGGACGTCGGTGCGCCTCACGACATCGATTCGCTCTACTTGTCGTTCCGCCGGCCCGTCGCCGACGTGCCCCAGGGCGCGGTCTCGCGCATCAACCTGGGCGCGGAGAACCTCATTCGCGACGCGGGGCTGAGCCGCGACGACGCCTACGCGCTGGTGCGCGACTTCGGCCGCGCGGAGATCGCCGGGCGGGTGTTGGCCGACGTGCCCGACGGGCGCAACCGAGCGCTGTTCGATCGGCGGCGCGA
>JALHOS010000394.1 GCA_022842905.1 Myxococcaceae bacterium | reverse complement strand
CTCCCCACTGCACCACGCGCACCGCCAGCGGCGGCTCCCACAACACCGCGTCGTGCGCGCCCCAGACCTTGGCGCCGAGCGCGCCAGGGAGCGCGTCGGTCAAGAGCGCGAAGTTGCGCGCCAAGAAGCGCGTCGTCATGCGCATGTGCGCGGTCGTCGCGCCGTGGCCCACTCGCAGCGCGAGCACCGCGAGGACGCCGAGCAAGAGCCCCAGCAGGAAGACGCCTCCGCGGCGGCGGAGCTCAGGCCAGCGCCGCTCACCGTCCAGCGTGGACGCCACGCCCAGCAGCACCAGCGCGGGCAGGAACTGAATGGTGAACAGGTCCAGGTAGAGCGCGAACGCCCCGAGCGCGCCGCCCAGGCCCAGCCGCCACGGCGTGAAGGTGCGCTGTGGGGCGAGGAGCTGCGCCGAAGCGACGAAGACGCAGGTGATGGCCCACTGCCGCGGCGGGTAGAGCACGACGCCGTTGATCGCCGTCGACGTGAAGACGAGCGGCAGGCAGAGCAGGAACGCCTTGAAGCGCGGCGCCGCGTCCCCGCCGTCGCGCAGCAGCCGAAGCACGGCCAGGAACGCCACGGTGGTGGCCAGCAGGTGGCCGAGCAGGGGCACCAGCATCAACGCCAGCGGCGTCGGCCCCAGCAGACGGAACGCGCCGGCCGCCAGCCAGACGTCGAGGACCCCTTGGTACGGCGCGCCCCACAGGAAGCGCGCGTGCTCCCCTTCGAGCAGGTGCCTCGCCTGCAAGCCCACCACCGCGGCGTCGGCGTGAACGGCCCCGGCGTTGATCAGCGCGGGCAGGCGGCTGAGCACGTTGAGCAGCGCCAGCGCGGCGACCGAAGCGCCCGTCCACGCGCGCGCTGCTTCGCCGACGGAGCTGCCCTGCATTGCCTTAGCGGCGCTCGAGCGGGCGGTACTTCAGCCGCCGGGGAATCAGCGCGTCGGCGCCCAGGCGCTTTTTCTTGTCGTCTTCGTAGTCCTGGAAGTTCCCTTCGAACCAGAAGACCTTCGAGTCACCTTCGAACGCGAGAATGTGCGTGGCCACGCGGTCGAGGAACCAGCGGTCGTGGCTGATGATGACGGCGCAGCCGGCGAAGCTCTCGAGGCCTTCTTCGAGGGAGCGCAGCGTCTCGACGTCGAGGTCGTTGGTCGGCTCGTCCAGGAGGATGAGGTTGCCGCCTTCCTTGAGCGTCTTGGCCAGGTGCACGCGGTTGCGCTCACCGCCGGACAGGTCCTTCACCCGCTTCTGCTGGTCGGCGCCCTTGAACGCGAACCACGACAGGTACGCGCGGGACTGAATGATGCGGCCGCCCAGGTCGAGCTGATCCAACCCGCCGCTGACTTCCTGGAAGACCGACTTGTCGCCGGCGAGCGCTTCGCGGGACTGATCGACGTAGGCGATCTTCACCCCTTCGCCGATGCGGAACTCCCCGGCGTCGGGCTTCTCCTGGCCCAGAATCATGCGGAAGAGCGTCGTCTTGCCGGCGCCGTTCGGGCCGATGACACCGACGATGCCGTTGGGGGGCAGCTTGAAGTTGAGGTCTTCGAAGAGCAGGCGATCGCCGAAGGCCTTGCGCAGGCCCTTGGCTTCGATGACCGCGCCGGACAGGTGTGGCCCCGGAGGAATGAAGATTTCCCCCGTCGAGTCGCGCTTGTTCTTCTGCTCGCTGACCATTTCTTCGTAGCGCGCGAGGCGGGCCTTGGACTTGGCCTGGCGGGCCTTCTGCGAGCTGCTGACCCACTCGAGCTCGCGGGCGAGGAACTTCTGCCGGTACGCGTCGGCCTTCTCTTCTTGCTCGAGGCGCTTGCGCTTCTGGTCCAGCCAGCTCGAGTAGTTGCCTTTCCAGGGCACCCCTTCGCCGCGGTCGAGCTCCAGAATCCACTGGCAGGCCACGTCGAGGAAGTACCGGTCGTGGGTGATGCAGACGATGGTGCCGGGGAACTCCTTGAGGTGCTGCTGGAGCCACTGCACCGACTCGGCGTCGAGGTGGTTGGTCGGTTCGTCGAGCAGCAGCAGGTCCGGTTTGGACAGCAAGATGCTGCACAGCGCGACGCGGCGCTTCTCACCGCCGGACAGCTTGGTGACGTCGGCGTCGGGCGGCGGGCAGCGGAGCGCGTCCATGGCGATCTCCAGCTTGCGGTCCAGCTCCCACCCACCGCCGGCGTCGATCGCGTCCTGGAGCTTGGCCTGCTCGGCCAGCAGCGTGTCGTAGTCGGCGTCGGGCTCGCCCAGCTTGTTGGACACGGTCTCGAAGCGGTTGAGCAGGTCCTTCATGGGCTTGACGCCCAGCTCCACGTTGCCCTTCACGTCGAGCTTGGGGTCCAGCTCCGGCTCCTGCGCGAGGTAGCCAATCTTCGCGGACGGGTCCGGGCGCGCGGTGCCCATGAACTCCTTGTCCACGCCGGCCATGATGCGCAGCAGCGTCGACTTGCCGGAGCCGTTGGGCCCGATGACGCCGATCTTCGCGCCGGGAAAGAAGGACAGGTAGATGCCCTTGAGGATCTCCTTGCCTCCCTTGACCTTGCGGAGGTCCTGCATGGTGAAGATGAAGTTCTCGGCCATGGGCGGGCGGCTTAGGCGGGCAGGGGCGGGGCGGCAAGGCTGGGAACCCGTCATCACCAAGACGGCGAATTCGCCCTTGGACGTGCGCGCCAACCCGACGTTGCTACAGTGCGCGCTACCCTTCGCTCCGCCGCTCGGCCCTCACCGTGTACTCATCACGCCTGCTCCTCGTCGTTCTCTGGACGCTGTCGTCGTTCGCCTTCGCGCAGCCCGCGGCGGACGCCGGCGTGTCCGCAGTCGTCCCCACGCCGGAGGCCGCGACGCCGGCCAGCTCCGCCCCGCCGCCGATCGACGACTCGTCCGAAGAGGCCATGTTCGCCCTCGAAGAGGTGTGGACGACGAAGGTGGTGACCGCGTCCGGCGGCGTGGAAGAAGACGCGCTGTCGGCCGCCGCCAACGTCTTCACCGTCACGCGGCAGGACCTCAACCGCCGGGGTTACCGCTCGCTGGCCGAGGTGCTCAGCCAGGTGCCCGGCCTCTTCGTGGTGGACGACCTGGTGGTGCCCAGCGTCAACGTGCGCGGCGTCAGCGGCGGCCTGCGCGCCGGCTCCCGCATCATCAAGGTGATGATCGACGGGCAGGAAGTCAGCTACCGCCCCGAGCTGACCGCGTTCCTCGGGCCCGAGTTCATCCCCCTCGACCTGGTCGAGCGCGTGGAGATCGCCAAGGGGCCGCTGTCCGCCATCTACGGCGCGAACGCCTTCCTGGCGACGGTGAACGTCATCACCCGCAAGCCCACCGGGGCGACGGGCACCGTGCTGCTGCGCCACCAGCGGCTCAACGCGACCAACTTCTGGGGCCAGCCGGGCACCGCGGTGCAGGCGACCGCCGGCTGGGGGTCCGAGAAGCTGTCGCTGCTCGCGGGTGTCCACGCCGAGCAGGCCGACCGGTCGGGGCTGACCGTCACCCAGAGCTTCCCCGAGCAGCGGCCAGACTCGCCGGCCTTCCGCAACTTCTTCCGCGGCCCGTCGCAGCAGGACCTGGCCACCCCGCTGTCCGGCTTCTTCACGGCGACGCTGACGCCCAGCACGAGCACCAGCCTGAGTCTTCAGGCCGGGCTTCAAGTGTTGGACAGCATGGCGGAGTTCCGCACGCCGTCGTCGGTGCTGACGCACGCGTCTCGCGTCGCGTACCGAAACGCCTACGGGCAGCTGAAGTGGCAGCAGGCGGTGGGCGATCGCTTCAGCTTCTCGCTGCAGGCAGGCCTCTCGCAGGGTGAGCCGACGCGGGACCTCAGGCTGCTGCTCTCGGACCACCTCGAGTCGTCGTACACCCAGAACGACGGCTACCTGGCGTTCGACGTGGCCGGCCTGGCGTCGTACCGGCTGCTGGACCGCTTCACGCTGACGGCGGGCGTCGACTTCACCAACGAGACGCACGACGTCCTCTTCTTCACGCAGCGCTTCAATCAGGCCCAGGGCGCGTTCCTGCCGGGTGACGTGCAGGACATCATCGGCGCGGACGAGCGACGGGTGGAGGTGCTGCGCAACTTCGGCGTGCGGCTCGAAGGGTCGGGCGCGCCGTTCACCGCTCTGCCTGGGCTCACGCTGTCGGCCGGCGTGCGCGCCGACTTCCCCAACCTCTTCAACTGGCAGCCCAGCGCGCGGCTCGCGGCGGCGTACCGGTGGTCGCCCAGCTTCTCCACCAAGCTCATTCTCGGGCGCGCGTTTCAGACGCCGTCGGCGACCATGCTCTTCGCGCGGCCGGGCTTCGGGAACAGCAACAACCTGGTGGGCAACCGGGTGCAGGCCACGGAGGCGCCGGTGCAGCCGCAGGTGGTGACGTCCGTCGAAGCGGTGGCGTCGGCGAAGGTGGGCGAGCGGCTGTTGTTGGACGGAGCGGCGTACTTCCAGCGCGTGGACAACGTCGTCTTCTTCAAGAAGGTGGGTTCGAACTTCGTCGCCACGAACCGCGGCGACTCGTCGGTGGTGGGCGTCGAGCTCAACGCGAAGTTGGCCTTCGACTGGGTGTTGCCCTACGTGCAGCTCAGCTCTCAGCTGGTGCTGCCCAACCAGGACCGCCCCGAGGCGTCCTTCGCCGCCGAGGGTTTCCCCGCGTTCGTCGCCGCCGTGGGCACCGACGTGCGCGCGCCCAAGGCGTACCTGCAGGGCAACGTGCAGGTGCGGGTGGTCGGACCGCGCGGCGCCACGCAGGCCAACGTCGAGTTCAACAACCTCAAGCCCTACACGCTGCCCACGTACGTCTTGGTGGACCTGGGCGTGTCGAGCCTGGGCCTGAGCCCCTTCGGCGGCAGCTTCGAGCCGCAGCTGGGGCTGACGGTGAAGAACTTGCTCGACGCGCGGCCGGCGCAGCCCCACTCCGGTGGCTACGACCTGCCTTCCCTCGGCCGTACCGTGCAGCTCGACGTGCGCTTTTCCCTCTGACCGAAAGGCTGATCATGCAGCGAACCACCGTCGTGTCCGCCGTGCTCGCCGTGTCCTTCGCCTTCGGCTTCGGCTGCGGCGCGCCCATGAAGCCCACCAAGACCGTGAAGATCGGCGTCATCATCGACCGCACCGGCAACAACGCGGAGCCGAGCTGGAGCGACGCGGTGAAGCTCGCCGAGAAGCACGCCAACGCGGCGCTGACGAAGGCGGGCAAGGACTACCGGCTCAGCTACGAGCTGAACAACTCGCAGAATGACCCGGCGACGGCGGTGCAGCAGGCCACGGCGTTGGTGCAGGGCGGGGCGCGGGCGCTGATCGTCGACTCGAGCCAGAACGACGTGGCGGTCAACAAGCTGCACTACGACGCCGACATGGGGAACGACTTGAACGTGCCCATCATGTGCGGGGGCTGCACGGCGGGCACCATCAACAACCCGAACGCCACCGCGACGGACATGGTGGACCAGGCCACCAACCGCAACGCGCTGGGCTGGAACTTCCGCGGCATCATGGCCAGCCGGCTGGTCGCGAAGGTGCTGGTGAAGGAAATGCTGAAGACGGCCAACGGCGACGCGAACGGCGACGGCAAGTTCAAGCTCGCGCTGTACGGCAGCGACGAAGCGTTCGGCCGCGCGACGCTGGGGGACCTGCGCAGCTTCGCCAACGCGCTGCACCCGACGCCGCTGCCCACGTACAAAGAGATTCGCCACGGGGCGACGGTCGACGCGAACGCCACGTCGTGGGCCACCGACACCGCGAAGCTGGTGGAGCAGACCGAAACGCCGACGGACGGCGGCATGCCCGTCGCGGACGGGACGACGCCGGACTACGTGGTGGTGGCGAACTTCTCGGCGCAGCAGGCCGCGACGGTGCGCGCGTACAAGACGGGCATGTACACGCCGAAGATGTTCCACGTGCACACGTTCCGCATCAACAACGTCATCACCACGCTGGGGGCGCTGGCCGAGGGCAGCGAAGGCGTCTCGCACGTGCTGATCGACAACGCCGAGGCGGGCGACCTGTTCAAGTCCGAGTTCGAGAAGGAGTACGGCAAGCCGATCGCCTACCGCGACGCGACCTACTACGACATCGCGATGATGTTCGCGCTCGGGGTGATGAACGCGGCGCAGACGCAGACCGACGTCGACAAGCTGACCGGCACCGAGGTGCGCGACGCGGTGCGCAAGCTGTCGGACCCGGCGGGGGACGTGGTGAAGACCGGCGCCGACGAGCTGGGCAAGGCGCTGACGGCGTTCGGCGCGGGCAAGGCGGTCAACTACCTGGGCGCGTCGTCGCCCATGGACTTCGACGCGAACCAGACCGTGCGCAGCAAGCTGGCGCGCTACAAGGTGGAGAACGGGAAGTTCGTCGACGCGGCGAAGTTCGACTGCGTGACGAACGACGACTGCAACGCCCTGCCGTGAAGCCGAGCGTCGCCGCGCTCCACCCGACTCACAGCTCCAGCGTGCCCGCGCCGGCCGCCCGCGCCTTGATTTCGTCGAACGGTCGGTACGCTGGCGCGTAGTAGTCGACCAGCTTGTGCCCGCCGAGCGGCCGGTGCCGCTCGCTGAAGTACACGAGGGTGGCCTTCGCGCCGCCCGCCCGCGCGCTGAGGTCCGCCGAGCCCTTCGCCAGGCCGAACAGCCCCGTCAGGTTGTCTTTGCGGTTGATGTAGTGGACGTAGCTGGGCCCTTCGGGGAAGTCGCTGGCCACGCCGCCCATGGTCTCCACGCGGGAGCTCTCGAAGGCCCGGGCCATGCGGGCGCGCTGGGCGTCGGAGTAGGCGCCGCCGGCCCAGTCTCCGTCGATGATGAGCTTGGCCACCTTCAGCGCGTTGGAGACGATGAGCGCGCCGTGGCTGTGGCCGGCGAGGTGCACCGGTCGCCCGGCCGCGAGCTCCGAGACGAGGGTCGCGGCGAGCGCCGCCGTCGCCGGGTTGGCCAGGTACTCGCTGGGCGTTCGCGCCGCCTTGTCCTTGAGCACTTGATCGCCGCCGCGCAGCCACGACGTGAGGAAGTTGCTGCCGTCCTTGCCGTTGTGGAGCCCGACGAACCGGCTGCCTGACGCGTCAGCGAGCGCCTGGATTTCGCGCGCGTGTTTGGCCACGTCGGTGTTGATGCCGTTGACGAAGAGCACCGACCGCCCGTCGCGCACGCCGCCCGCGGGTGTGAAGGCCGGCACGCTGGACAGCGCCGCGTCCTGCGAGACGAGCGTCGTGCCGCCGTCTGCGGAGCCCACGAAGAGACCGTCGGCGTCCCAGTCGTGGCGCACGGCGCTGGCCGGCAGGCTGCTGGGTGACCGCGTGGTGGTGGGTACGCCCGCCTCGAGCGCGCGCAGCAGGCTCGCGGCGCGCGCTGTGGCGACG
>JALHOS010000393.1 GCA_022842905.1 Myxococcaceae bacterium | reverse complement strand
TGCTCCCCACCCGCGCCCTGCTGAGCACCGGCGCCTTGGCCACCAAACAACCCGCCGAGCAGCTCCTTGAGCTTGCCGAACAGCCCTTCGATTCCGCCCTGCTGCTCACCCTGGGGAGCGCCCGCACCAGGAGCCGCCGCCGGCGGGCTGCTCGGCTGCTGCGGCGCCGCACCAGGGGCCGCCTGAAACGCGTCCGAGAAGAGCGCGGCGAAGCCCAGCGGCTGCTGCCCACCCGGAGCCTGACCCGCCGCCGGCCGGTCACCCGCGGCCGCACCCGGCGCCGCCTGGCCCAGCTGTCCGACCTGCCCAAACCCCCGACTCCCGCTGAACGACCCAATCGGACCCAAGCTCATGTGACTGCTCCCGTGTGAGGTGACTTCCCGACTCTCGAGAAGTGAGACGCGCCCCGGGCTCAACCGTCGCACAGGCCAAACTCCGCGCGTCCTTCCGCAGGTTTGGGCGCTTCCTTCCTGGACATTTCGGCGCCCCACGGCTCTCCTCCTCGAAGCGTTCCGCCCATGGCTGGCCACCCCGAACCAGACTCCATCAGCGCCTTCGTCGCCGGGCGGAGCAGCGCGGCCGACGCGGACGCCATCGAGGCGCACATCGACACCTGCGACGACTGCCGCAGGCTCGTCTCGGAGCTCGCCGCGCTGGGCGCGGGCCCGGGCGTGGAAGAGCCGACGGACCCGTCTGCGTTGCCCAGTGCCTCGAACACCGACTTGGGCACGGTGCCGGTCGGCGCGCAGGAGTCCGAGCCCACCATGACGGACCGGCCGGCGCTGGCGGCGAACGTGGGCGACGTCATCGAAGGGCGCTACCGCATCACCAAGCTGCTGGGCCAGGGCGGCATGGGCAGCGTCTACGAAGCGGTGCACGAGCACCTCAACCAGCGCGTGGCGCTCAAGTTCATCGACTCGCGGCTGGCCATGGAGCCGCAGGCCGCCGCCCGCTTCCTGCGCGAAGCACGCTCGGCGGCCCGCCTCGAGACCCCCTACGTGTGCCGAGTGCTGGACATGGGCCGGCTCAAGTCCGGCGTGCCGTACCTGGTGATGGAGCTCCTCACCGGAGAGACGCTCGAGCGCCGCCTCCAGCTCAAGGGGCCGATGCCCGTCGCCGAGGCGCTGGGGTACGTGCGGCAGGCCTTGCTCGGCGTGCGGGAAGCGCACGCCCAGGGCATCACCCACCGAGACCTCAAGCCCGCCAACCTCTTCATCGCGCAGACGCGGCAGGGCGAGACGGTGAAGGTGGTGGACTTCGGCGTGGCGCGCACCACGGACCCGGAGATCGAGCACGGGCTGAGCACGCACACCGTGCCGTCGATGATGTTGGGCTCCCCGCTGTACATGTCTCCGGAGCAGCTGCCGCCGACGCGGCCGGTCGACGCCCGCACCGACATCTGGGCCATGGGCACGCTCCTGTACGAGCTCATCTCCGGGAAGCCGCCGTTCCACGCGGACACGTACCTCGCGGTGTCCCACGGCATTCGCAACAAGTCGCACGTGCCCTTGAAGGCCGTCGCCCCGGCGTGCCCGTCGTCCCTCTCCGCCATCATCGACAAGTGCCTGGCCAAGGAGCCTGGGGACCGCTTCGCGTCGGCTGACGAGCTGCTCCAGGCGCTGGACGCCGTTCGGTTGGATCGCCGCTGGGGCCTCATCGGCCTGGCCGCGCTGCTCTTCATCATCGCCGGTGCGAGCGTGGGGGCCGTCATCGCGCGGCAGCGTCAGCAGGGCACGCCAGAGGCCGAGCCTGCGCCGACCGAGGTGGTCCCCGCCCCTTCGCCTGCGCCCCCAGCGCCAGCCGTCGCGCCACCGCCGGCCCTGCCACAGCCTGAGCTCGCACCAGACGCCGCCACGCCTTCGGTCGATGCGGGGCCGACGCTGCCAGCGGCCTCGCCCCCACCTGCGCCACCCGACGCCGCGCCGCCTGAAGCGGTCGACGGAGGCCCGAAGGACCTCAAGCCCAAGCCGAAGCCGACGACGCCCAAGAAGCCGCTCAACGTCTTGGACCGACTCTAGGCCGCGCGACGCTCACCCTTCTGGCTTGCGGTCCGGCTCGAAGCCCACGGCCAGCGCGACGAAGGGCACCTGGAAGCTCATGAGCCCAAATTCGAAGGCGGTGTACACGTTCCCCAACCTCACCCGCGCGCCGAACCCGGGGTTCAGCATGGGCAGCACCACGTTGCGGCCGTCGGCGCCGGGGCCCGCGAGGAAACCCACCGACACCGTCGGGTAGAGCGTGAGCGGCTTGACCGTCTGAAAGTACCAGCGCAGGTCCGCCGCGGCGCCCATGGCCCAGGCCGCCTTGCGAATGCCCAGCGTCGGCGCGTCGGGCGGGTTGAAGGTGGTGACGAAGTGGAGCCCCAGCCCCAGGCCGGAGTCCGCCGAGACGCCCACCTCGACTCCGGTCGTCGGGGCCAACCCGTCGCCGCTGGGAGGCACGCCCAGGCCCCCTCGGGCACCGACGAAGAAGCGCGCGGTGTCCGCCCACACCGCGTCGTTGGCCTTGCGCGACGACAGGCTGACTGGGCGGGGCGTGACCGCGGCGGGCTTCGGCGCAGCGGCCGGCGGCGGCGTCAGCTGCGGCGCTTGGTCGGGCGCGGCGGACAGCTTGGAAGGCGCTTCGTGGAAGTCCTGCGCCGCGGCGGCAAGAGGCAGCGTGCTGGCCAGGGCGAAAGCGGTGATGAGGGTGCGCTTCATGACGTTCTCCTTCGTGAGAGCTTCGTTGGACGAAGGGACGGCAGTGCAGTCGGTCGGCCAAGGTGGGCAGGCCCGAGAAGACGGCTGGTTGTGCTGCGCTCGGGGTGAAGGTGTGCAGCCGTTCGAGCGCGCGGGTGTGCAGCGCGTTGCACGGTGCTTCAGAGGAGGAACGGAAGGACGGCCTTGCGCTCCGCCGGGTAGTCCGGGAACTGGCCGCGGTACCAGCGGTGGTGCGCCAGCGCCCGCGGCACCAGGTTGGCCGCCGTGTAGAAGGCGAAGGCCAGGCCCGCCAGCGACCACGCCGCCAGCGCGAAGCCGAGCCACTCGAGCAGCTCGCCCAGGTAGTTGGGGCAGCTGACGAAGCGGTACAGCCCGCCCTGCGGCACGCGGTAGCCCGTCTCTCCCGGCTGGCGCAGCGACAGGAGCACCGCGTCGGCCCACAGGTTGACGCCCAGGCCCGTGAAGAAGAGCGCCGCGCCGACCAGGAACTGCGGACTCCACAGCCAGGCCACCGGGTAGTCGTGAGACGAAAGCCAGCGGCCGTTGAGGTACGCGTTGAAGACGTTGAAGGAGAAGCCGAGCAGCGCGATGAACGCCGGCATCGGCTTGGCGTTGGCGCTCAGGCGAAACGGGAACACGAACGTGCGGTGGCCGTAGTGCACGAGCCACAGCGCCACGAGGACCGCGGCCCCCACCTGCGCCGGGCGCTCTCCAGTGAAGAAGAAGCCCAGCAGCGCGAGCACCGCCGGGCTCTCCATGACGAGCCACGCCACCTTCGCCGGCAGCTGCGGCCCAAAGCCGCGGCGCGCGTGCCGACCGTAGGGCGCGGTGATGAAGGTGAGGCTCACCCAGGTGAGCGCGCCGAGCCCGACCATCACCCAGAGTGGCTCGTGGAGCGCGTTCACGGTCGGGCGTCGGACGGCGCGCTGGCGGCGGGCGTTGGGAGCGCCAGGAGGACGGCGCCGAAGCCCCCGAGCGCCGCGCCGACGCCGAGGGCGACGAGCGAGACGGGGTAGCTCCAGCGCAGCGCGAGCAATTCCTGCAACGTCACCGTGGGCTGCAGCTCGTCCGGACCGCCTGGCCGCTGACGCAAGGCGCGTCCGTACGTGTCGAGCGACAGCCCCAGCGCCATGCCGCCGCCGACGAGCGCGAGGAGCCCCGTCACCAACAGCGCGCCGCCCGCCCAGGTGCGCGCGGGTACTGGCGCGGGCGCGGCGGCCTTGAGCCCGAGCTCCGCGAGTGAAGGCTCGGCGTTGGGCTCGACGAGCCGCTGCGCTGGCCGCTCCACCACGGGACGGTCGGGCGCCGCTGCGTCGACTTCACGCTCGAGCTTCGGCAGCACGACTCGCAGGGTGCCCCCGGGCTCCGGCGCCGCGACCGTCGTCTTCCACGGCCGAAACTTCGGCAGCGCGGCGGACACCGCGACTGGGCCCGCTTCCACCGGGACCCGTGGCTGCTTGACGACGTCGACGCTCTGGCCCTGGACCTCGACGAGCAGCTCCGGCGACCACGCTTCGACTTCCACCCAGCGGACCTTGGGCGCCAGCTGGGCCATGGCGCGCTTGATGACGGCGATTCGCTCTTCGTTGAGCTGCCGCCGCGTCGGCGCCATGGCCACCTTCCGGTTGCGCTCCGCCACCTCGAGGGCCTTCGTGTACAGGCGGTACGGCGCGGCGACCTGGCCGGCCTTCGCGGCGTTCTCCGCCCAGTTGAGCAGCGTGCCGAGCGCCGGGTCCGCTTCGTAGCTCTGCTCGAACAGCTGCGCCGCCTCCAGAAACTGCCCAGCCTCGGCCTTGGCGCGACCTTGTTCGAAGAAGCGCTCCGCCGCCTCCACGTTGGGGCTGCCGGCGAGCAGCAGGCTGGCGAACAGCGCGAGCACGGCGGCGGCTCACTCCAGGTCGAACGTGACGGACACCTGCGCTTTGACGGCGATCTGCCCCACCGCGAACGTGTCCGACGCCTCTCCACCGCCGCGGTCCTGCATGACGTTCTGCGCCATGCCCCCCATGCGCGCCCGCATGCCGCCCATGCCCCACCAGGTCGGCTGCTCGTTGATGGCCTGCGGCTTGCCGACCTTCATGCCGAGCTCGCCGGCCATGGCGGTGGCCTTCTCCTTGGCGGCCTTGAGCGCCAGCGCGCGCGCCTGATCGCGCAGCGGCCGCAGCTCCGTCGTCCGGAACTCGATGTCGTCGACACGGTTGGTGCCGGCTTCGAGCACCGCCGTCAGCACCGCTTCGAACTGCGCGGGCTCTCTGAGCGTCACCACCAGCGCCTTGCGCACCACGTAGCCGTCGGGCTCCGGCTTGGAATAGCTGCCGGAGTCGCGCACGGGGTCGATCGTCACGCGGTCCGTCTGCAGGTCTTTCGGGGCGATGCCGACCTTCTTGAGCACGTCGAGGGTGCGCGCCATGCGCTGGTCGTTCGCCGCCTTCGCCTTGGCCACCGTCTTCTCGGTCGTCTCCACGCTCAGCGAGAGCACCACCAAGTTCGGCGCGACCTTGACCTCGGCGTCTCCGGTCACGGTGATGGAGCGCGGCGGCGGTGGCGTTGGGTTCACGGAAGACACCTCCAAGAGGACGAGCGCGAGGCAGAGCACGGGCGGAACGATAGAGCCGAAGGTGGGCCCCCCGCGACCTTTCGGACTGCGGGCCGCTCGACCGCGCCGTGGACGTCAACCGCGAAGTGACGGTTCGGTGGAGATTGGGCGCCGCCCCGAAACCCCAGTCTCGCTGTCCTCGAACGCGCCTGCCATACTCCGCGCCTCGCATGTGGCAGCTCGTCATCAACGGCCCCGGCTACTTCGACACCGTCTACGACTTGCCTGAAGGTGTGACCCATTTGGGCCGCGCCGACGAGAACGACATCGTCCTGTCGGGGGACTTGGTGTCGCGGCGCCACGCGCGCCTCACCGTCAAGCCCGACGGCATCACGTTCGAAGACCTGGGCAGCCGCAACGGCACCAAGATCAACGGCGAAGTCTTCGTCGGCGTGCGCGACGTGAAGGGCGGCGACACGCTCGGCGTGGGTGAGAACTCGCTGGTGCTGCGCCGGCCGGCGGCGGCCGAGAACGCCGCCACGGAGATGCTCGACTCCAGCGCGGGCGGCGTGCGCGGCTTCGGCAAGGGCGTCGACATTGGCCAGGCCGTCATGTTGGCCCGCGACATTCGCGACAGCGTGGTGCTGCGGGTGCTGGACAACGTGCTGCCCTTCGAATCGCCGGAGGTCGAGCCGCCGGTCCCGTCCAAGGTGCTGCGCAAGCCCAGCGACACCGACGAGACGCCGGACCGCCGGCGCACTGGAGAGCTCGAGGCCGGCATCTCGAGTGACGGGCCTTCCGGCGTGGGCCCCGTGGCGTGGCAGTCGCTCGTGGCCATGTACAAGGTGGCCGAGCGGCTGGCGACGGCGCCTTCGCTCCAGGTCTTCCTCGACGACGCGGCCGACGTGCTGATCCGCCGAGTGTCCGCGACCACCTGCGTGGTGCTGCTGCGGCACCGCACCGGCGTGCTCGTGCCGTCGGCGGTGCGCCACTCGAGGCCGCTGGGCCGCGGCGAGGTGCCCGTGTCCGAGGCGATCGTCGAGACGGCGCTGAGGCAGGGCCAGGCGATCGCCGTGGCCGACGTGCGCGACGACAGCCGCTTCTCGGACCGCGAGTCCGTCATGCTGTACCAGGCGGATCAGGTCCTCTGCGTCCCCATCGGCATGCAGTCGCCCTTCCTGGGCGTGCTGTACCTGAACCGCCCGTCCACCGACTCCGAGCCGGTCGAGGCGCTCCTCGACATCTGCACCGCCATCACCCAGCTGCTCGCGTCCGGCATCGAGAAGTTCAACGGCCGGCCCGACGAAGGGGACCGGCTGCGCAAGGGCCTCGAGCGCTTCCACGCCCCGGAGACCGTCGAGCGCCGGCTCAAGGAGCTGGGCAGCAAGGCGTCGAGCCTCGACGAGAAGGCCGTCACCGCGCTGCGCGTGGAGATCGCCGACTTCCCCGAGCTGCTCAAGAAGCTGGCGCCGGAACGCCTGGCCGACGTCTTGGGTGAGCTGCACAAGCTGGCCGTCAAGCTGACGTTCAGCTTCGACGGCACGCTGGAGCGCTTGTCCGGAGGCACGCTGCACGCCCTCTTCGGCACGCCGTACTCCCGCGGAGACGACGCCATTCGCGCGGTGCGCTGCGCCATGGCGCTCAAGGCCGAGTGGGAACGGCTGTCGGTGAAGCGGCCGCCCCGCGAGCGCTGCCACCTGCGCGTGGGCCTGTCGAGCGGGCGGGTGCTCGCGGGCACCGTCGGCGCGGACGGGCGGGTCGACTACGTGTCCGTCGGAGAGCCGCTCTCGGTGGCCGAGCTGCTCTGCCAGAGCGCCGAGGCGGGCCAGGTGCTCATGACGGGCAAGACGCTGGCGCTCGTCGGCGCGCGCTTCGACGTGACGCCGCTGGGCGAACGCGCGCTGCAGGGCTCGCGGCTGCGCACCGCCGTCTTCGAGGTGCTCGAAGAAGACAACGAGACGGGCACGCTGTCCGGCGTGCGCCCCAACCGCCGCGCTGAAGGCAGTGGAGCCGGCGGCGGGAGCAAGGGTGCCTGAGCCGCTGCCCGCCGCGCCGCTGCCCAGCGCGCCGCTGCCCGCAGC
>JALHOS010000392.1 GCA_022842905.1 Myxococcaceae bacterium | reverse complement strand
GCCCGACGTCCGCTTCGCGTCCATGGGTGCGCTGCTCGCGGCGCTCGAGGCGGGGCTGCCGCGGGAAGCCGCGCGGGCGGGGCTGGGTCAGCGCGCGGTGGTGATGGGCCTCATCACCGCGGCGTCGTTGGTGCTGTTCTCGCTGACGCGCCGCTTCGGGCTGCCGCCGCCGTGGCCGCTGGTGGGCCTGGCGCTGGTGCCGCTGCTCTTCGTCGGCGTCGCGACCGCCGTCATGTGGAAGGCGTTGTCCCGTGCCCCCGTCAACCGGAGCTTCGCGCTCATGCTGACGCTCATGCTCGGCGGCCAGGTGCTCCACCGCGCCGTGAATGCCGCCGCTGGCATTCCTGCCGAGCGAACGCTGCCGGGTGACCTGGCGCTGCTGTCCTGCGCCTGCGCCGTCGCTGCGCTGGTGACGGACCGGCTGCTGGTGTGGTCGGCGGTCGTCCTCGGCGTCGGCGCCGTCGTGGCCGCCAGCCAGCCGCAGTGGGCCGGCCTGGCGTACTTCACCTGCGCGAACCTCTCGCTGGCGGGGCTCGTCGTGGCGTGGCGGCGGGGGTGAGCGCGGCCGCGCAGCACAGCGATGCGGGAATTCAGTGAGCGAGCCCCAACCCCGCGCGCAGGTCCCTGGGGTACAGGTAGTACGCGCTGGTCCGCTCGAGCTCGGCCTCTCGAAGAAAGAGGGAGCCGATCGCCAGGGGAACGAGCGGGAGAATGAGCGCGGCGCCGACGAGGCTCACCGAGGCCACGGTGCCGTTCCGCCAGGCCACGCTCCCCTCGGGCGAGTTGAGCGCGACGTTGAACGTCGGCACGAACGCGCCCAGCAGGGCGACGGACAGGCCGATGCCCACGCCGGTCCAGACAGAAGCCGCCCTCCGCTTCGTCTCGAAGGCGTCGATGAAGGCCGCCGACTTCGAGTCGGAAGGCACCAGCGTGCGCAGCTGGGTGGGGTCTTCGATTCGCAGCCCATTCTTCAGGAACAGCACGCCGAAGATCCCTTGACCCGCTGCGCCGGCTCCAAGCGCCAGCTGGGCGGTGCTCGGCGTCCCTGGCGGCGGAGTGCCTTCGGGCGTCAGGTCGTTGGCGACGCGCTCGCGCTCCTCGAGGCTCGCCGTCACGTCTGGGAGCTTCGGGAAGTTCGGGCGCGCGGTGGCGCAGCTCACGGTGACGAGGGCGGCGAGGACCAGCGCTGTTTTCATGTCCGGTCTGGTGCCGGGTACGTCCGAAGCGATCCACGCGCAGAGGCGCGCCCCGCAACGTTCGGCGCTGCGTTGCGTGGTGCCGTCGCCCTGGCCAAGGTCCGCTCGACGGCGCCCGCGGACAATCAGGGACACGCGCTGTAGCATGGGCGACTCAAACGACAGCGCGGCCGGTCGGGGTCGCGGGAGCCGCTGGACGGCTCACGCCAAGGAGCCCGCATGGAGGCAGAAGCCCGTAGCCAACTGCTGCTGCTCGCCTTCTTGTTCACGGCCTGTGGCGCGCCCAAACCAGCCGCGCCGACGCCGCGCATGGTCGCCTTCTGCAAGGGGGCCGGAGCCGAAGTCAGCGCCGCGGAGCTTCGAGTCGAGGGCAACCAGCTCACGATCGTCGACGCGACCATCGGAAGCTGCAGCGCTTCAGCGCTGACGGTGTGCTGGGATCGCTTCCTGGAGTCGAGGCCGGTCCAGGTGCCGCTGAAGTTCGACGCGCCAACGGACTGCCTGGCAGGAAGCGGCGGGTCGCCGGCGACGCTGTCGGGCGACCTGACCGAGCTGAAGGCCGCCTACCTCGACGGCTACCGCACCACGACGGGGACGATCATCCTCCGCGCGGGTGCAACCAACGCCCGCTACGAGTTCTGAAGCGCCAGCCTCATCGCGCACGTGCACGTCGGCGAGCGCTGTCACGGTGCCGGGCTCGCCTGGCATCGGCGCGCCGCTCTCGTTTCGTCACACGCCCTGCGTGTTCGCGTGGCACGAGCCGTCGGCAGACTGCATGGTGGCTACCCGGTTGGCATGGTCGACGGTGCCCTTCGGCGTGCCCGCTGCGCGAGCCGCTCGAGCTGACCCGCGTCGGACCTATCTCCGGCCCCACCGTGCGGAGGCTGCCGAGCGCTGAGGCTCGAGCGAGCCCCACTTCGCAGTTCGCGCTCTGCTGCCGGCCCTATGCGGCTCGCTCCATGGTGAAGGAGCGACGCCCCGGGGGTGGCCCGCGCGAAGTTCCGGTGCGGGTCGGCGGCTAGGAGCCTGCCCCTTCGCCGCCTCACGCAGCGGCGTGGGACATGCAACGGCGCACGGGGCACGACTCACGACGCCGCCGGGGCCCACCCTTCGCGCGTGGTGGGAACGCAGGTCGCTGCTCGCGAGAGCATTGGAGTCGTCATGCTGAACGAACTGAGTGTCGCGCTGAGCTTGTCGCTCGGCGGCGTGCCGGCCGTGGAGTTGAAGGCGCCGGCGACCCCCCCGGCCGAGTACATGGAGCTCGGCTTCCCGCTCGAAGTGGCCATCCTCGGCCAGACGGTCGGGATTCGGCCCGAGCTCATCGTCGGCACCGGCGATCGCGGGAACCACCACCGCGTTCGTGTCGCGGCCGGCTTCTCCGGTGGCGTGCACCAGCTCTTCATTCCCTTGTCGTTGGGCTACCGCGCCCAGTTTCGGGACGGCGAGGTGGTCCAGCCGTTCGTGGGCCTGGGCGTCGAGCTGCAACTTCGGGTCGTCCGAGCGCTGCGCGTCGCCGAGGCCTTCGGCCCGTACCTGGAAGGTGGCGTGGCGTTCGCGCTGTCGCGCCACTGGCGAGTGGGCGTCGCGGTGACGCTGGACGCCATGGTGCTGGGGGCGAGCACGCTGGGGGTGACGCCGCGGGCGCTGCTCTCGTATCGAATCTGACGGCTCGCCGACCCTTCTCGCGGGCGCTCCTCCGCTCCGCGGCACTGCGCCGCGGCGAAACGCCTCACTGCGCGTGCGCTCAGCGCACCTGCAACGTCACCGGGCGGACGACCGTCGCGCGCAGGGTGAGCCACGTCGTCGCGCGCACGGCGTCGTGGGTGACGAACACGTCGACGTCCGGGGTCAGCGCTCCGCCGTCCAAGGTGAACGTCGTCGGCGGCTCGACTTGGCCGTGCACTCGAAACACCGGCGCATCGACGGGGCCGGCCAGCGGCTCCAGCGTGAAGGTCGCCCGCCCGGAAGCGGCTCGCACGTCGAACGTCGCGTACGTGGGGTCGTAGCCCGGCACGTCCAGCCGAACCGCGTCCGCGCGACCGACGCCTCCGGGGGCCTCGGTCAGCACCTCTCCCTCGCTCACGGTCAGCCGCGCGCCGAGCAGTCGCTCCATGGCCGCCACTCTGCCGAGCGTCGCCGACGGCGTGCGCGGGCCGAGCACCAGGAACACGGAGTAGCTCTGGTACGGGTAGCCGCTCAGCGCCTTGCCGAAGTGTTGGTACGTCGTCTGCCCCACAGCGCCGTACGTCTGGCCCCACGCCAGCCGATGAGACGTCGCGGTGAACGGCAGCTCGTACTGGCTGAGCTGGTACGGCCACAGCCACGCGACAGGCAAGCGGGTGCCCTCGGCGCAGCAGCCCGGCCCGGCGGTCTGGCTGGTGCGGCCGCGGCAGTGCGCGGCGAGCATCCCGCCGCCGTAGTCGCCGCCGCCCGGGTGCAGCGCGTCGCTCGTCGTCTGCACCGCGCCCTGCTCCGCGTCGACGCTCCGCGACCACATGCGGACGAAGGGGACGGTGTTGGGCTGCTGGTAGTCCCACGCACACTGCGGCGTCAGCGCCCCAGCGCAGCGCGTGGTGAAGCGGCGCGCGTCACCCCAACCGAGCCCGCCGATGTCCCCGGGCTCGCCTTCGAACGCCAGGTCTCCGTAGGGCGCGCGGCTGTCGGCTTTCACCACGTCGGCGCCAGCGGGGGAGCTGTCCAGCGTCACCGCGAAGAGCGGCTCGTCGCGCCCGGTGACGAAGAGCCAGTCCACGGTGGCGTCGACCGGTCCCCCCGCGCTCAGCCGCCAGCGGAAGCGGTGCAGCGCGTGGTGTCGTCCAGCCAGCACCGTCCCGCTGAAGGTGGGGGGGAGCCCCTGTGTGGTCGCCGCCGTCTGGGCGTAGTGCAGCACCACGAAGCCCCAGCCGTTCCACCCGCCCGCGTTCGTGCCTCGCGCGAGTCTGCGCGCGCCGTCGGCGTGGAAAGCCAAGTCGTAGAGGTAGCCGCCCGCCTGGGAGGGCGACGGGCGCGCGAGCCGGGCGACGCGTGCTCGACAGTCGCGGTCATGCCACCCGAACACGTCGGCGTTGAAGCCCGCACCGGTCGCTGCGTTCGTCGTCACGGTCAGGGGCCCGCAGCGCCCAAGCGGCGCGCCCTGGCTGAGCCCTCGCGGAGGCTGCGGTGCGGCAGCCAGGGTGTGGCCGCCGGACAGGAGCGCCGCGAGCAGCAAGCCACGACGTGTACGGCAGAGGGTGCGCATGCCGGGCGGCGGTGCACCCTGCATGCCCTGTCTTGGGCGGACCGTTCCCGCGCTGGCGCACGCGATGCACGACTCCCGCGGGTCCTCACTCGCCCAAGGAGCGTTCCCATGCGTGCCCTCGTCTTCGCTGCCGTGTTGTTGTCCCTCGGTCTTTCCACCAATTGCGCCTCCAGTCGGGTCGTGGGGCCGGGGGAGTCCGCCGGTCGCGCGCTGGACGACGCGGCGATGACGGCGAGCGTGAACGGCCTCATCGTCGGCGACGCCGACGCGCGGTTCTTCCGCATCGACGTCTCGACGTCGCAAGGCGCGGTGACGCTCCGCGGGACGATTCCCAGCCGCTCGGCGGAATCCCGCCTGGTCTCCAAGATCAACACCCTCCGTGGCGTGCGCTCCGTGACGAGCCTGCTTCGCATCGCCCCCGCCGCCTCCTGAGGAACTCACCATGCTCATGATCATCGCCGTCGTGCTCGTCGTCTTCTGGGTCCTCGGGCTCCTCGCCTCGTTCACGCTGAACGGCTTCATTCACTTCCTGCTGGTCGCGGCGTTGATCGTCGTGCTGATCCGCCTCCTTCAGGGTGGCAGGCTCTTCGGCTGAGCGAAGGGCGCCCGCGCGCAATGCGCGCCGTCGACGTGGGACACCAGCGTGCCCCGCCGTGGCAAAGCGCCACTGCCCTCACCCGCGGCGCCCAAAGAAGTCCACCACGTGGCGAGCGGCCATGCGCTTGCAGACCGATGCGCGGCGGCTCGCGAAACCCCTCGCGACCCTCACCGAGGAGCTGTCCATGAATTGGGAAGACGTGCAGGGCCAGACGCAGCAGATCAGCAGCAAGCTGAAGGAGTGGTGGACGAAGCTGACCGACGACGACCTCCTGCTGCTCAAGGGCAAAGGAAGTGTTCCTCGGCAAGCTCCAGCTGCGCACGGGGCTGGCGAAGGACGAAGCCGAGAAGCAGTTTGACGCCTTCGTCGCGAAGCTCGACGTCCCTCCGAAGACGAGCGCCACGCCGTAGCACCGCTGTGCAAGGCCCTGCGCGCCAGTCGCGTCGGGCCCTCGTTCGACCTCCCGCCCGAAGTCCTCCAGGGCCGTTCCTTTCGACCACGTCGGCAGACGAGCCGCGCCCTGCGAGGCCGTGGCCCAGACGTGTCCCAAGCGCCGTCCAGTCCCCCACCCACACCAGGAGCCCCACCATGCTGATTCGACGAATCGTCACCACGCTGAGCCTGCTCGCGCTCGGCGCCTGCGCCGCCATTCAACTGCCCGCCGAGCGCCTCGAGGGCACGCAGGCGAGCATTCGCAGCGCGCAGGAGCTGGGCGCCACCGGCGTGCCGGCGTCGAAGCTCCACCTCCAGCTGGCCAAAGATCAGGCCGGCTCCGCCAAGGCCCTCGCGGCCAAGGGAGACCAGCGCGCCCCGCTCATGCTGGCGCGCGCCGAAGCGGACGCGGAGCTGTCCTTGGGCCTGGCGCGGCAGGTCGCCGTCCACACCGAGGCCCTGCGCGCCGAGAAGGAGCTCGAAGCCGTCGAAGACCGCCCCCAGCCCTGAGCCGTCCCCTCTTTTCCCCTCTCTTCTAGGAGCACCCATGCGCCTCATGATCCTCCGCACGTCCGCCGTCGTTCTGTCCACGCTGTTCGCCGGTTGCGCGACGGCCGTCCCTCCTTCCCTCGCACAGGCCCGCGCCGCGTATGTGGCGTCGACCAACGGCCTCGCGGGGCAGCTGACCCCGACGGAGCTGTACGACGCGAAGAAGGTCCTCGACAAAGCCAACGCCGAGTTCGACGCGAACGGCGACACCGTGACGCTCGACGACTACGCGTACATCAGCTCGCGGAAGATCGAGCTGGCCGACGTGAAGGCGCGCACCGAGGTCGACCGGCGGAAGATCGCCCAGGTCGCTGCGCAGGGCGTCGTCGTGCGAGACACCCAAGCCAAGGAGACCCAGCGGACGCTGGAGGCGACGCGCGCCGGGTGGGCGGCCGAGCGCGCCGAGAACGCCGTCACCAACCAGGCCCTCCGGAGCACCAACACCGCGCAGGGCCGTGAGCTCGACCGGGGCGCCGCGCGTCTCGAGGCCGAGCAGGCGGCGCGCGTGCAGGCGGACGCGAAGCTGGCGTCGGCGATGCGCGAGCTGGCGCAGGTCGCGGCGGTGCGCGAAGACGAGCGGGGCCTCGTCATCACCCTGAGCGGCAGCGTGCTCTTCGCGTCAGGCAAGGCCGCGCTGTTGGAAGGCGCGCGCACGCGGCTCGACTCGGTGGCCGACGCGCTCGTCGCGCAGAGCGCCGACAAGACCATGAGCGTCGAAGGCCACACCGACAGCCAGGGGAGTGACGCCACCAACCAACCGCTGTCGATGAACCGCGCCAGCACCGTGCGCAGCTACCTGGTCACCCGAGGCGTGGAGCCCGGGCGAATCAGCGCCGTCGGCCTGGGCTCGAGCCACCCGCTGCTCGACAACCGCAGCGCCGAGAACCGGGCCAACAACCGCCGCGTGGAGATCATCATTCACTCCGGCCGCCTGGGGGTGCGCTGAGCGGACCGCGGCGCGAGGGTGCCGCTGAAAAGGAAGTCGAGACCGCTCGAGCGCAGCGACGGTCTTGGTCTTGCTACCCGTCTGCGCCGTCGTACCCACCCAATCCAGGAGCAACGCCATGACCAAGAAAGCCGTCTTCGGAATCGTCCCGAGCCACAGCCACGCCGACGCCGTCGTGAAGGACCTCAAGCTCGCGCACTTCAGCGCCGACGACATCTCGGTGTTGTTCCCGGACCGAGGCGGCACGCGGGACTTCGCCCATGAGAAGAGCACCAAGGCGCCGGAAGGGGCGATCGCCGGCGTCGGCGCCGGGGGCGTGGCGGGCGGGGCCATCGGCCTGCTGGTGGGGCTCGGAGCGCTCG
>JALHOS010000391.1 GCA_022842905.1 Myxococcaceae bacterium | reverse complement strand
CAGGACCGGCAGCTGAAAGAAGAACATGTACCAGCTGCGCCGGAGCTGCCGCGCCGATCCGCCGAGGAGCGCGGCGCGCATGAGCGCTGGGTGAGGACAGTTGAGCACGCACAGCCGCGCCACCCGCCCAGGGTGAAAGGACGCCAGGTGCCAGGCGACCGCGCCGCCCCAGTCGTGGCCGACGACGGCCGCCGGGGCCTCACCGTTGAGGTGCTCGATGAGGCGCGCCACGTCCTGGGTCGTGGTGTCGAGGTCGAACGGCCCGTCGAGCTGCGAGTCACCAAAGCCGCGCAGATCCGGCGCGACGACGCGAAAACCCGCGGCGGCCAGCGGCTCGACCTGGTGCCGCCAGCTCCACCAGGTCTCGGGGAAGCCGTGCAGGAGGACGACGAGCGGCCCTTCGCCGGCCTGCGCGTAGTGCAGCCGCACGCCGCTCAGCTCGACGGTGTGGTGCTGCACGGCGGGTAGGACCGGCCCCACGCGCTGCTCTCTTTCTTTAGAGATCCACCTGCATGCCCAGCTCGACCACCCGCCCCGGCGGCAGCCCGAAGTAGCTCGTCGCCGACAGCGCGTTGCGCGAGACGAACGAGAACAGCAGCTTGCGCCAGTGCATCATCGAGCTCTTCCCGCTCGTCAAGAGCGTCTCCCGGCCCAGGAAATAGGACGTCGTCGAAGGCTCGCAGACCAGCCCCTGCTCTCGAGCGCGGACCAAGATCTGCGGCACGTTCGGCGTCTCCATGAAGCCCGTCTGCCAGAGCACGCGGAAGAAGCCGTGATCGAGCTTCTGCACTTCGAGCTGCTCGTCCTTCGGGACGGTGGGCTGCTCCTTGGGGAGGATCGACAAGAGCACGACCTGCCGGTGGAGGACCTGGTTGTGCTTGAGGTGGTGGAGCAGCACCGGCGGCGTGCCGTCGGGGTTGCCGGACATGAAGACGGCCGTCCCTCGCACGCGGTGCGGCGGGTTGGCTTCGAAGTCCTGGAGCAGATCGCCCAAGGGCATGAGCGCGGTGTTGAAGCGCTGCGCCAGCTCCGCGCGCCCGCGCTTCCACGTCGTCATCAGGCTGAACATGATGAGCCCCACGGCAATGGGCACCCAGCCGCCGTCGAAGAACTTGAGGACGTTCGCGCTGAAGAACGGCACGTCGAAGGCGAGGAAGACGAGCAGCAGCGGCAGCGCCTTCGCGTACGACCAGCCCCAGGTGTTCGTCACCACGTAGAAGAAGACGATGGAGGTGATGGTCATCGCCCCCGTCACGGCGATGCCGTAGGCCGCGGCCAGCGCGGTGGACTCGCGGAAGACCACCACGAGCGCCAGGCACGCGAACATGAGCGCCTGGTTCACCTCGGGCACGTAGATCTGCCCTTCGTTCTTCGCGCTGGTGTGCACCACCGTCACGCGGGGCATGAAGCCCAGCTGCACGGCCTGCCGCGCCAACGAGAACGCGCCGGAGATGAGCGCCTGCGAAGCCACCACCGCCGCCCCCGTCGCCACCACCACCATCGGGTACAGGAAGGCCGGCGGCACGAGCGCCCAGAACGGCTTCTCGACCCAGCCGTGCTCGAGCAGGTACGCGCCCTGGCCCCAGTAGTTGAGCAGCAGCGCGGGGAAGACGACGACCACCCACGACCAGCGAATGGGCTTGGCCCCGAAGTGGCCCAGGTCCGCGTAGAGCGCCTCGCCGCCTGTGATGCAGAGGACCACGCTGCCCAGCACCCGAAACGCGTGCAGCGGGTCCTTCTCGAACACGCGGTACGCCCAGCGCGGGTCGACGGACGAGAGCACGTCGGGCCGGCGGACGATGGCGAAGGCCCCGAGGATCGCGATCGCCGTGAACCACACCACCATCACCGGCCCGAACGCCCGACCGATCTTCTCGGTGCCGCGCCGCTGCACGAGGAAGAGCGCCAGGAGAATCGCAAAGGCGATCGGCACCACGAAGTGCTCCGCCGCGTGGGTGGCCACGCCGATGCCTTCGACCGCCGACAGCACCGAGATCGCCGGGGTGATGATGCCTTCGCCGAACAGCAGCGACGCTCCGAAGAGCGCCGCCAACACCACCGCCCCGCGCCCCGCCGTCTTGCCCTTCGGGACGAGCGCCAACAGCGCGAACGTGCCGCCTTCACCCTTGTTGTCGGCGCGCGTGATGAAGCTCAAGTACTTGAAGGTCACCACCATCATCAGCGACCAGAAGACGAGGCTCAGAATACCCAGGACCGCGTCGTGGCTGACGTCCAGCGCGTGCGGTGAGGTGACCCAGGTGCCGTCCGGCCGCTGCTTCTTCGTGAAGCACTCGGCGACGGCGTAGAGCGGGCTGGTGCCGATGTCGCCGTAGACGATGCCCAGCGCGCCCAGCGCCAGCCCGAAGAACGAACCTTTGCCGTGGTGAGCCGCGCCGTGGGGCGCGTCTGGCCCGTTGGGTTTCGGACCGTCGCTGGAAGGGGCCGTCGCTTCCGCCGCGGCGGGGCTCGGGGCCGGCGCTGGGGCCGGCGGTGGGGTCGCGCTGCTCATGAACGCGAGGGCTTAGCGCGGCCGCACGGCCCTCACGCGGTTTTGAGAAATCCGCACGTGTTTCAGACAGTTAGGGTTGAATGTGCGCGTGGCGTGGACGATCTCTCCGCTCTCCGAGAAGCACCTGGCGGAGATCGCCCTCGCCATCGAACGGGCCCGCGCCCAGTGGCTCAAAGGCCCCGCCGACCCGACCCCTCGTGACGTCGTCTCGCAGCTCGACCGGGTCCTGCTCTTCCTCAAGCAGAACGGAAGCCCCACCGCGCAGTCGCGGCACGTGACGAGCTTGGCGCTGACGTTCGGCGACGCGGTGGGAAAGACCAACGGCTGGCGCTGGAAGAACGTCAGCGACGACGGGGCGCTCAACCCCGGCCTGGTGAGCCCCACGGAGCAGCACGCGTTCCTCCCCATCGACACGGTGACGCGGCTGCTCATGCACGACAGCTCGGTCCCGAGCCTCCCCGCCCTCTTTCGGTTGCTCACCGAGCCGCTCCCCGAGGCCGGCGAAGGCCTGAGGCTCGTCCCGTGACCGTCCGGCGGGCGCTCCTCGAACGGCTCACGCACCTGGCGAAGACGGCGCGCATGTGGCGCAGCCCGCATGAGCTGGAAGCGGTGGCGCTGCACGTCAGCCACGCCCTCGCCCTCGCCCACGACCCGACGCAGCCCTTCGCCGCCAGTCAGGAAGCGTTCGGAGGCCCCTGGGCGCAGGACGAGCTGGCCCGCAAGCGCCTCACGCTGGCCATGTGGGGTGCGCAAGAAGGGCTGGCGCAGGCGCAGGTCGTCGCGGGCTCGGCCAGCCTGTGGGCCAGCCTCGAGCGGAACCCCGAGCGCGAAGCGGTGGTGGGCCCGTGGCTCGAAGCCGTGCTCGATCGACCCTCGCTGGTCGGCGCGCCCGACTGCACCAACGCGGTTCTCTTCGCGCTGCTGGGCTTCGTCGCCGCCAACCCCGTGGCCTACGCCGAGCAAGTCAGCCGGACGCGCGCGCAGCTCGGCGGAGACCCGTTGCGGCCCTTCCACGTCGTCGCGCCGCCAGGACCGACGGAGGTGCACTTGGCGTACACGGCCAACTTCACGTCGTGGGACCGCGTGCGCGGGGCGATCGACGCCGCGGTCGCGCGCGCCACGCCGGTGCCCGAAGGGGAATGACAGCAGCGGCGACACCTGGCTTCCCAGCGCGGCCGTCGTCGAATCGCTGCTGTGGCGGAGTCGGCGCGCTCATGCCCCTCGCGCTCGTCGCCGCCTCGCTCGACGCTCGGCAGAGGGTCGGCGCCCTGCACGCAGCTGAAGCAAGGCGCCGCGCGAACGCCCCCGGAGCCAGGTCTGCTCGCAGGAACGTAGCCGCCGGCTTCGCGAAACGCGGGACCGTCAGACGGGCTCGTGCGCGCCCAGCTCGCGAACGAGGTGAACGACTTGTGAACCCGGCGTCTGAGGCCAGCCGTCCCTCGGCGTTGCGGCGGCACGACGCACGGCCGCCGCGACACCAGGCAGGAACCTCGACGCGTCGATCCGCGTCTTGTTGTAGCCCCCCAACTTCGCCTTGAGCCGCTGAATGAGATCGCCACACCCTGAGATGTCGCTCGGTAGCTCGTCACAGTGCAGGTAGAGCCATGCCTCGAAGCAGGGGTTCGAGACGGCGACGCAGATGCCTGCTTTGCGTGCTTCCGAGAGCGTGTTGGCGAACCCCTGCACATGGTTGGCCTCGACCCAGTGATCGGTGTCCAAAACCAACCAGGCTTGGTCGTCCGGCAAACGAGTCTTCGCCTTGGTCGCTTCAGCGATCGCCTTCCTCGCGCGTTCCAGAAGATGTTTGGGGGACGATCGGTTCTCGGCCGTGTCAGTGGGGAGGACGACCACGGCCACGCGCCGGGTGGGCAGCGCCTCGAGGTATTGCTTCGCCGCGTAGGCGTCTTCCGTCGCGATGGTGAAGAGCCGGTCGTCGCGAAGCTTGCGATCGGGTCGCTTGAGCGGATGGGCTGGCGTCATGTGATGTCGTCCAATCCGCCTACGGGAGGGATCGCGTCGAACCGACCGTCGAGATAGGCCTTGTCGAGCGGGAGGTCCGGCCGCACGGGGAACTCGTCGAGCGAGTACAGCCGGCTCTCACCAGACTCTGTCTTGTTCATGAACCAGAAGCAGTCGCGACGGAAACGCGTGGCGTCGAGCAGGTGAGTTTCGTGGGTCGTGGTGATGAGCTGGTTCTTGGTTTTGGATGCACGCCTGACGAACTGATCGACGAACGCATGAACGAGCGTCGCGTGTAGACTTCGGTCGAGTTCGTCGACCACGAAGACCCGCTGGGGTGGCTCCCGCAAGATGCCCGCCGCGAAGATCATCGGCAGCAGCTGAAGGAGGCGTTGAGTCCCGTCAGATTCGTCACTGAACCGACTGTGGACCTCGGCTTCTCCGGATCGATGGACCGCTTGCAGTTCGAGTGCGCGGAAATGGCGATCGGTGTCGCGGGTCATGTCGACCCAGCCGCTCGAAATCGTCTGCCCAACCGGGAGAAGTTCGAGCGTCGCCCGGACCGTGGGCTCCAGGCTCTCGAGCTCAAGGTCCCACGTGCGAATGTCGAGGTCGGACATGCCGGTTCCGGCCGTCCGTAGGAAGCTGGCGAGCGAGGTTCGCAGGTCCGGCGCCCCCAGCAGAAGCTCCGGCAGCGCGACCGCGCGGTCCTCCGGTCCGATGATGGTGAGCTGACTTCGAAACCAGTGTCTCACTGCAGCCAAGAGCGGCCTGAGCTTTTCCTCAGCGAGCACGTCGAACAGCTTGCCGAGCACGAGTTCGTTTGCCGCCACGCCCACCACGTCAAGGAGCCCGCCGATGCCCACGGGCAGCTCGTCGGCGCAGCGCTCGTCGAACATCACTTGACCGCTCGAGGTACGGCTGAACACCCGATCGAGCCCACCACCGAGCGCGGGCTTGGACGCCACGCTGAGCGATTCGCGCTCGACCGCGTCGTGGTTACGAGCCACCTCATATTCGAAGACTCGCGCGCGAGCGCAGAACCGGACGCGTAGCTCCGTGGGGAGCTGGCCGAGCCGCGCGCTGAAGCGGAACCTCTCGTCCGGCGTCTGCGTCGTCGGACGCTCCGTGACGAGCGCCTTGAGCGCGCGCAGCGCTTTCACGAGGTTCGACTTCCCAGCGCTGTTGGGTCCGTAGATGACCGCCAACGGCAGCGCCTTCAGGTCCGCGACGCCAGGTGGCTGAAGAAGATACTCAGGGAACTTCGACTCGCGCTCGCTTGGAAACAGGCTGAGCTCTTGCCGTTCGCCGAACGACCGAAAGTTGCCGACCTCGAAGGACAGGAGCATGTCGCGCTCGCGTAGTCACGCTGCCCAAGTCTCGCAAGGGCCGGCTGCGCCATGGCTGACGATCTGAAGCAGCGCGGCGCGCCGGATCGACACCGCGTCTCGGTTCAGCCGCACGAAGTGAAGTGGGCCGCCAAGGCCTGGCAGGTTCGCCGTGACGAGGCACGCGAGGCCATCAAGCGCTCCGGCCCCTCGCGAAAGAAGGTCGCCGCCGCGCTCGGCAAGGCGAAGTCGCGGTGAGCGCTGCGTGAGGGCGGCTGGGCGGTGACTCGCTCAGCCGCCCCGGCCTCCCGACCTGCCCCGCAGCACGCCGCTGGTTTCGTAACACCCCGCCCGTCGTCGCCACGCGCCCCCAGAGCGTCCTCCACCCGACCTCCGAGCTGGCAAAGCGTCCACCCCGCGCGCCCGAGCCCTCCCGCGGCGACACATGCCTCCCAACGCGGCCGTCGTCCCTCGTGGCTGTGGCATAGTCGCCACCGCTCATGCCTTTCCCACGCGTCGCCGCCCCCTCGCTCGCCGCTCAGCGCAGGCTCGGCGCCGTCGTGGCGCTGGGGCGCACGCGCGGCGCGAACGCGGACGGAGCCTAGCGCGTTGGGCAGCGCGCCTCCGGCCGCCCCGGCCTTCATGCTGTCCCTCCTGGCGCGCCGCTGCGCCGAGCTCGGCAAGGACGGCTTCGCGAAGGCGCACCCAGGGCTGTGGCTGGTGTGGGAGCCGGGCCGCTGGAGCACGTCGGGGCTGTTCGACCCCACCAAGCGCTCGAGCGGCGCGACCGTCGCCCCCACCCAGGCCGACAGCCTCGCCTTTCAGCTGCGCACGCGCACCGCCCTGCGCTTGGGGCGGGCCACCCACTGCGACGTCGTCATCAACGACGCCACCGTGTCCCGCGAGCACCTGCTCCTCGAGCCCGACGGCGACGGCTGGCGGTTGACCGTGCTGTCCGGCGGGAGCACGGAGCTGGCGGGCCAGCCGCTGGGCCCCAAGGCCGTCGCGCCCCTCGTGCCCGGTGCGCAGCTGCGGCTGGGCGACGTCGTGCTGGGGGCCTTCGACGCCGTCAGCCTGGCCGACCGGCTCTTCGGACACTGAAGGCTGACGGGCCACGCTCGGCTGCTAGAGTCGCGGCCGTTCTCTCCTGGCCATGTTCACCTCACTCACCGGCCTCGACCGCTTCGAGTTTCGCGGCAAGCTGGGCCAGGGCGGCATGGGCGTCGTCTACCGGGTGTTCGACCGCGAGCTCAAACGAGAGGTCGCCCTCAAGACGCTGCCGCAGGCCGACGCCGAGGCGATCTACCGCTTCAAGCGCGAGTTCCGCTCCTTGGCCGAGCTGAGCCACCGGAACCTGATCAGCCTCTACGAACTCTTCAGCGAGAACGACACCTGGTACTTCACCATGGAGTACGTCGAGGGCAGCAACTTCCTCACGTACGTCACCCAGGCCGAGGCCCCGGACGAGACCACGCAGGCCGGCTCCGGCGTGCAGCCCACGGCCGACGACAAGACCGCCGCCCCGCGCTCC
>JALHOS010000390.1 GCA_022842905.1 Myxococcaceae bacterium | reverse complement strand
CGCCCGCGGGCCCCGCCCCGTGGCAGATGCCGAGCCGGCCGACCTTCGCGCCTCGTGGCTCCGCGCCGGCTCCGGACGCCTCGCCCGTGTCGATGACGAGCGCGACCGCGCCGTGGCATGCGCCCAGCCAGCCCACGTTCGCCTCGAGTGCCCAGGCGCCGGCTCCCGCGGTCGAGTCGCGCTGGGCGCACGCGGTCGCGCCGAGCGCACCGACCGGTGAGCTGCGCTCGGCGCAACCGAATGTGCCGAGCGCGTTCGTGACGGAGCGCGCGCCGACGCTGCCCAACGCCCCCAGCCTCGCGCAGTGGGCTCCTGCTGTCCCTGTCGGGCTTCCGGGGGCGCCGCTGCCGGCGAGCGAGGCGCAGGCACCTCCGCCGGCCAGCGCCGCATGGCCGGGGCTCGATGACCAAGGACTTCGCTCGAGCGGCGCGTCAGCGCAGGGGCCGGGCCAACCCGCCGTTGCGGGCGCGCTGCCCATGATGGGTACCGCACCAAGCCAGGCAGGCCAGAGCGCGTCGACGCTCGTTCCCGGCCTGTACGCGGTGTCGCCGATCATGGCCGCCGCGCAGAGCCAGGCCGGCCATGGCGCGTCGGCGCTGCCCGTCCCGGGCCTGACCGCCGGTTCCGCTGCTCCGGCGTTGACGGAGGCCACACCGAGCCCGGGCGTACATGGCGCGTCGGCGCTGCCCGTCTCGGGTCTGACCGTCGGCTCCGCTGCTCCGGCGATGATGGAGGCCGCGCCGAGCCCGGGCGTCGCTGCAGCGTCGACCTCGCTCGTCCCGGGAACGACCGCTGGTTCGGCTGCGCCGGCGATGATGGAGGCCGCGCCGAGCCAAGGTGTCCATGGAACGTCGGCGCCGCCCGTCCCGGGCCTGTCCGCTGGTCCCGCTGCGCCGCCGATCATGGACGCCACACCGAGCCCCGGCGGCCATGGCACGTCGGCGCTGCCCTTCCCGGGCCCGTCCGCTGGCTTGGCTTCGCCGCCCATCATGGCCGCGGCAGCGAACGAGGGCGTCGTGGGCGCGTCGGGGTCGATCCCGGCGACGCCCGGGCCTCGTGCTGCGTCCCCACTCGAGCCGGGCGAGTCGAGCGCGCACGCTGGGCCGGCCCTCCGGGGGAGCGCCGCGGACGTGGCGCCGGAGTCGTTCATGGCGCCCCAGGCTCCAGCCGCACCGGCCCACGGCGTCGGCCCGGCAGACATTCCGCAGCCCGTCGCGTCCGTGGTCGGCTCGCGGACCGAGCCGCTCCCCCTGCCCATGGCGTCGGCGCCCTTCGCTGCGCCGGGCGACGTGGCCGAGCTCGACCCCGAGTTTCGAGGTTGGCCTTCGCCAGCGCCGCAGCGGCCGCCAGAGCTTCGCGAGTTGCCGGCCGCGCCCCCGCCGGCGGCGAGAGAAGAAGTTCAGCCCGCCGAAGGGACGCCTCCTCAAGACGACGCGCTGGTGCCTCGGCTGGACGACGCGGAGGTGCAGGTTTCGATCGTCCCGGCGCGCTCGGCTGGTCGAGAGCACCGGCCCATCGAGCCGAAGCTCAAGCCCTACGAGGTGCCTGCGGGGGTGGAGTTCAACGGCGACCTGCTGCGGCAGGTTCGGCTGGCGCGCGGCATTTCGCTGGCGCAGCTGGCCGAGCGCACGCGCATTGGGCTCAAGCACCTCGAGCACATCGAAGCGGATCGCTACGACTCGCTGCCGGCCACGGTGTACCTGCGCGGCATTCTCATGAACGTCGCGCGGGAGCTGGGGCTCGACGGGCTGGCGGTGGCCAAGAGCTACCTGGCCTTCGTCGACGCCCACCGCGCGAAAGGTTGACAGCGCGGGCCCAAGAGGCCCTGATCCCGGCCCATGACCGACGACGAGAAGATGAAGGCGATGCGGGCCGCGCGAGCGATTGCGTCGGACATCTCGCTCTACAACGAAGCGAAGATCCTCAAGGGCCTGGAGCAGGACAACCTCTTCGAGGCGATCGCCAACGAGATCGAAGAGGGCCGCGAGTTCTACAAGACGCGCGTGAGCCAGGAGATCTACACGAAGGCCAACTTCTTCGAACGCGCGATCGTCGACGTCGTCATCAAGCCCAAGGGGCACGTCAAGTCGAAGATCTGGTGACGGAGCGCCGGCAGCTCGTCGTCCCCACCCAGGCGCGCGGGCAGCGGCTCGATCAGTTCCTGGTCGAGGCGGGCCTGGTGCCGTCTCGGGCACGAGGGCAGGCGCTGATCGACGAAGGGCACGTCACGGTCGACGGGCAGCGCGCCAAGGCGTCGGCGCGGCTCAAGGACGGCCAGCGCTGTGAGGTGACGATCCCCGACGTCGTCCCGCCCAAGCCGTTGCCCGAGGCCATTCCGCTCACCCGGCTCTACGAAGACCGCGATCTCGTCGTCGTCGACAAGCCTGCGGGCCTGGTGGTGCACCCCGGGGCCGGCCACGCGACAGGCACCCTCGTCAACGCGCTGCTCCACCACGTCGAGGGTCTGGCCGGCGTCGGTGGCGAGGCGCGCCCCGGCATCGTCCACCGACTCGATCGTGAGACGTCCGGCGTGCTGGTCGTCGCCAAACACGACGAGGCGCTGCGGGCGCTGCAGGCGGCCTTCAAGGCGCGCACGGTGGACAAGCGGTACCTGGCCCTGGTCTTCGGGCAGCCGCCGGACGAGCGCACGTTCGACACGCTGTACGGCCGCCACCCGACGCAGCGGCAGCGCTTCAGCAGCAAGCTGTCCGTCGGCAAGCGCGCCGTGACGCACCTGCGCACGCTTCAGCGATTTCCCTTGGGCGCCGAGGTGGAGCTGCAGCTCGAGACGGGGCGCACCCACCAGATCCGCGTGCACCTGGCCGACGCCGGCTTCCCGCTGCTGGGCGACGCGGTGTACGGCTCGCGGGCCAGCGCGAAGGTCGAGGTGATCGCCCGGCAGGCGCTGCACGCGTTGCGGCTCGAGCTCTTGCACCCGCGCACGGGCAAGCGGCTGCGCTTCGAAGCGCCGGTGCCCAAGGACTACGCCGCGGCCAAGAAGGCGCTGTCCAAGCTCCGGTAGACGGCGCTCCGTTCAGATCAGGCCGACCTTCAGCTTCTGCTGCCGCTTGGACAGCACGCGCACGGGTTGGATCGCCATCACCTTCATGAAGACGCGGAGCAGGTCGGGGTCGAACTTGTTCCGCAGCTCCGAGAACATGAGCATGAGCGCCACCTGCGGGCCGTAGGCGTCGCGGAAGGGTCGCTTCGACGTGAGCGCGTCGTACGTGCTGCAGATCGCGATGATCCGCGCGTACAGCCCCAGATCGCTCTTGGGCAGAATCATTTGCACGTTGCCTTCGTCGTCCTTCACCGCGGTGCCGAACTCGACCTTGTGTTCGAAGACGGTGATCAGCCGCAGCAGCGTGGCGCGGTTGAAGCTGCGCTCTCGCAGAATGTTCCGCACCGTCATGAGGGGCGCCTTCGTCACCTGCGCCTTCTCCGGCTCGGTCAGCGCGCCGCTCTTGGCCAGCAGCGCGTCCGGCAGCATGGCCATGCCCGCGTCGTGAAACAGCGCGATGTAGCCCAGGTCGCGCAGCTGCGGCTTGGTCATGCCCAGCTCGGCGCCGAGGACGATCGCCATCAGGCAGGTGTTGACCTGGTGGTAGACGAGGTACTCCGAGTCGGTGCGCGTCGTCGTCAGCCCCAAGAAGTGGGTGCGGTGGTCGAAGGACAGGTCGACCAGGTCCTGCACCAGCCGCAGCGCGCGCGACGTGTTGACCGGCCGCTCCGCGCGCAGCGAGTCGACGTACTTGCGCACGAAGAAGACGACGCGGGCGTAGCAGGTCAGGGCGTACTTCTTGCGGTCGAGCTTGGCCTCGGACTCGTCGCGCTCGTGCTCGAGCCGGTCCTTGAGCTTGCTCCAGCTGGCCAGCCGCATGGAGATGAGGCGCTTGCCGCTCAGCCCTTCCTCCGGCGCGGCCTGCGTCTGGTCCTTCGCGAAGATCCAGATGAAGTTCTTCAGCTCCTCGCCGGACACCGAGCGAAACAGCGTGAACCCGGCGACGTCCTTCCCGCGCAGCTCGTCGAGCAGGGTCTTCACGTTGTCCAGCGCGCTCGCGTCGACCTTCACCAACATGCCGTTCAGGTAGATCGACTGCTGCACGCCGAACAGCTCGAGCTTGCCCTCGCGCTGGATGATCGCGTTCATGGCGTCGCGCAGCTGCACCAGCGGCTTGTCGAAGACGGCGTTGTCGGGGTCGTACAGCTTGGCCGAGCGCACCAGCATGTAGAGGCTCGACACGAGCGAGCGCGCCAGGCCCTGCAGCTTCTCGTCGTGCGCCCGTCCAGCCTGGTCGATCGCGTCGCCGCCCGTCTCCGCCAGCCGCTGGAGCTGAACCTTGTCGGCCATGGGCCTCACCCGCCTCCCATGAGTGCGCGCTTCACCTTCGCGAGCTGGACCTTCGCGGCGTTGACCACTTCCGACGGCTGGGAGCGATCGTCGACGACGTCCTGCAGGAGCTTCGCGGCCTGGATCGTCGCCGCGCTCGCCAGCCCCGCCACCGCGAGGAGCTTCTCGTCGGTGATCCGCTTCTTGTCGAACAGCCCGCTCTTCTGGCTGAGCAGCTGGGTGAAGTACTGCAGCGCGCTGGGGACACCGGTGATGCCGATCGCCGCGTAGAACGCTTCCCGCTCCGCCGGCGTGCGCTGCTCCCACCGACCTTTGTCGGCGACCAGCCGCATCAGATCCACGAACGCGCGCTCGCGATCGAACTCGGGCAGCACCCGGGCGGCCTGGGCGCGGACCTGCCACTGTGGATCGTCGAGGAGCCCGACGACGAAGGCCCGCGTCTCCACCGTTCGACCCTTGGCGATGATCGACAGCACTTCGAGCTTGTTCGCCAGGTTGTCGGTCTGCATCACCCGCGCGAAGTAGCGGACCTTGTCCGGCACGTTGGCTCGATCGAGCACGTAGACCATGTCCCGCACCAGCTGCGGCCGCGGCGAATCAAGGCGGGCCACGAACGCGTCTGGGGTCGCCTTGGCGAACGGCACCAGCGCGTCGGCCAACAGCGTGCGGTTGTCGGCCAGGTCGAGCCCGTCGAGCACCTCCACCAGCATGGGCGCCGCCGATGCGGGCAGCGCCGCCAGGTAGCGCGCGACGTCCTGCGGGCTCTTCGGCTTGCGCACGCGCAGCACGTCACCGAGCCGTGACAGGCGCTGCTCTTCGGCCATTTTTCCGACGAACAGGGCCGCCAGCTTACCCAGCGGCGTCTTGGGCCCCTTCGCCTCGAGCGCCCGCAGCCGCCCCAGCACCTGGCCGATGATCGCGAAGTCTTCCTGCAACAGCATGATGTCGAGCAGCTGGGTGAACAGCTCGAGCAACAGCTCCGTGTCGTCGATGCCGGACTCGACGGACTGGAAGAGCGCGGTCAGCAGCTTGGGGAACAGCCGCTGGTTCTCCTCGGCGTGAATGTCGCTCTGAACCTTCGCTTTGAGCGCGTCCGTCGCCGTCAGCCCGGTCACCACGACGCCGCGCAGCTGCTCGACGTCGTTCAGCGTGGCGCTCACGTCGTCTTCGCCCACGCGGGCGAAGCGCACGAAGTCGTCGGAGTCGCTGCGCAGCCGCTGCTGGAGCGCGTCCACGACCTGGCCCACCTCGACCTCGACCTGCTCTTCGGAGAACTCGTCCATGCGGAACGAGGCCACCATGATGTACTCGACGTGTGGCAGCTGCTCCCGCCAGAGCTGGGTGTTGAGCTCTTCGTCACCGCGGTCCGGGTCCGACAGCAGGATCGTCGTCAGGCGCACGAACTCGTCGACGCTCGCCCCGGGGCGCAGCAGCACCTGCCGAATGCCTTCCTTGAAGAGCCGGTAGGGGATCGGGCTGTCGACGTCGAGGAGCGGCTGGCCTTCGTGGGCGAGCTGGGCCTGATCGACCTTGAGCTGGAGCACGCCGAACTGCGCCCCAAAGGCCGTCAGCGCCTCGTGCGCGCGCGTGAGGAACTCGGGGTACTTCGCCTGGGCGTGGCGGTACATGGCGATCTGCTTGATCGCCTTGTTCCACGACGCGCCGAAGGTGCGCGCCGCGTCGGCTCGGTCAGTCGACTCCGCGCTGTCCTTGGGAAGAGCGAAGGAGCTCATGGGGAAAGACGTCGCGCAGCCTGCGTCTAGCGGATCGCGTCGCGCAGCCGGCGGGTCAGCACCTTGATGATGCCCGTCGCGATCTCCGGCTTCTCGGCCATGATGTCTTCGAAGTCCTCGCGGGTCAGCTGGAGCAGGTTGGTGTCCGTCACCGCGGTCACCGTCGCCGACCGAGGCGCCGCGTCGAGGATCGCCATCTCGCCGAAGCACTCGCGCTCACCCAGCTCGGCGATCACCCGGTCCGCCTTGTGGACGCGGACCTTGCCGTCGATCACCAGGTACAGCGCGTCGCCCGCCTCACCTTCGGCGAAGATCTCTTCCCCCGGCTCCCGCCGCTGCTCGGTGGAGATGAGGGCGATCGCCGCGAGATCTTCGCCGGGGATCTGGCTGAAGAGGTCGATCGACTTGAGGAACAGCACCCGCTCGACGGTCGAGATCATGGGCGTCGTCGCGTCGCCTACCACAGTTCTGCGCCGTTCGACGGGCGCGCTCATGGGCTGACGCCTCCGCCGCTCTGCACGCGCTCCGCCTGCTTCCGGACGAAGGCGGCGTCGTCCTTCAGGCGCTCCTGCGCGAGCAGGCTGGCCTCGTCCGGGACGGTGCTGGGCAGCGAGACGACGGCCACTTCGCGCACCACCGCGCTCCCGTCGGTCAGCGCGCCGCGCACCCGCTCACGGCGCTGCGGGTTCTCCGACTGGGCGATGCACCACACCGCGCAGGCTCGGACCCAGGCCGCTTCGTCGGTGCACAGCTCGGCCAGCGCTTGCTCCGCGGTGATCGCCGGGGCGGGGTACGCTTCGGCCACCTGCGTCAACCGCTCCGAACGCGGCGAGTCCTCCACGAGTGGCAGGAAACGCTTCTTGAGGTCGCGATCGAGCAGGTTGTCGAGCAGCTCCACCGCGTTGGCTCGGCGGCGCGTCGCGTCGGAGCCCGACGCGTCGAGCAGGCCCGCGGCGATCTGCTCCATGCCCGCGTCGGGGTAGAGCACCGCCAGCAGCAGGAACACGCGGTGCTCGACCTGCGTGACCTTCTCCTTGAGCGCCGAGGCGAGCAGCGCCCGCGCGGCCACTTCGCCGTTGCGCGGAGTGTTGGGGCCGGGGCCGTCTTGCAGGCCCAGCCGCTCGGCTCGGTGCAGCGCGAGCCAGGCCCGCGCCAGCTCCCGCTCCAACGCGCCGCGCACCGGCCCCAGGTCCTTGAGCATGAGGCGGCGGCCTTTCACCGCGCGGGCCAGCGCCCGATACATGCGCCCGCGCAGCTCTTCGTCGGGCTCTTC
>JALHOS010000389.1 GCA_022842905.1 Myxococcaceae bacterium | reverse complement strand
CCGAACCTGACCATCAAGCTGTTGAAGAACGAGGCCGCCGCCTTCGCAACGGTCGAGAGCAGCCACGATGAACCCAGCCTCTACGGGGTGACGGACGGGAAAGCAGTCGGGACCTACCTTGAGCACAAGTTCCGGAAGTACCTCGAAGGCAAGTACACGATGGCCGACGGGAACTCTGCCAAAGGGATCGACTTCCCGGACTTGAACATCGACCTGAAGGTGACCAGCGAGAAGCAGCCTCAATCATCCTGCCCCTTCAAGTCGGCACGGCAGAAGGTCTTCGGGCTCGGCTACGGGCTGCTCGTCTTCGTGTACGACAAGAATGACGATCCCAAGGCCAAGACGGCCAACCTCAACATCCTCCACACCGTTCTCGTCGAAGCCGAAGCGACCGGCGATTTCACAATGACCAAGAGACTGCGGGAAATGGTCGCAGACGACGCCAACAAGGAGGACATCGTCGCGTACCTCCAAGATCGCAACTTGCCGGTCGATGACATCGAGGCCGAACGCATCGCCGAGGAAGTGCTGAAGCAGAAGCCCGCCCAAGGGTACCTGACGATCTCAAACGCTCTTCAGTGGCGGCTTCAGTATGCCCACGTCATTCGCGTTGCAGGTGAAGTTGGTGGCGTACTTCGCCTCTGGAGCGGAACGTGACGCGAAAGACGAAACTGGAGTTTGGCGACTGGCAGACCCCGCCGGCACTGGCGGCGGCTGTTCTTGAGCGGCTTGCGGAAGAGTGCCGGGAAACACCGCGAGTCGTTCTGGAGCCAACCTGCGGTAAGGGCAGCTTCCTTCGTGCTGCTGCGAATCGATTTCCCCGTGCGCTCCTGCATGGCTTGGACATCAATCTTGAGTACGTCGAAGAAGCACGGAGCTCCCTGTCGCTGGTGGGTGCGAACCACTCGGTGCGGCAGGCTGACTTCTTCGCCATCGACTGGGAACAGGAGCTTGCTGACCTTCCAGAGCCGCTGTGGATCGTCGGCAATCCGCCCTGGGTTACGACCTCTCGACAGGGTGCCCTTGAGAGCGAGAACACCCCTCGGCGAGAAAACTTCAAGGCGCTGTCAGGGCTGAGTGCGCTGACGGGCAAGAGCAACTTCGACATCTCTGAATGGATGCTGATCCGACTGCTTCAGTCACTCAAAGGCCGACGGGCGAGCTTGGCGGTGCTCTGCAAGTCTGCGGTTGCCCGTCGTATCGTGGAGTACGTCGAAAGTAGCTCCCTACGAGTCGAACCAATTGGGATGTGGCGCATCGACGCTGGGAAGCACTTTGCCGCCGCCGTTGACGCCGTTGTCCTTGCTTGTCGCACTGGAATCCAGAGGCCGAGGCGGCTGGTATGGCCGAGCTACACAGGCCTTGATGCGCTTCGGCCGTCGGCTCGAATCGGGGTCTTGGACGGCGTGATCGTCCCTGATGTTGATGCCTTCTCACGCACGACCGAGCTCGCCGGTGAGAGCCCCGTGCAGTGGCGCTCAGGCATCAAGCACGACTGCTCGAAGGTGATGGAGTTGACGGAAACGGAGGCCGGCTTGGTCAACGGCCTTGGTGAAGTCGTGGCCATTGAATCGACGTGCGTGTTTCCCATGATGAAGAGTTCCGACTTGGCGAACGGCGGCAAGACACCGAGCCGGTACATGCTGGTGCCGCAGCGGCGGCTATCGGAATCGACGGAGCACCTTCAGACGACAGCCCCTCGCACGTGGGCCTATCTCCAGAAGCACAAGGAGGCGTTGGGGCGCAGGAAGTCGTCGATCTACGTTGGGCGGGATGAGTTCGCTGTCTTCGGCGTCGGCGACTACTCGTTTGCGCCGTACAAGGTGGCTATCTCTGGGCTCTACAAGCGGCTCGCCTTTCAGCTGCTGGGTCCAGTTGGGTCATCCCCAGTTGTCTTCGACGACACCTGCTACTTCTTGCCGTTCGATTCGAGAGAGGACGCCGAAGCAGCCTTCGCCGCCTTGACCTCAGAGGCAGCTAGCGACTTCTTCAAGGCGAGGATCTTCTGGGACTCGAAAAGGCCGATCAACAAAGACATTCTTCAGGCTCTCGACTTTGCACGCCTTCTACCTGAGCATTCAACTAAGCCTCGCGCAGGCAAGCGTAAAGGGGCGGTCCAGTCGGAGCTGCCGCTGTAGCCGTCGGTATCGGCCAGGGCGCAGCAGCAGCCCAGCGGCAAACGGCTTGGCGCTTGGGGGTGCTGCATGCGACCAGGTGGAATCGGCAGAGCCAGTTCGAGAGCTAAGAACGACTGGTTGTGACGGCGTGCGATCGGCTTGACGCCCAACGACGTTGCTTCGGGACCAAGGGATCGCAGGTTCAAATCCTGCCTCCCCGACTCGTGAAACGGCCCCGAAGCCTCTGATCGAAAAGAGGTTTCCGGCTTCCGGGCCACGTCGCTTCTATCGTGACCCATCAGCGACGCCGGGGTGACAACGAACACGGCGGTGCGCAACCTCCCTCGGTCGGAGGTGGCGCACGCATGGCCGGACGACGAATCCTTAACGAGCAAGACGCACGGCGGTGCCTCAACGCCGTGGCGAGCTCCGGCCAGACACTCGCCCGCTGGGCGCGCGCGCACGGCGTCGACGGGCGCTGCCTGAACCTCTGGCGGCTCAACCTCAAGCGGCAAGCTGGGCAGCGTCAGGCCGGCGCCGGACTGGTCGAGTTGGCTCATGCGTGATTTCAGGACAGGACTTTCGTACGGCGCAACGAGAACTCGCGCTATCGCGAGTTGAACAACTTCTCGACCCTGAGCTTCAAGGCCTGAATCTCAGGGGGCGAGGTTGTCGAGACTGTCTTGATCGCATCCGCATAGATCTCTTTGGCCCATGCGGCATTGGCGACAAACGATTCTCGTGCGTGCATCAAGAGCGCGCGACTTTTGTTTGCTGAGCCAGCGCCAAATAGGCCTATTGCGAGGTCGTACAGTTCTCGACCTGCCTGATGGTTTCCTTTGCGGTACTCCACTAGACCTCTTGTCGCGACCAGTGTGATTTCGGCACCTCTGTTCTGTCCTGACGAAACGCGCGAAATCGCTTCCTCTGCCTCGCGAACGCGACCCAATGACGCCAGGGCGTACGCCTTATTGTTGAGAAGCAACATATGGCCTGGATTGGCAGTGAGGCCTCGCTCTAGAATCTTGAGCGCTCCCTCTTGGTCGTCCTCACCACTTGAAGCCGCGAAGCTCCCTGATGCGGCTGGGCCAACGCTGAATGGTTGGTCGTCAAGCCAAGCCCAAGCGCTTGTTAGGGCTGCCTTGAAATTCCCACGTGAGGTCTCGTCACGCGTCCTTGCTTCGCTTGGTGTTAGATGGTCAAACTGATCAAGTCTGAAGGTGAGACGCGGGTCTTGTTGGTTCAGCCAGACAAGCTGGGCGACTGTGTTCTCGGTCGGTGCTTGGAGCGCTCTTTCAACTAGTTTTCGGGCGCCACGCCGGTCGCCATTAGATAGTTCGATGGTTGCCAGGGCTGCGGCTAGTTCGGTTAGGTCGCCAGGGGCGATCGAGCCCGATTCTATGAGTTTGGTGGCCGACTTTAGCTCCGCAGAGCGAACATTGGCTTGTGATGAAATCGCCACATCAGCAGCAGCAATCCACGGGTCGTGCTTCTGGCCGCTCCTTCGGAGAACGTCGAGCGCACGGTCGAAATCGCCAACATGAACATAAAAGCGAGCAGCGCTTCGGAGGACAAAGCGATGGCGGCTCTGTGAGATGGCAGCAAAGACAGCGCGATGGGCTGCAGCCAAATTGCCGCCGGCAGCTTGCCAAAATCCGAGGTCAATCCATGCGAGTGCGTCGCGGGGGTCTGAGGCCAGGCGGCTGCGTAGCTTGGGGATCTCGGTCCTGGCGTCGGAGCGCCCGCTGTTCAGAGTTAGGTGTCCACCAGAAAGGAGGGCTCCCGCCAAGGACTGTAAGGGGTCGCTTGCCTCTGTGCCCATCCTGGCGATGAACTGGGCGGCAGACCGGGCGTCATCATCGTTGCTCTTGCCGAAAATCAGTGCAGCGCCCACTAGTTCGGAAGCTGTCGACAGTGACATCCCTGTGCGCCATCCTGAGACGGCGCGTGACCATTCTGGCGAGGATTCGCGCTGCACCTGCGCCGTGCCTGCTGCAATCAGCGGCGAAAGAGTGCTGGCTGACTCGCGCCATGTGGACGGGCGCCACCTAGGGACGACTTGGCGCTGGTGGTCATCGGGAGCAACACTCATGGGCGCCCCAGTGCGGCGCTTCGCGCAAAATGATCAAGCCGTGAAATGTAATTGACCACCGAGAATTGAGAGGTTGAGCGGAGGTGGGGTGAGCCTCGAAGGGTTGGGTCTGGGTCGCATAGTTCTCTCACGAACATCAGCAATTCGGAAGCGGCCCGTGGAGCCTCTGCTTGGACAGCTGGCTTGGCGGCCTCAAGGCACTGATTAAACGCCTGCCTCAGGAGTGGAAGCACCTCCGCGTATGTCTTGGCGCCGCGCCCAGGTCTGGATTCGGGCGCCACCCGACTTATCAGCATCGGAGTCATGCTTGCGCGTGTGAAAAAGAACAGGATTAGGCTTCCGAGCGAATACAGATCTGCGCCGAATCGTCTTGGCCCCCAGTCCGGTGGTGCAAACCCATACAGTAGCTCAGGCGGAGCATAGGTCCTATCGCCAGCAATCGCGAATTGGTCAAATGGACCGGACTGTCCTTGTTTCGAAGCTCTTCCTAGGTCGCACAGTTTTGCGCCGACCGTTCCTCCGAAGCTGAGGACGTTCGAGGGCTTGACATCTTGATGTGCAATCGAAACGCCATGGAGTTGCTGTATTGCAGTGGCGGTGTGATGCAGAGTCCGAAGCCTCCATTCAAGCGTGTCAGCCTTTGTGTCCAGGACCGCGCGCGCGTCTCCATCTGCCCGCTCGAACAGCAAAAACCAAACCCTGTTGATTGGCTCTGCGAATCCGGGCACGTCGTAGTGTCCGAAAAACTCCGGTGTCACAACGCGCGAAAGTCGTTTGTCGCTACAGAGGTCCAGAACTTCGCGCTCAAAGTTGAACTGTTTTGTGAGGCCCTCTAGTGCGCGAAGCACATCATCCGCTTCGAACGCGCGTGAAAAGTCGAGGGCCTTTACGAATCCGCGCTTGCCCGTAACGTGGTTGGCAAGGTAGCCAAACGAGAAGTGGCCCCCCGTGCTGTCAGCAGCTTTCTCCAGCTTAGTCGTGACCGACCAACCGCTACCGATCTCGACCCCTGCGAGCCGCTCAGCGGGCCTAGTTGCCAGCGTGGCGCTCATGACCTAGTCCTATTCTGACGTCGCGCCGAACGCTAGATACAGCACAGAGCAACCCGGTCGCCAGTATGGAGCGGCGGTCGAGTTGACCTTGAGGAAGCAGCGGTTTGCGAACAGTTGGCTCAGGCTCATATCGTGCGTTGGGTGGCGGTTTATTGATGGCTCACCCACAATATCCGAAGAACAGGAAGAATGACTCGGGGTTCGCGAGGTGAATGCAGAGCAGGGCCGAGTTCGGTCGAGGCGGGAAGCGGTGGCGCAGGCGTGAGTCACGGTGTCGAGCGCCCAGCGTACACAAGGGCGAACCGCACGGCAGTGAGCGGTGGCGTGACGGTCGAAGGCGGGATGCTCGCTGAAGCCTCAGACGCCGAGGGAGAGCCGGGGCGGAGCCGTCTCGGGGCCGCGCTGGACGAGAAGCTGGGAGTGCCCGCCATGGATGGGCTGGCTCACCTGCTGGCCAGGGAACTGACGCCCCTCGAGGGGGCTTCAGTGCGCGCGGGAGGCTCTCAGTCGCGTCCGGCGGCGACGACGACTGCACCACCCCGGCGGGCGAGGCGAAGAGGAGCTGCAGCGCTGGCGCCGGCCCGAGCATGGGTGTCCCCGGCCCGAGCGTTTGGCGTTCGCTCCCCGCAAAAGCAAGCGCGCCGCGCGCCCCACGTCGGAGGCGCCGGCGCGCGCGGCATTCCCAGCCTTGACGGTCACTCCTCGAGGCGCAGCTTCAGCCCGAGCGTTTGGCGCAGGAGGTTCGATGGTCAACCCGCTCAGCTCGAATGCGCCACCGAACGCTTGTTCCAAGAACTGGACGAGCGAAGTCTTCATTGGTCCTGCGCCCACGTCCTGACGTACTCATGGTGCGCTGACCAATCGGCCCAGGCCGCCCGTGCCCAGGCGAGCACCTTCTCTCCATGTGCGGAGCTTCCGGCGTAGGGCGCGACCTCAGCGACCGTGATCGAGAATTTGGGCGGCGGCGCGAGGTACACCAACGTCTCTTTGCGCGCGGCAAACCCTTTCATCACCTCGTTGGTCTCCGCAGGCGGTGTGGGCCACTCCAATTGCCGCCAGAGCCGCGCCAAATGGAGGCCCACCGACTGCACCGCGCGGCGATCGGCCGGATCGCCCGGATGCTGCACTGCGTAGGCGTCGACGCTGAGCCGGTGGATCGGCATCAACTCCGGCATCGTGTATTCCGCCGCCAACACGCGTCCGAACGCCGCCCAACAGGCGGGCGAGGACGTCATGTAGGCATGGACCGGGCCCTCCGTGGACGGGAGGTCCGCGCCGCACCCGGGACAAAGCGAGGTCTGGCTCACGGCCGCCAAACCAGAACCCACCGGCACGCTCGAGCGCAAGGCCACCGCCACGTCGACCGCGACCAGCTTGGCCAGCACGGAGGCCGGCGCGGGGAACGCCAGCGACACCGGCGACAACGCCCAGGACTTGGTGCTGCGAGCGGTACGCGAGTCGCAGAACTCGGGCGCGCCGCCGGAGCCGTAGAGGAGCTGCAGCGCTGGCGTCGGCCCGGGCGTTGGGCGTTCGCTCCCCGCAAAAGCAAGCGCGCCGCGCGCCCCACGTCGGAGGCGCCGGCGCGCGCGGCATTCCCAGCCTTGACCGTCACTCCTTGTGGGTTCCGGAAATCGTGGCCGGTAGTTGTACCTGAAGTTCGCCCTCGAGATCTGCCTGGTCTACGTGCCGACTGCGCACCGACGGACCATCGAGTTTGAGCACGCGACCGCGCTCGAGGACGCGGTCGACGATGGCGTCGCCGAGGTCGTCGTCGTGCAGCACGCGGCCCCACTGCTTCATCGGCTTGTTCGTCGTGAAGAGCATCGAGCGCCGCTTGAGGTGCCGCTCGTTCACCACGAAAGGTGTGAAGTGGACCCCATCGACTGGACCACTTCACCGGTCCGCTAAGCGAGGGCGCTGCGCTTCGTTGGTGCGTCCTGGTGCTCGAGTTCCGCAAAGGCCTCTCCTACGAGCAATTCGACGTGCCCGCCTCTCTCTACGCTGACCTGCTGTCAGCTGAGTCCAAGGGCGCATTCGTCACCCGATTCATCCGCGGCCGATTCGCGTTCCGCAGGCTCGAGCGACCAGTCGTTCTGACGCAGTAGTGCTAGGAGCCCC
>JALHOS010000388.1 GCA_022842905.1 Myxococcaceae bacterium | reverse complement strand
CTCCGCCGCCGGGCCCGCCAGCGCCGCCGGCTGACGAGCCCATCACCTCCGAAGCGCCGCCGCCGCTGGCGGAGATCGAGGCGTCTCCGACCAACGTGCGCGCCGCGCCGATCATCGCCGCGCCGGCCCCAGCGGCCCGTAAGCCGAGCGTGCTGACCGCGGCGGAGCGCGCCCGCCTCCGACGCTCCGGCTTCCAAGGGCAGGTCAAGGCCTGGTGGGCCGAAGCGAACCTCCCGCAGCGGCTGGTCGCCGCGTTGTCGCTGTCGATCATCGTCTTCGGCTTGCTCGGGCTGGGCGGCTGGGCGCTGTTCTCCGGCGGCTCGGGCCCCAACCACGGCGAACCCAAGCTGCTGACCGAAGACGTCATCGACGACAGCTTCGGCGTGGGTGAGGGAGTGACGTGGCCGGCCCCCAAGACCAAGAACTTCGAATTTTCGCTCACCAAGCCGGTGAAGACGGTGGCGATCCTGTCCTTCTATGCAAAGGACATCAGCGCGAACGAGCTCGAGGTGCGCCTCAACGCCGGCGCGCAGGTCTACCAAGTCGAGCCGGACACCGCCGAGTCGTCCGAGCGCCCGCGGGAGTATGTGTTCAACGCCGAGCACGTGCACCGCGACGGCACCACCAACCTGGTGGCCTTCGAGAACCTCAAGAGCACCGCGGAGCGGGCGGAGCCCTGGCGCATCTGGGGCCTGCAGCTGAGCTACCACCTGGTGCCTGAGCTCGCGGCGGACGCGCTGATTCAGCTGGCGGGCGAGCGCTACGAAGGCGCGACGCGCAAGTTCGAGCAGAAGGACATTGGCGCGCAGAATTTGTGGGCGGCGTACGTGGGCTTCCGCGAGGCGTGGCTCAACTTGGAAGGGGTGCCCGAAGGGCCCAAGCAGCCGACCTACCAGCTCGCGCGCGACAAGATGCGGACCGTCCGCAAGGAGCTGGACAACAAGTGCAACCAGCTGCTCATGACGGCCCGCGGCCTGGTGCAGACGGGGCGCTACGAAGAGGCCGCCGCCTCGCTCGATCAGGTCAAGGACTTCTTCCCCACCAAGCTGCACCCCTGTCAGTACCGCGCCGAGAAAGAGCGCTACGAGCAAGGGCTGTAGCCGCCCAACGCCGACGTCGAATCAGTTGCGGCCAGTGGCGGGTTGGGGAATGAACGCCCTCGCCATGACCGACTCCTTCAAGACCCGAACGAAGCTGACCGTCGGGGGCATTGCCCACGACATCTACTCGCTCAAGACGCTCGCCAAGCAGTTCCCGAGCCTCGACACCCTGCCCTTCAGCCTCAAGGTGCTGCTGGAGAACCTGCTGCGCTTCGAAGACGGCCGCGTGGTGAAGAAGGAGCACGTCGAGGCCCTGGTGAAGTGGAACGCCAAGGCCGAGCCCGACACGGAGATCAGCTTCACGCCCGCCCGCGTGCTGCTCCAGGACTTCACCGGCGTGCCCGTCGTCGTGGACCTGGCGACCATGCGCGAGGCGCTCAAGGCGCTGGGGGGCGACCCGCAGAAGGTCAACCCGCTGTGCCCGCTGGACCTCGTCATCGACCACTCGGTCATGATCGACCACTTCGCGAGCAAGGGCGCGTTCCAGAAGAACGTCGATCTCGAGTTCGGCCGCAACACCGAGCGCTACGCGTTCCTCAAGTGGGGCCAGCAGGCGCTCAAGAACTTCCGCGCCGTGCCGCCGGGCACCGGCATCTGCCACCAGGTCAACCTCGAGAACCTGGCGCAGTGTGTGTTCAAGAACGCGTCTGGCGCGCTCTACCCGGACACGCTGGTCGGCACCGACTCCCACACCACCATGATCAACGGCGTCGGCGTTGTCGGCTGGGGCGTCGGCGGCATCGAAGCCGAAGCGGCCATGCTGGGGCAGCCGATCACCATGCTCATTCCGCAGGTGGTGGGCTTCAAGCTGACGGGCAAGCTCGCGCCCGGTGCCACGGCGACGGACCTCGTGCTGACCGTCACGCAGATGCTGCGGAAGAAGGGCGTGGTCGGGAAGTTCGTCGAGTTCTTCGGGCCGGGCGTGTCCAGCCTGCCGCTGACGGACCGCGCGACGGTGGCGAACATGGCGCCCGAGTACGGCGCGACGATCGGCTTCTTCCCGGTGGACGACGAGACGCTCACCTTCCTCAAGCTGACCGGCCGCTCGCCGGAGCAGGTGGCGATCGTCGAGGCGTACTGCAAGGAGCAGGGCCTCTGGCACACGCCGGACATGAAGGAGCCGCAGTTCTCCGACGTGCTCGAGCTGGACCTGAGCAAGGTCGAGCCCTGCGTCGCCGGCCCGGCGCGCCCACAAGATCGCGTGCTGCTCAAGGACATGAAGGCGGGCTTCGCGAAGTTCGTCACCGACACCTTCAAGCCCATGACGCCCAAGACGTTGGGCTCGGACGAAGAGAAGGCGGCGTGGCTTTCCGAGAAAGCGCAGGCCAAGGCGATCGTCCCGCAAGGCCCGCAGAGCTTCGAGCTGACCTCTGGCTCCGTCGTCATCGCGGCGATCACGTCCTGCACCAACACGTCGAACCCGTCGGTGCTCGTCGCGGCGGGCCTGCTCGCGAAGAAGGCGGTGGAGGCGGGGCTGACCAGCCGGCCGTGGGTCAAGACGTCGCTCGCGCCGGGCAGCCAGGTGGTGACGGACTACCTGGCCGCGGCGGGCCTCACGCCCTACCTCGAGGCCTTGGGCTTCCACACGGTGGGCTACGGCTGCACCACCTGCATCGGCAACTCCGGGCCCCTGCCCGCGCCGGTGACGAAGGCGATCACGGACAGCGGCGTCGCCGCGGCGGCGGTCATCTCCGGCAACCGGAACTTCGAAGGCCGCGTGCACCCGCTGGTGCGCATGAACTTCTTGGCGAGCCCGCCGCTGGTGGTCGCCTACGCGCTGGCCGGGCACACCAACTGGGACCCGGTCAACGAGCCGCTGCGCTTCGACAAGAACGGCAAGGCGGTGTTCCTCAAGGACCTGTGGCCCACGAACGAGGAGATCGCCCAGGCGCTGACCCAGGTGAAGCCCGAGTACTTCAAGGCGCGCTACGCCGACGTGGTCAAGGGCGACAAGCAGTGGCAGGAGCTCAAGGTCAAGCAGGGCGCCACCTTCGAGTGGGACCCCAAGTCGACGTACGTGCGCAAGCCGCCCTTCTTCGACGACCTGCAGATGGACCCCAAGCCCACCAAAGATCTGTCCGGCGCGCGGGTGCTGGCGCTGCTCGGCGACAGCATCACCACCGACCACATCAGCCCGGCCGGTGACATCGACAAGAAGGGGCCCGCGGCGAAGTACCTCGCCGAGCAGGGCGTCAAGCCGGAGGACTTCAACAACTTCGGCGCGCGCCGCGGCAACCACGAAGTGATGATGCGCGGCACCTTCGCCAACATTCGGCTCAAGAACCTGCTCGTGCCCGGCGTCGAGGGCGGCGTCACCAAACACCTGCCGTCCGGAGAGCAGCTGTCGATCTTCGACGCGGCCATGCGCTACCAGAAGGAAGGCGTGCCGCTCGTGGTGCTCGCCGGCGCGGAGTACGGCACCGGCAGCTCTCGCGACTGGGCGGCCAAGGGCACGTTCCTGCTCGGCGTGCGCGCCGTCATCGCCAAGTCCTTCGAGCGCATTCACCGATCGAACCTGATCGGCATGGGCGTGCTGCCGCTCCAGTTCCAGGCCGGTGAAGACGCCGCGAGCCTGGGGTTGACCGGCGCCGAGGTGTTCTCGATCGCCGGCATCGCCGAGGGCCTGGCGCCCATGAAGAAGCTCACCGTGCGCGCGCAGGACAAGTCCTTCACCGTCACCTGCCGCATCGATACGCCCAACGAGCTCGACTACTACAAGCACGGGGGCATTCTGCAGTACGTGCTGCGGCAGCTCGCCAAGGCTTGAGCGCGGTAAGGGCAGCGGGCGCGTTCGAGGTCGGAGTCGGAGCCGTGCCATGTGGACCGTGATCCTCATGGCGACGGGCGCGGTCGACGGCGGCGCAGCGCTGGAGACGACGGTGCGCGCGAGCCCCGCAGCGCAGCTGCCGCTCGAGCGGGCGGCGAGCACGGTGACTGGCGAGGAGCTGGACCGGAGGCTCGTGCGCTCCGCCCCGGACGCGCTGCGCTACGAGCCCGGGGTGTCGGTGCAGCAGACGGCGCACGGCCAGGCGTCGGCGTACGTGCGCGGGCTGACGGGGCAGCAGACGCTGCTGCTCTTCGACGGCATTCGGCTCAACACCACGACCTTCCGACAGGGGCCCAACCAGTACTTCTTCACGGTCGACTCGCAGACGCTCGCTTCGATCAGCACGCTGCGCGGAGGCGCGAGCACCCAGTTCGGCAGCGACGCGCTGGGCGGGGTGCTCTGGGCGACGCCGTTGGATCCACCGGCGCAGACGTCGGCGCTCGAAGCCCACGGCCGGCTGCGGCTGCGCGCGGCCTCCGCCGACGGCGAGCTGGGCGGTCGGGCCGAAGTGGCGCTCAGCGGCCTGGGGCCGTTCCGCGTGCTGGCCGGCGTGGGTGGGCGCCGCGTGGGTCTGCTGGTGTCCGGAGGGCCGGTGCGCAGCCTGGTGACGGGCCAGCCGGCGGACGTGCCCCGCTTCGCGCCCGACGGGAAGACGCAGCTGGGCACCGGCTTCAACGAAGTCACCGCCGACGTGCGCGCCGTCGCCGACCTGGAGCGGCTGGGCAGCTTCACGCTGGCGGCCAACACCTACGTCGCGCTCGACGCGCCGCGCACCGATCAGTGCCCACCCGCGTTCGCGCCCGCGGGCGACTGTCTGACGTACGAGCGGCAGCTGCGCTCGCTCGTGTACGGCACGTGGAAGCCGCCACCCACCTGGAGCTGGACCGGCCGCGCGTCGCTCTCCTGGCAGCGCCAGCACGAAGACCGCACGCTGCGTCGCCCGTTGTCCTTCACCCAGTTGAGCGGCACCGACACCGTCGACACCTTCGGACTCACCGCGCGCCTCGAGTCACCGACGCTGCGCGTGGGTGACGCACTTCGGTTCGGGCTGGTGACCGGCGCCGACCTGTACGCGGACCGCATCAGCTCGAACGCCGCGGTGCGCTTTTCCGACGTCGACGTCACCGTGCCGCTCAGCCGTGGCCAGTACGTGTCCGGCGCTGGAGCGCTCAACGGCGGCGCGTATGTCGACCTCCTCGGGCAGCTGCACGACTGGCTGGCGCTGCGCGCCGGCGCGCGGCTGGGGCTCAGCGTGGTGTCTTCGCCCGCAGATGACGCGTCGGCGACGCTGCCGGTCGACCTGGCCTGGCTGCCGTGGGCCGCGCACGTCGGGCTCGAAGGACGGCCGGCGCGGTGGCTCACCTTGCTCGCCAACCTCGACGCTTCGTTCCGGGCGCCCAACGTGGACGATCTGACGTCGCGCCAGCAGGCCGGCCCCGGCTTCCAGTTCGAAAACCCGGCGCTCCAGCCCGAGCGCGCCACGACAGTGGAGCTGGGAGCGCGCGTCGCTGCGAGCTGGCTGGTGGCAGAAGCCTGGGCGTTCCACACCTGGCTCGACGGGCTCATGCTGCGCGTGCCCAAGGGCTTCCTCGACTGTCCCGCGGCGAGCCCCGAATGCCGCGCGTCATGGTTCCGCTACCAGCTGGCGAACGCCGCGGCCCCGTCGACGCTCACGGGCTTCGAGGGCGCGCTGCGCCTGCGGGCGCCCGCGGGGCTGTTGGCCCGCGCGTCGCTGTCCTACGCCGTGGGTGAAGGGCCGAGCCCGACGCCGGGGGGCGCGAGCCGGGTGCCGCTGTCTCGCGTGCCGCCGCTGAACGGAACCGTCGAGCTCGGCTGGCGCCATGAGGCGGGCGTGTACGGCCAGGCCGCGCTGCGGTGGGCGCTGGCGCAGACGCGGCTCGCGCTGACGGACACGTCGGACCCGCGGATTCCGGTGGGAGGCACGCCGGGCTTCGCGGTGGTGGACGTGCGCGCTGGCTACCGCGACGGGCTGCTCGGCGTCGGGCTGGTGCTGGAAAACGTGCTCGACGCGGCGTATCGAGTGCACGGCTCATCCATCAACGGCCCGGGCCGGGGTCTGTCCTTCTTCGTGGAGCTCTCACCATGAGACGATCTGTGGCGCTGGTCGTGACGTTCGTCTGTGCCTGTGGGCCACCGCCGCCGCGGCCGGACGGGGGCCTCTTCGACGGCGGCGCGGGCGCTGGCTCGGGCGCGGCCTGCATGCCCCGCGTCGTCCCGACGGACTCCCTCGCTGCGTGCATGCCGCTGGCCACCGACTACCGCCCGCGCGACTCGGCGTCGGCGACGGACAGCTGGCCGGCCTGCGTGTCGGATCCGGGCACGTACGTGCCGATCAACCCCAGCATCTCGACGGTGGCGCGGGTGGCGTCCTTCGAGAAGATCGCCGCGCTGTTGGGCCTGTTGGACGGCGGGCTCCCGACGGCGAGCGCGTTCACCCAGGCGCGCGTCGAGTACGCGTTGGCCGAAGGGCTGGACTCGCGGGTGTCCCGGCGAGAAGACATTCACTACCCGTCGGTGCCCGACGGCGGCACGTGCCGAGACGCCACCGCGCCCATGCGCTTCCCCGATCGCTGCGCGGGGCCGGCGAAGCTGTTGCCGATCATCAACGACGCCTTCGCTTCGGGCTCTCGCGGCGAGCGGCCACGGCCCAACGCCGCCCGCATCGAGGCCGCGCTGTTGTGGTTCCTGTACCTGTCGGCGCTCTCCGAGGTGGAGACGTGCACGACCCGCGCACAAGACTGCGACAGCGCCTGGGCGTACTACTCCGGCGGAGCACCGCGCGCGCAGCCGGTGGGCTTGGCCCGCGCCGTCGCCGAGGTGAGCCCGGGCACGCACGATCGCGCGTACGACGCGACGCTGGCGGTGCGCTGCTGGAGAGACCTGGACTTCAACGACGGCGGAGTCGCGACGAACCTCGCGCTGCGCGACCGGGCCCGAAACCAGCTCGACGTGGCCGCGCTGCGCGGGGTCGGTCGGGTGCTGCGCCAGCGCGCGGCGGAGCTCGGCTGCGCCACCGGCGACGTGCAGGAAGCCCGCTACTCGTTCGTGAGCGTGCTCTTGCCGCTGCTCGATCGCGCCGCCCTGGCCAAAGATCCGTCGATCGCCGCCGTGTTCGCCGATGCCGCGCTCGCCAGCGCCCCGCAGGGCCTCGACGCCGGCGCCGTCGTCGACGCGCTGGACCGGCTGTTCCCGTGCCCCTGAGCTGACGCGGACGTCCTCCTGAAGCAGCCGGGTGCAGATTGCCCCCTGCACCTCGTCGGACCTGTGCTTTGTCTGGCGCATCCACGCGCGTGTGCGTGGTCTTCAAGCACGGGGAACAAAACATGAGACATGTGGTTGCGGCGCTCTGCGCTGTGGCGGCACTGGTGTTGTCTGGCTGTCCCACGCCTCCGGATCAGATGGACGGCGGCGCCGCTGGCGCTGGCGGCGCTGACGCGGGAGGCACCGGC
>JALHOS010000387.1 GCA_022842905.1 Myxococcaceae bacterium | reverse complement strand
CCCCGGCGACGCCCTGACGACCTTCGGGGGCGCGCCCGTCCGCACCGGCGTGGGCGGGCTGCTGTTGGCCGGCCGCCAGGTGCTGCCCGGCCTGGGCGTCGAAGGAGAGGTGTTGGCGGCGCAGCAGGTGCTAAACGCCGTGGACGCGGCGACGAAGAAGCCGAAGTGAGGGCGGGATGAGCACGGTCAACGTCATGGCGCGGGAGATCTCGGCGAAGGTCGTGTTCTACGGCCCTGGCCTGTCCGGCAAGACGACGACGCTCAAGCGCATCTACGACTCGATCAAGCCGTCGCTCCGCGGCGAGCTCATGTCGCTGCCGACGGAGGCCGACCGCACGCTCTTCTTCGACTTTCTCCCGGTGCGCGTCGAGCGCGTCGGCGAGTACTCGGTGCGGCTGGCGCTGTACACGGTGCCCGGGCAGGTCTTCTACAACGCGACCCGCAAGCTCGTGCTCCAGGGCGCCGACGGCGTCGTCTTCGTGGCCGATTCGAACCCCGGGGCCATGGACAGCAACCGCGAGTCCATGGCGAACCTCGAGGAGAACCTGGCGGAGCACGGCATTCGCCTCGAGCAGTTCCCGCTCGTCATTCAGTACAACAAGCGCGACCTGCCGGACCCGGTGCCGCTCGCGCAGATGCGCGCCGAGCTGAACCCCCGCGGCGTGCCGGACTTCGAGACCTGCGCCACCAGCGGCCAGGGCGTGCTCGACGCGATGAAGGCGCTCATTCGCCTCGTCATCAAAGATCTGCGCGCCAAGCGCGTGGTGCCGACGCCGAAGAAGAAGACCGAGCTGCCGGCCCTGCAGCGCGACGGCGGCGCGGACTTGGAAGCGCAGATCCGCGAGCACCTCGACGCGCCCAAGCCCGTCACCAGCGACGAAGCCCCGCCCGCACCGTCACTTCGCGCTTCGCTCGGCCCCGTCGCCGCGCTGGCGCCGGCGGCGCTCATCGACCCCGTCCGCGCCGCCGAAGCGTGCTTCGATCACGGCGACTACCTGGCGTGCGTGACCGCGTGTCGGGAAGCCATTCACCGCGCGCTGGCCTTCGCCGGCGACGGTCCCCCCGGCGCGCAGGCGTACCTGCTGGGGGTCGACGGCCGTGACGTGCTCGCGCTCGAGACCCGCGCGGCCCAGGGGATCGCCCGCGTCGACGACGCCGCGTTCTCGCTGTACCTGTTGATGCAGGTGCTCGTGCGGCTGACCGCGGCCGGCCTGCCGACTCCGACGCACTGAGCGCGCACCGCGGGTCCGCCGTCACTCCGTGTCCGGCACCCCGGCGGGGAAGCGCACCTCGAAGGCGGTCCCCTTGCCCGGCTTCGACTTGAAGCTGGCCGTCCCGCCGTGCTCTTCGGCGATCTTCCGGACGATCGCCAGGCCGAGCCCCGTGCCGTTCTTCTTGCCCGACGTGACGAAGCTCTCGAACACCTTGTCGGCGATCTCCGCGGGGATCCCCGGGCCGTTGTCCGACACGCGGAAGAAGATGTCGTCGCCTTCCCGCTCGACGTTGATCTGGACCTTGCCCCCGTCCGGCATCGCCTCCAGCGCGTTGCGCGTCAGGTTGAACAGCGCCCGCATGAGCTTGGTCTCGTCGAAGCGCGCCGCGCCGGTGTAGGCGGCGATCACCTTGAGCTCGACCTTCGTGCCCTTGAGCATGTGCGTGAGCTGCTGCTGCACGTCGGACAGGAACGTGTGCAGGAAGACCTTGCGCATGAGCACCGTGCGCTCGCCGCGCGCGAAGGCCAACGTCTCCTTCTGCATGGCCTTGAGGTGCTCGAGCTGCCCCATGATGCGCCCCGCCATTTCCTGGCGCGCTTCGACCGTGGGCTCGGTCACCATCAGCTCGCTGAAGCCGGCGATCACCGTCATGGGCCCGCGCAGATCGTGCAGCACGCCGGTCAAAAGCTGGCCGATCGTCTCAAGGCGGCGTTGCTGCTCCCGCTCGGCCTGGGAGCGCTGCACCACGAGCGCGCGGCCGATCTGCCCCGCCAGCAACACCGCCAGCCGCTCGTCGCTGTCGCTGAAGCCACCCTTCTTGTTGAGCAGCTCCAACGCGCCCAGGATCCGCCCTTCGGACGGAATCGGCACGCACAGGACCGCGGTGGCCGTCACGCCGAGCCGCTTCGCCAACGCCTTGTCGTAGTGCTCGCTGGCCTGCGCGTCGAACTCACGGACGACCTGCCCAGACGAGGCGACGTGCCCGGAGATGCCCTTGCCCGTCGGCTGCCAGGTCGAGAGCAACCCTTCGGCCTTCTCGCCGCGCGCGTGCCGGAAGAAGAGCGCGTCGCGTTCTTCCTCGACGAGCAAGATCGAGCCGGCCTTCGCCTTGAGCAGCTCCATGGTCTTGCTGAGGATCGCGTCCACGACCTTCGACTGGTCCGCGCCGGAGATCGTCCGCTCGACTTCGTACAGCGCGTCCAATTCCCCGACCCGGCGGGCGAGCTCTTCGGACCGGCGCTTGAGCTCGTCCATGAGCAGCACGTTGTCGAGCACGGCGGCGATCTGCGCCGCGACCGCTTCGATGAGCCCCGCATCGTCCGCCTGGAACGCGCCGACCTTGGGGTGCAGCACCTCGACGACGCCCAGCGGGCGGCCCCGGGCGTGTTTGAGCGGCACGGCGATGATCGAGCGGGTCTTGAAGCCCGACTGCCGGTCGACGTCAGGGTTGAACCGATCGTCTTCGTACGCGTTCTCGGCGGCCACCGTCTCGCCGCTCTGGAACACGTACCCGGCGATCCCCTCGTCGTCGGCCAGCCGCAGCTCCTTGAGCGACGATCCCTTGAGCACCTTGGACCAGAGCTGCTGCTGGGCGCGATCGTGCAAGAACAGGGTGGCGGCTTCGGCGCCGACGAGCGTGGCGAGCCGGTCCATCACCGACGTGAGGAGCTGATCGAGATCCCGCGTGCGGGCGATCTCCGCGGCGATCTCGATCACCGACGTGAAGCGATCGGCCTGCTGCGAGACGGCGTCTTCGAGCTCGTTGAGCTTCGACGCGAGCCCGCCGACCAGCCCTGAGTACAAGCTGCCAGGGTCCGTCTGGGTTTTGCTGCGATCCGTCATGGCCGCTCCAATCGCTGAGTGCGCTCGGCTGCTCCGCGTGGGCTTAGCCCCACGACGGCCCGACGCCAACGTCCACCACGAGCGGCACCTTGAGCGTGGCGACCTGCTCCATGAGCTTCACCGTGAGCTGGCCCACGGCGTCGGCTTCGGCGGCCGCGGCCTCGAGCACGAGCTCGTCGTGCACCTGCAGCAGCAGGCGGGCGCTGGCGCCGTCGGTCCGGAGCCGCTCGTCGACCTGCAGCATGGCCAGCTTCATCAGATCCGCCGCGGTGCCTTGGATCGGCATGTTGATCGCCGCCCGCTCCCCGGCCATGGCGATGTTGCGGTTCCGGCTGGCCAGCTCCGGCATGTAACGGCGCCGCCCGAAGAGCGTCTCCACGTAGCCCTGCCGCTTGGCCTTCTCGATCGTCCCGTCGACGTAGCCCTGGATCCCAGGGAAGCGCGCGAAGTACCGATCGATGATGCCGCGGGCCTCGTCGAGCGGCACGTTGAGCCGCGTGGACAGCCCGTGCGGCGACAGGCCGTAGGCGATGCCGTAGTTCACCATCTTCGCGGCGCGGCGCTGCTCGGGGCTCACGTCGCCCTCCGCGACGCCGAACACCTCCGCCGCGGTCCGGGCGTGCACGTCAGCCCCCGCCTGAAACGCGTCGATGAGCGCCGAATCCCCGGCCATGTGCGCCAGGATCCGGAGCTCGATCTGGCTGTAGTCGGCGACGACCAGCAGCCACCCCGGCTCGGCGACGAAGGCGCGGCGGATCTGCTGCCCCAGCTCGGTGCGAATGGGAATGTTCTGGAGGTTGGGGTTCGTCGACGACAGCCGGCCGGTAGCCGCCGCGGCCTGGTGGAACGTGGTGCGCACGCGGCCGTCCGGGCCGAGCAGCTCGGGCAACGTGTCGAGGTAGGTGGACTTGAGCTTGGCGACGTTCCGGTAGTCGATGATCGCCTGCGGCAGCGGGTGCTGGTCCGACAGCTTCTCGAGCACCTCATGCTCGGTGGACGGCCCGGTCTTGTTCTTCTTGAGCACCGGCAGCTTCAGCTCGTCGAAGAGCACCGTCGCCAGCTGCGCCGGGCTGCCCACGTTGAACTCGTGTCCCGCGTGCCGGTAGCAGACCGCCAAGAGCTCCTCACAGGCGCGATCGACCTCCACGGAGATCCCCGCGAGCACCTGGCGATCGACGCGGATCCCCGCGCGCTCCATGTCGGCGAGCACGGGGATCAGCGGGAACTCGAGGGTGCGGGCCACCTGGCCCAGGCCGACGCCGTCCAGCTCGGTCCACAGCTCCGGCGCCAACCGGGCGATGGCGTCGGCGTGCCCGCCCAGCACGTTCCCCACCTCCACCGACGGCGCGCCCGGCAGCGGCACCGGCGCAAGCTCGACCCGGAAGCGCTCCCGGGCCAGATCCGGCAGGGCGTGCTCTTTGCGCGACGGGTTGAGCAGGTACGAGAGCAGCTCGACGTCCGCGTCGACCCGCCTCCGCTCGATGCCCAGCGCGTGCAGCACGTGCAAGAGCGCCTTCCCGTCGTGCGCGACGAGCCCGAGCGTCGAGCGCGCGAGCGCCGGACCGAGCAGGCGACCCACTGCTTCGACGGAAGCTGCCTGGACGTCGACGTACCAGCAGTCTGCACCCGCCAGCAGCGACAGGCCTTGGACCTGCGCCGAGTGCGGCTCCCCAGTGAAGAGCGGCGCGCAGGCGACCGACGCCGCCGTGTCGAGCGTTTTGGCGAGCCGCGCCAGTCCGTCGGCGTCGGCGACGAGCTCAGCGGTGTGCCGCAGCGGCGTCGACGGGGCAGCGGGGAGCTCCGACAGCAGCCGATAGAACTCGAGCTCGGTGAAGAGAGCGCGCGCGTCGGCATGTTTGACCGGCCGGCGAAGCAGCGCGTCGAAGTCCTGCTGGATCGGGAGATCGTCCTTGAAGCTGACCAGCTGCAGCGCGCGCTCGAGCTGGGCGCGGTGTTCGATCAGCGCCGCGCGGATCTTCGGCTTCTTCACGTCGTCCAGCCGCGACAGCAGCTCGGCGACGGACCCGAACTGCTCGAGCAGCTCGACCGCGGTCTTCGGGCCGATGCCGGGCACCTTGGCCACGTTGTCGATCGCGTCGCCTACCAGCGCTTGGTAGTCGCGCATCTGCCCGGGCGGCACGCCGTAGCGCTCGCGCGCGTACGCTTCGTCCAGCTCCCGATCCTTGACCGGGTCGAAGATGCGCACCCCTGGGGCCAGCAGCTGCAAGAAGTCCTTGTCGCTGGCGACGATCTCCACGCCGAAGCCCTGCGCGACGGACCGCTTGGTCAGCGTGGCGATGACGTCGTCGGCTTCCCAGCCGGAGAACTCGAGCGTCGGCAGGTCGAGCACCTGGGCGACCTTGCGAATCCAGTCGAACTGGCTGAGCAGATCGGCCGGCGGCGCTTCGCGGTTGGCCTTGTACTCGGGGTCGATCGCCAGCCGGCCCTTGCGGCTGTCCTTGTCGAAGCACAGCGCCACGTGGGTGGGCGCGCGCTCGCGGAGCAGCTTGAGGATCATGCGCGTGAAGCCGAGCACCGCGTGGGTGACGACGCCCTTGGACGTCGTCAGGCTCGGCAGCGCGTGGTACGCGCGGAAGACGAAGCCCGTCGCGTCGATGAGGGTGAGGACCTTCGGCCCCGCCTGGGTCGGCAGCGGCGCCTCGGCGGCCGCCGTGGGCTTCGTCGAGACCGGGAGCTGCGCGAAGAGATCCTGCTGCTGGGCGGGCATGGCAACGCAGCGCCGTAGCAGCCCCGCCGGGTGGCGTACACCCGAACGACGTCAGCGGAAGTCGAGGAAGTCGCAGTTCATCTTCTCGGTGGCGGTGCGCACCTTCTCGTCGTAGCCGTCGCCGGGGACCGCGAACGTCCAGGCCACCTTGTACGCCTCACAGGTGCCCAGGCTCTGCGCCGCGTTGAACGCTTCCTCCGCCTTGCGCGTGCACAGGTCGATCGCGCGGAGCAGATCGCTGTTGGTGCGCGCGAAGCGGTAGCCGACCTTGAGCGCCGCGCAGCCCGCGCGGTAGTCCTTGCGGTCGAACAGCTCCTTCCCCTTCTGGTACGCCTGCGAGGAGATCGAGCTGATGATCTGCCGCCGCACGTAGCTCGCGCACTTCTCGAGCAACGGCTTCTTCACGTCTGCGGGCTTCTTGGCCACGTCCGCCCCGAGCACGATCTGCTCGTCGAGCTCCAGGGCCTTGGTGAACGGCAGCTCGGCGTTGTCGAGCCGCCCGTTCGCCAGCTGGGTCTGCCCGCTCTGGTAGAAGTTGAAGGCCAGGCTGAGCTGGTTGATCGTGTCCCGCGCCTGATCGTGCATGGCGGCCTTGCTGTTCACCTCGAGCACGCCCTTCTGCACGGGCAGCGCGAACTCCACCGCCTGCTTGCCGTCGAAGTAGAGCCCGACGGACGCGCCGAACGCCGGATCCGGGTAGCGGGTCGCCATGTCCGCCTTGCACTTCTTGGACGGGTCCGGCGGTGGCGGCGGCGGGCGGAACGCGGGGATCGAAGGGCACTTCCACACGTCGAGCCGCTTCAGCTTCTGCCTCGCGGTGAGGAAGTTGACGTACTGCGGCGAGCTGGGGCGCCACTGATCCTTCTTGAGCTTGCCGGGCTCGAGGCGAACGCTGAACCCCGACGGCGGGTACAGCTCTTCTTCCGTCATGGCCTGGCAGGCCAGCCGCATGTAGTCGCCACACGCCTTCTCGGCGAACTCGTACTTACGGGCGACGATCATGCGCTTGCAGTACTCGCCCCGGTCCTTCTTCACTTCGGCGATCGGGTCCTTCGACTTCTCGAGGACGGCGAGGTGGAACTTCTTGCTGCACTCGAGGGTGACCTTCTCGTACGCGTTGAGCGCCTCGTCGAACTGGTTGAGCGACCGGAACTCGTCGCCCTTGGCCAGCGCCTTCACGCACTCTTCGTCGATCCTCGACTGGCGCATGAGCTGGTTGGCTTCGTCGTGAATGGGCTCGATCTCGAGCACCTCGCGCAGCTTCTCGCGGGCCGCGGCGAACTGTTCCTTCTCGATCAGCGTGCGCGCGCTGATCATCAGATCGCCCAGCTTCTCGGTCTGGCTCTTCGGAGTGACCGGCGCGTTGGGGTCGACCTTGGGCGGCACCACGCTGGGGTCGACGCGCGGGCCGTCGTCCGGAGGCGTGGACACCGCCTTGATCGTCCCGCCGACGATCAGCAGCGCCACCAGCGCCGCGCCGGCGATCACGAGCTTCTTCCGCAGCGGGTCCAGGTTCGCCCAGAAGCCGTCACCCCCCAGGTCCGGAGGCGGCTCTTCGCGCGAGCGCCGCCGCAGCGCGCCCTGCGCCGACGTGCCCGGTCGCCGGGCGGGGTTGCTCGGCCCCGACGATCGGCC
>JALHOS010000386.1 GCA_022842905.1 Myxococcaceae bacterium | reverse complement strand
CGTGTCGTCGTCGGACGGCGTGGCTCGGGCCGGGGGCGGGCGGGTGGGCACGGGCTTGGGTCCTGAGGGCTCTGCGCGCGGGGCGGCCGCGGCAGGCTTGGGCTTGGGCGGCGTGCTCCCGGCCTTTTGCCGGGCCTGGTCCTTGAGCTTGCGCTCGAAGTCCTTGTAGGCCGCCGTCAGCTCCTCGGGGTCCGGCAGGTTGTGCTCGCGGTGCTTGAGCGACTTCACCCAGGCCGTCACGTGCTCACCCACGCCGTGGATCAGCGGCGGCGGCGGCATGCCGTAGGTCGCTGGGTCGAAGAAGCTCTCGGTCAGATCGTCGAAGCCGTACGCGCGGGCCTTGGCGAGGAACGTCGGCAAGATGCCGGTGGGCGCGTGGTAGCCCAGCACGTTGCCTTCTTCGTCCTTCGCCACCGGAATGAAGAGCCAAATGTCCTGGGTGCGGTAGTCGCCCTTGTCGTTGAGCGGCAGCACTTCGGACAAAGCCACCGTCTTGCGCGAGCCGTCGGCCAGGCGCTCACCACACACCACGAAGTTCACCGCGCTGGCGATGCCGGCGCGCACCGCGACCATGGGCATCTCCACCGCGGACATGAGACACAGCGCTTCGAGGCGCCGCAGCGTGTCCGTCGGCGTGTTGGCGTGCACCGTCGACATCGAGCCGCCGTGGCCGGTGTTCATCGCCTGCATCAGGTCGAACGCTTCGCCGCCGCGGACCTCGCCGACGATGATGCGGTCCGGGCGCATACGCAGCGCGGAGTGCAGCAGGTGCGACATGGTGACTTCGCCCTTGCCGAACTTGTCCGCCGGGCGCGATTCGAAGGCGATGAGGTGGTCCTGGTTGAGCTGGAGCTCGGCGGAGTCTTCGATCGTGAGGATTCGCTCGTCGTCCGGGATGAGGTTGGAGAGGATGTTGAGCAGCGTCGTCTTGCCGGAGCCGGTACCACCCGAGACGATCAGGTTCTGCTTGCTGCGCACCACCGCTTCGATGAGCCGCACCATCGGCGGAGTGATGGAGCCGAAGCTCACCAGGTCCTCGGGCTTGAGCCGGTCCTTGAAGAACTTGCGAATGGCGATCGTGGCGCCCTGCCGGGCGATCGGCGGCAGCACCACGTGGATACGGCTGCCGTCGGGCAGGCGCGCGTCGAGCCGAGGCCGTTCCTCGCTGATGAAGCGGCCGACGAACTGCGCCATGTTCCGCGCGGCGCCGAGCAGGCCTTCTTCGGTGAACTTCGCGTCGGTCTTGTAGAGGCGGCCCTTGCGTTCGATCCACACGCTCGTCGGACCGTTGATCATGACTTCCGTCACGGTCTCGTCGTCGATGTAGGGCAGGACGGGCTTGAGGAAAGCCCGGAGCGACTCGGCGAACATCGTCATGGCGCGGGGCAATGTAGCAGGGCGCGGCGCTTTCGCCTGTGCGGTGGTTGCGCTACGCGTGCTCGGGCATGATTCGCACCGTCGTCACCGGCGTGTCTGGTCGCATGGGAAGCCTGCTGGCCCGAATGACGCGCGAGGCCCAGGACATGACGCTGGTCGGCGCGACCGACAAGCCGGGCACCGCCGGCATCGGGCTGGACGCGGGGCTGGTCGCGCACGTGGGGCCGCTCGAGGTCACCACGGTCGACTCGCTGCGCAAGGCGCTCGAAGCCAAGGCGCACGTCGTCATCGACTTCACGACGCCGGAGGTGTCGGTGGAGCACGCGAAGGTCTGCGCTGAGCTGGGGGTGCCGCTCGTCGTGGGCTCGACCGGCTTTTCGGCCGACGCCAAGCGCGCCATGGAAGACGCTGCCAAGCGCATTCCGCTGGTGATGTCGCCGAACATGTCCGTCGGCGTGAACCTGGTGATCGCCGTGGCCGCGGAGCTCGCCAAGCGCCTGGGCAGCGACTTCGACGTCGAGGTGCTCGAGGCCCACCACCGCAACAAGAAGGACGCGCCGTCAGGGACCGCGGTGCGGCTGGCCGAAGAGCTGGCGCGTGCGCTCGGGCGGCCGCCTTCGGTGCTCAAGCCGGCGCGGGTCGGGGCGATCGGGGCTCGCACGCAGGACGAGATCGGCGTGCAGACGCTGCGCGGCGGCGACGTCGTCGGCGAGCACACCGTGTACTTCTTCGGCGACGGGGAGCGGGTGGAGCTGACGCACCGCGCGTCGAGTCGCGAGCAGTTCGGCCGCGGTGCGCTGCGGGCGGCGCGCTGGGTCCAGGGCAAGGCGCCCGGGCTGTATTCCATGGCCGACGTGCTCGGCTGAAGCGGGGGAGTTCGATGGATGTCGTCGCCAGAGTGCAGACCGACGCGGGGCCGCGGTACGCGATTCCCGCCGAGGAAGGGTGGTCGCTGCTGTCCGACGCGCCGTGGGGCATGCCGTTCGTGACCAGCTCGGCGTCGGCCGGGGCGCACCCGGTGGTGCCGACCGTGCCTTCGAAGATCGTCGCCATCGGTCAGAACTACGCGAAGCACGCTCAGGAAATGGGCAAGCCCATTCCCAAGGAGCCGCTCATCTTCCTCAAGCCGGTCAGCGCGCTGAACGGGCACGACTCGCCGATCATCCTCCCGGCCGACAGCGAAGAAGTGCACCACGAGGCGGAGCTCGCGCTCATCATCGGCAAGACGCTGAAGAACGTGAGCGAAGCGGAGGCTGCGGACGGCATCTGGGGCGCGAGCTGCTTCAACGACGTCACCGCGCGCGACGTGCAGCGCAGAGAGATCCAACACACCCGCGCCAAGGGCTACGACACCTTCGCGTGTTTGGGCCCGTGGATCGTCCGTGGGCTCGACTTGAACGACCTGCGAGTGAGCTGCCGCGTGAACGGTCAGCTGCGCCAGGACGGGCGCACCAGCGACATGGTGTTCAAGCCCGCGGCGCTGGTGAGCTTCATTTCCAAGATCATGACGCTGGTGCCTGGAGACGTGGTGAGCACCGGTACGCCGTCGGGGGTGGGCAAGCTCGAGGCCGGCGACGTCGTCGAAGTGGAGATCGAAGGGGTGGGCGTGCTCCGCAACCCAGTCGCACGGTGAGCGAGCGCGTGTTCGTCGGCCTGGGGTCGAACCTGGGCGATCGAGAAGGCACGCTTTCGAGGGCGCTGGCGGCGTTGGCGCAGGTTGATGGGCTCGAGCTGGTCGCGCAGGGGCCCGTCGTCCAGACCGACGCCTTGTTGCTGCCCGGTCAGCCTCCCCAGCCTGCCTTCCTCAACACCGTCGCGGAGTTTGCTTGCCGCCTCGAGCCTGAAGCGCTGCTCGAGGCGTGTTTGTCCGTGGAGCGGTCGCTGGGCCGCGTGCGCACGACACGCTGGGCGGCGCGGGTCATCGACCTCGACGTGCTGTTCTTCGGTTCGCGGGTGTTGGACGGGCCGACGCTGGTGGTGCCGCACCCCGAGGCGCACCGGCGGCGCTTCGTGCTCGAGCCGTTGGTGGCGCTCGCGCCGGAATTCGTTCACCCGGCGCTGGGGAAGACGGTGGCGGAGCTGTTGGCGGACCTCACGGCGGCGTGAGCACGAGGCCGTATTGGGCGCGGAGCGCTTCGGGCACGAAGTGGTCGAGCGCGTCGAAGGACAGGCCGACGTAGGGCATGGAGGGCGCGAGGACGCGGCGCGTGAGCTCCGCCCAGCGATCGTGTACCGAGCCCGGAGAGGACGTGCCCAGCTCGAGCCGATCCATCTCGGGGCGAACGAACTGACGCACGTGAGCCGTGTAGAGCTCGAGCAAGTCGTCGCGATCGAGGCCGCACACCCGAATGGTGTGGAGGCCCTTGGCGCTTCCGCCGCGCGGGGTGGGCGCCCAGATCGCGTCGGTGGCAGGCGAGCGAGGACGGAACTGAATGTGCTCGATGCCGGACTCGGTCCCAGGGTCGATGATCAGTGGCTGTTCCTGGCCGGGCGGGTGCTGTTCTGGCGTCAGCGCGACGCTGCCCGGCGCGAGCGGGAACTTGTCGAGCTTGTGCGGGGCCTGATTGCAGTTGCGGCAGGCGAAGTAGAGGTTCTGCCAGCTCCACGCGAGCCACCAGTAGCCGTGTGTCGCGGTGGACCCCGGTGCTCGCTGGGCGCGGGCCTTGGGTCGGAAGTGCTCTACGTCGTTGCGCTTTCGCTGCTCGCGGCTCTCGCAGTAGCAGCACTTGAAGTCCTGTCGCCGCCACAGCTCGTCGCCGACGGTCTGGTATCGAGTGCCGACCTCCTCAGAACTTGGTGGGTGGCCCAACGCACGAACACGGGTCAGCTCGCTGGCGCGAACGGTGGCGAGCTCGCTCGGCTCTGCTCCTCGTTGGACTCGGATCATGCGCCGTGCGCCTTCAACTCCTTGCTGTCTTTCTTGTCCGTGGCCTCCTCAGGTTCTTCGGGCCGCTCGCCGTCAGGCGGCTCGCCCACCGAGAACGGCAGACTCGCCTCCCTCGCGACCGGTTCCCACCCGGGGTCGGCGCCAGCCTGCTGCAACTCGTACCGCAGCAAGCGCAGCCGCTCGTCCTGTTCGTCCGAGCGAAGCGGGTCGCCGATCAGATAGCCGTACTCGCGGAGCAGCTCGCGGACCGGCGGGTTGGTCGCCTCTACGCCGAAGAACTCCTGGAGCAGCTCGCTCATGAGGAGCTTGGCGGGGTCTTCCGGCGCCTCCCGTGCCACGACGTTGCCGTCGGCATCGCTCTCCAGCAGGACGATCTCTTCCCGCTTGAGCCCGGCGAGGATCAGCGGCGAGTGGGTCGTCGCCACGAACTGCACGCGTGGGAACACCTTCTTCAGCGTCCGGATGAGGTGAATCTGCCAGCGCGGGTGGAGGTGGAGATCGAGCTCGTCGATGAGCACCAGGCCCTCGAGCTCGGCGAGCTTCACGTCGCCAGTGGGGGAGTCCAGCAGGAAGTGCCCGATGAGGTCTGCAACGAGGGCGATCACGCTCTGGTAGCCCTGCGAGAGCCACACCGCGGGGAGGCGCAGCGGCTCGTCGCCCATCTTGAGGTCGAACGCGTGGCTCTCGTTGAGCAGCGTCGCGGCGCCCTGGCGGATTCCGCCGCGGCCGCGCAGCTCGAGGCCGGCCACTGCTGGGAGCAGCCCGGAGTCGACGAGCGCTTCGCGTACCAGCGCGCTGAATCGTTCGGGGTCAGGCAGAAGGTCAGCGAACCCTGTGCCGATGACCCGCCCGCGTTCGAACAGCGATGCGAGACGGCTGAGCACTGGATCGTCCGGCCGGTCGCCCTCATGCGGCCGGTAGAGACGGCGGCCGGTGCCGTACCCGGCGACGAGCCAGCCGGGGACGTTCTTGGCGCGCATAGGGACAAGGGCCTCGTCCGTTGACCAGCGGCCTCCCTCAAGCTGGATGTTCGCCTTGCCGTGGGCGGTGAGATCGCCAACGACGAAGTCGATGTCTGAGTGGAGGGCGGGTGGCCTTTGGCGCCTGTTTGGAGTGCCGTAGTCCCTGCGGGCGTGGCCGATTTCGCCGAAGGTGAACCTGCCGTGCGCAGTACTGATCGGTAGTCCTTGCTCGGTCCAGGCGGCCTCGCGCCGGTCGGCGAGCGAAGCGATGTCGGCGAGCTGGTTCGTGCGGACGTGCCCACTTGCGACCATTGCGATTGTCTGGAGAAGCGTCGTCTTGCACAGCCCATTTTCTCCGACGAGCACCGTCCACATCCGCGGCTCTCCCGACGCACAGCGGAAGTCCAGGTGGAGATTGGCGAGTCGTTTGATGCGCTTCACCCGCAGTTCGGTGACGTACATGCGCAGCCAGCATACGCGGCTCCGTGCCCGCGTCGCGCTCCTCGCCGTCCGGTCGTGGGAGGTGTCAGCTGATCCGCCACCCGGCTTCAGGTCGGGACGGAACTCGAAGCGCTCGTCGTCGGCACGAACATGGCGGTCGAGCCACGGCGAGGGGCAAGGTCGTAGCCAGGGTGTTCATCCAGAGCCCCGGTGCACCGGATTGATCGACGAGGCGGCGCGCGAGGCACTACCTGCGATCGAGCTCGATGCGTGCCGCATCGAGTTCCGGCTCGCCTTGTCCGGCGCGTTGGAGGATGAGTTGACCGGCTCCTCACATAGGCTGATGCAGCTTTCAGGTCAGTTGCAGGTGGCGTTCAGCGGCGTCAGTCCGCCGCGGTACGCGCCCAGGCAGTTGAAGGACCCAGCCCCGAGCACCACGGGCGAGCTCGAGGCCGAGACTTCGCTGTGCGCCACCTCCACGGAACCCGCATTCTGGATCGCCACGTTCTCTGCTCTGAGGCTTGAGGTGCGAACCGAACTGAAGGTCCCTGGCCCCAGCCGCAAGGCCGTGTTCGTCGTGGCTTGCCAGGCTTCGAGCACGCAGCCGCGGAGGATCTGGGTCCCGTCCACCAAGCTGATGGCCGTCTGCGATGCGCCTCCGTAGCCATCAAAGCTGCAGTCGCGGAATTCGCTGGTCGCCCCACCGCTGGTCGCCCGTTGGAGGTAGCCGATCCCGACGCTCGTGCTCGGCGAGCCGACGCTCGAGCCAAAACGCGACGCCCGCGCGGCAACAGTGCTGCCGTCATTCAGCAACGCGATTGCGGTTCCTCCGCCGACCGAGTTCGCGGCGATCGCGCAGTCGATGAGCTCGACGCGCCCCTGGGTGACCGACAACGCGATCGCCCCGACGAGGTCCGCTGTCCCGCTGATGACGGCCTCGCGGAAGACGAGGCCATTCTGGCCCTGGACCCGAACGGCCGCGCCGTTGGCTTGCATGCCGAGCGCCTGGACCTTCACCCGCACCAGGTTGAGCCGCCCCGCGGTGATGTCGATGGCCTGCTTCACGTTCGCGGCGAACGGTGTCGTGACCGTCAGATCTCGCAGCTCGGGCACGCTGATCGGCGTCCCGGGTGTAGCCGCGAAGACACCGTTACTGGACGACCCTTGGATGATCGTGCTGTCGGCGCCCATGCCGACGACGTCGACGTAGAAGGGCAGCGAGATGGTCGCGTTCCCAATGTCGTAGATCCCCGGCTCCACCAGCACCGTCGATCGGCCACCCACCGATGCCTGCGCGATCGCCGCGAGCAAGTTGGCCCCGGCCAGGCTTGAACTTCCCGTAGCTCGCGCCCAGACCACCGCTCGGCCAGCGCGCTGGAAGTCGCTCGCGTGCAGCCCGTCGAGCAGGTCCGCGTCGAGCCCCGCGTCGTGCCCGTCCACCGTAATCAGCTTGGCGAGGATCTCCGCGGCCGTGTCGGGTGAGCCGTTGGCGCCGGTCGCACCGGTGGCTCCCGTCGCGCCCGTCGCACCGATCGCGCCCGGGGCGCCGTTGCACACGAACGTCGTCACCGTCCCCGTGGTGAAGCTCGCGCCGCCATTCGGACAGCTCAGACTCGGTCCAATCGAGGCACCGACCACCGACTGGCCGGCAGGCCCCGTCGGTCCAGCCGCGCCCGTCGCTCCGGTTGCGCCCGCGGGTCCCACTGCGCCCGTTGGACCCACCGCGCCCGTCGGACCCACCGCGCCCGTCGGCCC
>JALHOS010000385.1 GCA_022842905.1 Myxococcaceae bacterium | reverse complement strand
CGGCAGCGTGCCCACGCGCGGCGCGTCGGTCGCGGTCGCGCTCGAGCACCCGGGCGGCCTCGCGTCGCTGAGGGCGAAGCTCGTCTGGCACGTGGCGGAGGGGGTCGACCCGCGCGGCGCGCGCTGCCACTGGCTGGGCCTGCGGCTCTCGGACGACGAAGGCGACGCCGTCTTGGACGCGGTGCTGCGCGAGGCTCGCCTCGGCGTGCTGGCGCTGGTGGGCGCGCCTGCGACGGGCGAGCTCGTCCGGCAGAGCCTGGCGCCGCACTACCAGCTGGACGTCGTGTCCACGCTCGCCGAGGCGACGCGCCGGCTCGACGCGCAGGACTACGGCGTGGTGCTGCTGACGGCCGGCACCGGAGCGCCCGAGCTGTTGGACACGTTCCCCGAAGAGCTCGCGGTCAAGGTGTGCGTCGAGCCGTTCCCGTTGACTCGCTCGCAACGCCAACACGTCTTCCTTCGGCTCTCGCCCCCGGTGACGCCTCGCGCGCTGCGCGCCGCCGTCGACGGCGCCATGCAGCACTACTGGGCCCGCGCCGAGCCGAGGCTCTACATGAGCTGGGCGCAGCACCAGGCCGTTGGCGGCCACAGCCCCAGGGCGCTCGACCGGGTGACGCTGCTGCGCCGCCTTTCCGTGTTCGACGAGCTCGACGACGACGCCTTGGCCGCGTTGGCGGACGCCATGGAGCCCGTCGACGCGGCGCGCGGGGCCACGCTGTTCCGCGCGGGCGAGCCTGGTGACGCGCTGTATGTCCTGACGGCCGGGGCGGCGCGCGTGTTGGACGGCAACCACGAGGTGGCGCGGCTGGGGCCAGGGGCGATCGTCGGGGAGACGGCGCTGCTGTTGCGCCAGCCGCGTATGGCGACCGTCGAGCTGACCGCGGCGTCGGGGCTGCTGCGCTTGTCCAAGGAGCACTTCGAACGCCTCCTGCAAGCGCACCCGGCCGCCGGCGTGTCGCTGTGCCGCGAGCTGGCGCGCCGCGGCGTGTCCCCCCGCCGGGAAAGTTCCGACACGCCGCTGCGGGTGATCGGCGTCGTCGGGCTGCTCGACGGCGCGAGGCTGGCGCAGGCCATTGAAGCGCTGGGCGTCAACGTGGCCTTGCTCTGCGTGGAGCAGCGGCTGCCCAGCGGGCTGACCAGCCGGCCCGCAGTCGTCGAGCAGCCCAAGGGGCTCACCGCGACCGGACTGCTGCGTCGGCTCGACGAGCTCTCGCAGCTGTTCGAGCGGGTGGTGCTGGCCTTTCCCCCGGCGCCGAGCCCGGCGACCGTCGAAGCGCTGGGCCAGCTCGACGCGGTCGTCACGTTCGACGAGCCGCCGCCGGTCGTGCGCGACCGCGCCCGGGCCGTCATCGCCACGCGCGGCGGGGAGCTCGAGCTCGAGCGGGCGGCGCGGCGAATCGCCAAGCGCACCGTGGGGCTGGTGTTGTCCAGTGGCGGCGCGTGGGGGCTGGCGCACGTCGGCGTGATTCAGGTGCTGCGCGAAGAACGAATTCCCGTGGACCTGGTCGCGGGCGCGAGCGCCGGTGCGCTCTTCGGGGCCGGCTTCTGCGCCGGCTGGTCCACCGCGCAGCTCCGCCGCTTCGCGATCGACGAGCTGCCGCGCGTGGCCAAGCTGACCGGCGGGCTGTTCGACCCGGCGCTGACTCCGACGGCGGGCGTGGCCAAAGGCAAGCGCACCCGCGACTGGCTCGACGACACCTACAAAGGGCGCCGCCTCGAGAGCCTGGCCACGCCGCTCTTCGTCGTGTGCGCCGACGTCTCGTCGGGCCGCGAGCACGTGCTGACACAGGGGCGGGTCTCCGACGCGGTGCGCGCCAGCATTGGCGTGCCCGGCCTCTTCGTACCGTGGAGCGTCGAAGGCCGCTTCCTGGTCGACGGCGGCATGGTCAACCCGCTGCCGCTCTCGACGGCGCGGGAACATGGGGCGGACCTCATCGTCGCGGTGGCCGTGACGGGCGCCGCCGCGAACGCCGCGCCGGGCGCGACGGCGGGCCGGGCTCCGTCGTACATGGCGCAGCTCGTCAACCTCATGGCCGCCATGGAGCGCGAGACGCTCAAGGCCCGGTCGAGCTGGGCGAACGTGCTGCTGCGGCCGGACGTGGGCCGCTACAGCTTGATCGACTACCCACAGGCCGAAGCGCTCATGGACGCTGGGGTCCAGGCTGCCAGGGCACAACTCCCGGCGCTCCGCGCGCTCGGTGGGTTGGTGCGACCGGCGCCCTGAAGGCCGGACGTCCCCGTGCGTGGTCGCCCAGCCGTTAGTAGCCGCTGACGAAGTCGTCGGGCGTGAAGGTGATCGTCCCTCGGGGGACGCGCGTGGCTGGCGGGGTGAACCGCACCCGCGGCACGAAGAGGGAGCCGATGCCGGTGCCCCGCGGATCGTTGTCTCGGCCGACCTGCAGGTACAGGTAGATGTCGTTCGAGCCCTTGCGAATGACGAGCCCGCTGCCGTCGGGGCTGGGGCGCTCGAGCGTGCCCATGACGCTGACGTTGTAGACGGTCACGTCGTAACAGGCCCGGCCATCAGGCGTCGTGTCGCCCGGGGTGATCGCGTAGCCGTAGCCCCGCTCCTGCTGGAAGGCGATGTCCGCGGACTGCGGATCGGTGTGCGCTTCGACCTCGCCCACGTTGGACAGGCCGTCCTTGTCGGCGTCGGCCAGGTCTTCGGCGATGAGCGGGTTGGTGTTGCCCAGGAACTCCACCAGATCCGGCAGCCCGTCGCCGTCGGTGTCGGAGATGCAGCTGTCCGAGCCCAGCACGCGCTCTTCACAGTCGTTGAGCCGATCGCCGTCGCCGTCGTCGGTGGTGTTGCAGCCCTTGACCTGGTTGCGCTCGGACAGCGACATGCCCATGCGCAGCTCGACGCCGTCACCCAGGCCGTCGAGGTCCGAGTCGGGCAGCGTGGGGTTCGAGCCCAGCTCGGCTTCCTGCTCGTCGCTCACGCCGTCGCCGTCGCTGTCCACGTACTGCTGGCTGCGGCGGACGATGACGTTCCGGTTCATCGCGACCAAGCGCTTGAGGGACAGGTTGCGCTGGAGCGAGCCGTAGTTGATCGCCTTGAGCGTGTTGAGCAGCGAACCGGGGCTCGACTCGATGAGCTCGGTGCCGCCGGCCCGGGCGATCGCCGCGAGCTGAAAGCGCGTCGTCACGTCCGCCGTCTGGCGAATGTAGACGGGCTGAATCGTCACTTCCCCCGCGTTGAAGCGCTTGCCTACGTCCTTGAGCGCTTCGGTCACCCGCGCCAGCTCACACGCGCTGCACTGGGCTTCGTTCGGGAGGAAGTTGCTGCACTTCAGGTCGATGCCGGCGTTGAAGAGCGGGTTGGCGCAGCTGGTGTCCGCCGAGGTGACGAGCAGAATGACGAGGTAGCGCGTGCGCGCCACCTGCCCGCGGCAGCCGGTCTGCATGTCGCCGGACAAGATGCTGTTGGCGATGCGCAGGGGCGCCCGGTGACTGACGGGCCCCGCTTCCTGGTACGCCGCGTAGCGCGCCATGGCGGAGCCCAGCCGCTCGTCTTTGACGAAGCTGCCCTGCAGGCCGGTGGCGATCGCGTGAAAGGCCACGACGCTGAAGGTCGTGTTCGGGTTGGTGAGCTGCTCGATGACGGCGTTCACCGAGTCGACGATCTCCCCCGTCACCGCGCGGTCCTGTCCGGCACCACCTTGGAGCGCGAACAACACCTTGACGGGGAACGCTTCACCTTGCGCCACGGGCACGCACACCGTCCCGGTCAGCTCGGCGCGATCCGGACCCGACGGCCCAGCGCCTCCCGCGGCATAGAGCCCAGCGTCGGTGCAGCCCGACAGCACCGCGGCGAGGACGAGGAAGGTGGAGGAGCGCATGGAGCGGCGGCGACAGTACACCAACCCGCGACCGGTCAGGGCGCCTCGAAGGGCCGCTTGAGGCTCGCGCACTTGGCCTGAACGTCCGTGGTCGTCACGAGCCCGGCGTCGAGATCGGCGAAGTACCAGGTGATGCTGCGGCCGTTCTCACAGCCCTCGCACAGGCAGCCGCCGAGGGAGCCCGTGTGATCACACAGCCCGTCGCTGTACCGCCCCTTCCCCAGCGCACACAGGGTCTCGAAGGTGGCGCGGAACTGGTTGTTCCGATTCATGAGCAGCTCGCTGCACACCGGCGTCCCGGGTCGCCCGTCGCAGCTGCCCTGCGCGGGAATGCAGTTGCACCCGTGGGCCACGAGCGCGAGCCACAGCCCGCTGAGCACCACGCGTTGACGCGAAGCGGTCCTGATCCTCACAGCGAGAGCACATAGGCCAAGAGCGCGCGCCGCTCAGCCTCGTCGAGCAGGTCGGCGCGGCCATGGGTGGGCGCCCACTTCTCGACCGCGTCCTTGAGCGCAAAGCGGCTGTGCACGCGCACGGCCTCGTCGGGCTGCACCGCCAAGCCGGCGAGCCCCGTCGTCAACATGGGGAACACGTCCCAGCTGCCCATCAGCGCCGGCGGGGCAAAGCCCTTGTACGTCGCGTCTTGCATGGCTTCGCGCAGCGGCAAGAGCCGAGGCGTGCCCACGTCCAGGAACTGACCCCGCGTCGACGGATCCTGGTCCGTCGTGAAGTGCGGCGCCGGGTGACAGCCGGCGCAGCCCGCTTTCCCTTCGAACAGCGCCAAGCCCTGCCGCGCGTCGCCGTGGGTGCCGTCAGGCAGCGTGACATCACGCTGCGGCGCCCCGTCGGCCCCGACGAAGGGGTTGGGCAGCGTCGTCACCAGCGACGAATAGAGCGCCAGCGCCTCGACCTCCGCGCCGGTCGGGTCCGGGTTGTGGAAGCGGTTGCGACCTCCCACGACCTTCGCCGTCTCTCCCATGCTGAACGTGGACGCGGGCGTGAAGTACGGCGGGCTCTCGCGGCTGCCGCGCACCGTCGGCGAGCGGTACACCCGCAGCGGCTGCGTCTTCTCGAACAGCACCCCGCCGGTGTGGCCTTCGACGTGGCACGCGTCGCAGCTCATGGCCGTGCGCCCCAGGTCGGCGAAGTAGAGCACCTGGCCTTGGCGACGCACCGCCTGCGCCAGCGTGTTCACCACCGGCAGGCTCCGGCGCAGCTGCGCCTTTCCCTTCTTGGCGCCGGCGACGTCGAAGGACACGAGCGTGCCCGTGAAGCGGTTGAGCACCAGCAGCTCCTTCCCGTTCAGCAGGAGCTTCGCGGCCACCGGGCCTGAATGGAGTGAGGGGCCGGCGCGCCCGCTGACGGTGAAGTCTTCGACCGGTCGAACGAGCGGAAAGTCCGGTGGCGCCGGGACGGCGAGCTCCTGCAGCACGGCCTGCCGCGCCGCCGCGTCGCTCTGGGTCAACTTGGCCACGTCGAGCACGCGCACCAAGCCCAGGCCCATGTCGGTCGCGTACAGCAGCCCGGCCGCTTCATCGAGCACGAGGGCCTGCGTGACGCCCGCGCCGAAGCCCAGGTGGCGCACCCAACCCTTGGTCGGGTCCACCACCGCGACCCCACCGTTCATGCTGACCTCGTGCTTGGCGGGGTTGGGCCCGACGTTGGGGCCAATGCTGGCCACGAAGAGCGCTTTGCGCTTGGCGGAGAACGCCTGCGCGCGGGGCGCGGTGCCGCCCATGACGTAGCGCGAGAACTTCTCCGTTCCGCCGCCGACGATCGGCGTGCCCGGCCCCGGCTCGTGGACGGCCTGCACGTGGCCGTCGGCGAGCCCGAGCAGCGCCACGGTGCCTGCCTGCAGCGAACCGACCGCCAGCACCCCGTCGCCCAGCGCGAGCGCGCTCGGGTTCGGATCCACCGGTGCCCGCCACAGCTCCTGGCCGCGCGCCAGATCGATCGCCGCCACCGAGTCGCGCTCGTGCTCCGCGACGAAGGCGACCCCGTCGGCAGAGACGAGCACGCTGGCGACGCCCGAGGGCGCCGGAACCTCCCGCCGCTCGAGCGTGTCCATGGCCAGCAACACCAGCTTGGGCGAGAACGCATGCCCCACCACCAACCAGGCCCGCTTGTTCGCGTCGATCCACGTGGCCAGCGCCCGGGGGCCGTCGTCGACCGCAGCCTGCTTGACCGCGCCACCGCTCAGCGACACGACGTAGACGACGTCCTCCGTCTGCGACGCCACGAAGGCGCGAGCGCCGTCCGGCGACACCTCGAGCGCCACCAAGTCGGGGAACCCGGTGTCGTTCACCAGCCGAAGCGGCGCCGTTCCTTCACCGCCCAGCAACCGCACTTCGGTCAGCACCTCACTCTGGGTTCCCAGCGGAGTCCCAGCGGGGAGCCGCGCGTACGCGTGGCGCTCATCGAGCACCTCGAGCGGCAGCTTGCGATCGACGGGCGGCCCGAGCAGCAGGCTCAGGCCCGGCGTCAGGCGTTCGCCGAGCACCGTCAGCGGCTGGGCGGTCTGGTTCGACACCGACCGAGGGCCAATGGAGAGGAGCTGCGGCGCACTGCCCGCGTCCGGTGGTGGCGGCTTCGCGCCGCTCTTGCAGCTGCCCAAGACGGCCACGCCCACGAGGACCCACACGTTGCGCCAGGTCATGTCGGCGCAGTTACCACAGCTGGTGGCTGCGCCCCTCGAACGTGGAGGACAGTCCCCACCACCTGCTCGATGCCACAGCCCCCTCCAGTCCTCGCTCGGGAAATTGAGCTGCGACGCGGCACAGCGTTCGCTTAGGCTCCCGCCACTTCCGCATGAGACCCCTGCTCTTCCTGTTGCCAGTGCTGATCGCGACGGCCGCTGGCGCCGCGCCGAAACGTCGGCCGGCCCCACCGGCGGCGAAGAAGCCTGCTCCGGCCGCCGTGCCCAGCGCGCTGCCGAGCCGGCCCGGACCGACCGACGAAGCGCCCCCTGCAGACGCGAGCGCGGCGCCTCCGACGGCGCGGGGACCGACGCGAATCGACTTCGATGACCGGCTGATTCAGGGCCAGTCCAACAAGTCCGGCGCGGTGTACCTGTACGATCGCAAGGAGCTGAAGGTCCGCTCGATGATCAAGAAGCGAGAGACCTTCCGCGAAGAGATCGTCGGCTCGCTGTACGACGAATAGCGGCCGTCACCGAGCCCCGAAGCCATGACGTTCACGACGGCAGCGGCACCAGCGTGTGGAGGAGTCCAGGGTTGAGCGCGCAGCCAGCAGTCCTCCAGGTAGTGATTCTGCGCGACGGCCTGCTGGTCGGGACCGAGGTCTTCGTGCCGGGGCAGTACGCGGTCGGCTCCGAGGCGGACCTGCGGCTGGACGACGCCACGGTGCTGCCGGTGCACGCGCACCTGTTCTTCCAGAACGGTCGCGTCGCGGTGCAGGACGCGGGCGGCGGCGTGTTCGTCAACGGCAGCCGCGTGACGGGCTGCGAAGTGCGCTCGGTCGACGAGATCGCGATCGGCCCGTTCAGCCTCAAGGTCCGGGTGATGACGCAGAAGTCCGCGGCGCCCAAGGCGGCGCCGCAGGCCGACATCGCCGCGGTGCTGAGCAC
>JALHOS010000384.1 GCA_022842905.1 Myxococcaceae bacterium | reverse complement strand
CCGCGGCGGGGCTGGGCTCCGGCGGCGGCTACGTCCGCGCCGACAACGGGCAGCCGGTGCCCAACCCGCAGCCCAGCCCGAATGGCGGCGGCATGATCGACCCACGGGACGGCAGCCCGGCGATGACGACCGAGCAGTACCAGGCCGTGCGCGGCGGTCTGCCGGCGGTTCCAGGCATGCCGCAGCTCAACCTCGGGCAGATGCCGCGGCCCCTCGTGCCAAACCAGGTCTTCCAGGGAGGGCCGCTGAAGTGAGCCACGGCGCTCCCAGCCCGCAGCGGCGCGGCTTCACCATGATGGAGGTGATGGTGGCGATCAGCATCACCGCCTTCATCGGGCTGACGATCGGCGTGACGTTCAACTCCACGATCGTCAACAAAGAGGTGATCGAATCGCAGTCGGAGCGCTACCGCATGCTCCGCGCGGCCATGTCGCGCATGACGCGGGAGATCGGCGCGGCGTACGTGAGCGATCGCTACGACCCCAAGCGCTACCGCGACGCCTTCGACCGGCCGACCAACTTCGTGGGGGCGCGCGACAAGCTGCTCTTCACCAGCCTCGCCCACCAGCGCCTGTACGCCGACGCCAAGGAGTCGGATCAGATGGTGGTCGAGTACTCGGTGAAGACGTCGCCGGATCGCAAGGCCAAGGGCCGGCAGGATCTGGTGCGCCGCGAGAAGGCGATCATCGAAGAGCGCATGGAGCGGGGGGGCACCGAAGACGTGCTCTTCGAGAACGCGAAGAAGATCGAGTTCGAGTTCTGGAACAGCGAGAAGAAGGCCTGGGAGAACGAGTGGGACACGCGGCGCAGTGAGCGCAAGTCGGTGCTCCCCACGCGCGTCCGCATCACGCTGTACGCGACTGACGAGGCCGGCAAAGAAGTCAAATACAGCACGCAGACCCGCATCATGCTCAACACCGAGTTCCCGAGGTTTCAATGAGGACTCGGCGCCGCGGCGTGGCCATGTTGCTGGTGTTGGTCGGCCTGGCGGTGTTGGCCATGGTGGCCAACGAGGTCCGCTACAACTCGATCGTCGAGCTGAAGCTGGCCGCCAACGCGCGTGACGAGGTGCGGGCGTACTTCCTGGCGCAGAGCGGCATCGGGCTGTCGCGGCTGCTCCTGCGCTTCCAGAAGCAGATGGACGCGATCCAGATCCCCAACTTGGGCGGCATGCTCCAGCAGCTGCTCGGCGGGGGCGGCGGGGCGGCCGCGCTGCTCCAGAACCCGGCGCTCGCCGCGGCGCTCCCCGGAATGATGGCCGGCGGGGCGGGCAACGCGCTGGCGGCCTTGGGCGGGGCCGGCGGAGGTGCGCCCGGCGGCGCGCCGTCGAGCATGAGCCTGCAGCTCTGGCGCATGGCCAAGGTGGACTGTCACATGCTGGCGGCCATGGTCCCCGAAGAGGTGCCGGACAAGAAGGGCGGCCTGGCGCCGATCAAACGAGACACGAAGTTCGACTTCGACGCCGAGAACCCGGAGCTCGCGGCGTCGCAGAAGGGCCGCAAGTTCGGCGGCTTCGAAGGCTGCTTCGACACGAAGATCACCGACGAAGAAGAGCGCATCAACCTCGCGAAGCTCGACGCGCCGGCGCTGTCGGCGGCGGTCGCGGTGAATCAGCTGATCGCCGCGCTCAACGACAAGAAGTACGAGTTCCTCTTCGAGCGCGAAGACTCCAACCGCATCAAGGTGACGCCGAACGACGTGCTGCTGGCCATGCGCGACTGGATCGACGAAGACGAGACGGGATCACAGCTGAACCTGTCGGGCTCGGGCGAGCCGATCATCAAAGGCTTCTCCGACGAGAACGGCCCGTATTCTCGGTACGAGACGCGTTACCTGGCCAAGAACGGGCGCTTCGACACGCTCGACGAGCTGTACATGGTGCACGGGGTGAATGACCGCTTCATGGCGGCCTTCAAGGACAAGTTCACCGTCTACCCAGACATCAATTCGAAGCTCAACATCAACACCGACGATCCGGTGCTGCTCGAGCTGGCGATCCGCTCGATCGCCGACACCGCGCGGCCGGACCCTCGGCTGCTCGACCCGCTCTTCATCGACACGCTGCTCAAACGCATTCGCGCGGCGCGCATGTTCGCGATCTTCGGCATGAGCGCGGCGGACTTCGTCAACGTCGTGGCGAGCGCCGGCGTCGCGGTGAACCCCAGCATCATGAACAACCTGCAAAACCAGCGCTTCATCGGCGACAAGAGCACCACGTACCGGCTGTCGGTGACGGGGACTGCGGGTGACGTGCAGAAGACGATCACCGCGGTGATTCGGCTCGACGAAGGCCTTGGGCGGCTCGTGTACTGGAGAGAGGAATAGGCGATGGCGCGTGTCGTGGGCCTGGATCTGGGCAGCCATTCGGTGAAGGCCGTGGTCGTGGAGTCCGCGCTGCGCGGGCAGGTCGTCAAGCAGGTCGTCGAGGTGCCGCTGCCGGAGGACGGCGAGAAGAGCGCGCGACTCGCGTCTGCGCTGACGGCGCTCACCGCCCAGGGGGTGCTGCCGGCGGACACGGTGGTGACGGCGCTCCCGGGGCTGACGCTGGCCACCCACCCCGTGCAGCTCCCGTTCTCGGACCCCAAGAAGGTCGAGCAGACGCTACCGGGCGAGGTCGAAGAGAAGCTGCCGTACGAGCTGTCCGACGCGGCGTACGACTACCAAGTCACCCACGCGGACGAGAAGGGCGCGAGCCTCATCGTCGGCGTGTCCAAGCGCGGGGAGCTGGGGCCGCTGCTCGCCCAGCTCAAAGAAGCCAAGGCCGACCCGCGGATCGTCACGCACGCAGGGCTCGCCTACCAGCACGTGCTCGCGCAGCTCCCGACGCAGCCACCCATCGACGGACCGGAGCCGGCGGTGGGGATCGTCGACCTCGGGCACGAGCGCGTGTGTCTGGCGATTGGCCGGCCGGGCGTCTCCGTCGACGTCACCCGCATCATCCCCGGTGGTGGGCAGCAGCTGACCAAGGCGCTGGCCAAGGAGTTCAACGTCTCGCTGGCCGAAGCGCAGCGCTGGAAAGAGCAGCACGCGGCGCTGGGAAGCCACGTCGTGGGCGCGGACGCCGAGCGCGCGGCGGCGGCGATCACCCGGGCGCTGCAGCCGGTGCTGCGCGAGCTGCGACCGACGATCAAGGCGTACACGGCGAAGACGCACCGGCCGGTGGGTAAGCTGTACCTGTGCGGCGGCACCGCGAAGCTCCCGGGGATCGCCGAACAGCTCGCCGCTGACCTGGGTGTGCCGGTGGAGCTGCTGCCGCTGGCGCCCGAGCTCCGGGACGTCGCGCAGGGGCTGGGCGTTTCGGCGGCGCAGGCGTGGGCGCTGAGCCTGCGTGGAAGCGCGAGCGGCGCCAAGGTCGCGCGCTTCAACCTGCGGCGCGGCGAGCTCGCCTTCAAGAGCGACTTCGACTTCGTCAAGGAACGCATCGGCCAGCTCGTAGCGCTCGGCGTCATCTTGTTGGTGTTACTCATTGCCAGCAGCATCGTGCGCAACGCTGTGCTGGAGAAGCGCGAGAAGCAGCTCGACGCCATGCTCTGCGAGACGACGCAGCGCGTGCTGGGCAAGTGTGAGCGTGATTACCTGCGCGCCGAGAACATGATGACGGGCAAGGAGAGCCCGACCGCGGGGATCCCCAAGCGCAGCGCGGCGACGCTGCTGGCCGAGGTGACGACGCGGATCCCCCACGACATGAGCGTGAAGCTCGAGCAGGTGGTCGTCGATCTCGATCGCATCAGCCTCAAGTGTGAAGCCGAAGCGTCCAAGACCATGGAAGACCTCATGGCGGCGCTCAAGACGTACAAGTGCTTCAAGGAGATCAAAGAAGGAAAGCTCGAGAAGTCGAAGGACGGCTCGAAGGTGAGCTTCCGCTTGGACATTCAGGTCGAGTGCCCGGACGACGCCGCGGCAGGGGAAGGGTGAGCCATGGCTGACTTCACGGCAGCGCTGCAGAACAGCTTCTCGACGTTGTCGGTGCGCGAGCGCCGGCTGGTGACCGCTGGCGGCCTGGCGGCGGTGGGCTTCATCGTCTTCATGGTGCTCTTCACGTTCGGCCAGAAGGCGGACTCGCTGCGGCGGACGATCGAGAAGAAGACGGGCACGCTGGAGAGCGTGCTCACCCTGGCGGCGGGCTACCGCGATCAGCGCTCTGCGCAGGAGCAGGTCGAGCGGCAGCTCGCGGCGTCGAACGTGAAGTTGATCAGCTTCCTCGAAGAGAAGGCCAAGGCCGCGGGCGTGGAGTTGCCCAGCATCAGCCCCAAGCCCGACGTGACGATCGACGGGACGAAGATCGTCGAGAGCGGCGTGGAGATCACCCTGACCGACGTGAAGCTGGACCGGCTCGTCGAGTTCGTGACCGCGCTCGAGGCGGGCCCGGGCATCGTCAAGGTGAAGTACCTGCGGCTCGAGCCGCGGCCGGCCAACGAGAACCTGACGGCGTGGATCTCCATCGCCACCTACCGACTGAAAGGCTGAGGACCACCCATGGCGGACGCCAAGCCCAAGCTGTGGCCGAAAGTCGTCGGCTACCCCCTCTTCTTCATGCTCGCGCTCGTCGCCGGCGTGTTCCTCACGTTCCCGTATGAAGCGCTGCGCCTGCGCGCGCGGCTGGAAGCGGAGAAGGCCGGCTATTCGCTGCGCTTCGGGGGGCTGGGACCCGGCTTCTTCGCGCTGCGCGCCACCGACGTCGAGCTGCGCAAGCGGACCGAAGGCGACACCCCGGCGGAGCCGCTGAAGATCGATCGCATCTCCGTGGGGCCCACGCTGTTCCCTCCGGGCGTCGGCGTGTCGATGAAGCTGCTCGGCGGCACCGGGAACGTGCGCGTGTCCGGGCTCACGTCGATCCGCGCCCGGGTCGACGCGGAGGACTTGGATCTCACCAAGGGGAACGTGAAGGGCTTCACCGGCGTGGATCTGGCCGGCACCGTGGAGGCGCACGTCGACCTGTCGATCCCCATGGCCGCCGTGGGCAACGGCCCGAAGGAGCCGGATCTGGGGCAGGCGAACGGCTCGTTGTCGCTCGACACGAAGGGCCTGACGATCAACGGCGGCACGCTGAACGTCGCCCTGCCGCAGTTCGGGCCAGAGCCGACGCCGCTCGACCTGCCGAAGATCGTGCTCGGCGACATCGACGGCAAGGTGAAGTTCGACAAGGGCCAGGGCACGGTGGACTCGCTCAAGTCCAAGTCGCCGGACATCGAGCTCGACGTCACGGGCGGCATCAAGCTGGCCAAGCGCGTCGAGTACAGCGAGCCCAACCTCGAGGTCCGCTTCAAGCCGGACCCCGAATTCCAGAAGCGCTTGGGGCTCATCGGCAGCGCGCTGTCCATGGTGGGGCCAGATCCCAAGGACCCGGCGTGGCGCATGGGCCGCCTCACCGGCTTCTTGGGCAAGCCGCGCTTTCCCTGAACGGGGCCTGCGCGGACCTTCAGACGAGCACGTCGAGGCGACCGAGCAGGTACTCCCGGGCGATGACCATCTCGTGGACCTCGTCTGGGCCGTCGGCGATGCGGGCGGCGCGGGCCATGCGGTACCAGCCCTGAAACGGCACGTCGTCGCTGTAGCCCAGGCCGCCGTGCATTTGGATCGCGTCGTCCAGCGTCTGGCACAAGAGCCGAGCGATGTGGGTCTTCGCCATCGACGAGTAGGCCCGCGCTTCCTTGTCCTTGCCCTGCTCGAGCAGCCACGCGCAGTGCAGCGTCATCACGTTGCCCGCGTGAATGTCGGTGGCGGCGTTGGCGATCATCCGGCCAATGGCTTGGTGTTGGGCCAGCAGCTTGCCGAAGCTGGTGCGCGTGCCGATGTACGGCTTGCACAGCTCGAGCGTGCGGGTGGCGAGGCCCAACCAGCGCATGCAGTGGGTGAGGCGCGCGGGCACGAGGCGCTTCTGCGCCAGCATGAACCCGTCGCCCACCGCGCCCAGCAGCTGCTCGTCGGGCACGAAGACGTCGTGAAACTCGAGCTCTCCTTCGACGTGGTGCAAGACCGGCGGGCTCATCACCGGTACGTCGCGCACGTAGCGCACGCCCTCGGCTCGGCGGTCGACCAGGAACATGCTGGCGCCGCGCTTGGGGTCGTCGCTGGTGCGCGCCATGACGATCAAGAACGCCGCGTCGCGCGCGCCCGTCGAGTACCACTTGCGCCCCGAAAGCCGAAAACCCCCGTCCGCCCGCGTGGCCTGGGTGCGGAGGTTCGAAGGATCCGCCCCCGCGCCCGGCGCCGGCTCCGTCATGCAGAACGCGCTCGTCACTGCGCCGTTCACCAGCGGCACCAGGAAGCGCGCTTGCTGCGCCTGCGTCCCGGCGGCGACCAGCAGATCCATGTTCCCCTGGTCCGGCGCGTCGCAGTTGAACGCCCGCGCGCCCACCGGCGTCCGGCCCATTTCGCGGAACAGCGCGCACATGCCCATGGGCCCCAGCGCCAGGCCTCCGAGCGCCTTCGGCAGGTGCGGCACCCACAGGCCCTCCGCGCGCGCTTCACTCTGGAGGCGCCCGAGCGTCGGCGAAGGCCCCTGGGCGGCTTCGGCCAGCACTGACTTCTCGACGGGGATCACCTTCTCGTCCACGAAGCGGCGCACCCGCGCGCGCAGGGCGCTCAGCTCGTCGGTCAGCAGGAAGTCCATGGGTGGCCGCTCCTCCGTCGTCACAGCGTCGTGTCGAACCGCGGGTTGGTGACCGCCAACGTCGCCTTCGCCACTTGAAGGAGGTGCTCGCGGAGGCCGGGCGTGTCGAGAGGCACCGCTCCCGCTGCGAGCCCGCTGGCCAGCGCGTCGTTCAGCGTGCGCAGCGCGGCCTGGCGCTCGACCTGCGAGCCCTTCTCGAGCGTCGGCAGCGCCGCGTGGGTCGGGAGCAGCGCGCGCAGGCCCCGGGCTTCGACCGCCAGCCGCGCGTCGAAGGACTCGAACTCTCGCGCCGTCACCTGCGCCACGTTCGCGGCGATCAACACTCGGAACTGAAGCGCCTTGTCGGCCTCGAGCGCGGGCGAGACGTGCGTGAGTAGGAACTCGGCGACGGCGTCGAGGAGGGTGGGGTGGTCGGGTCGGTCGTGCAACGGAGCGCTCCTCACTCGTCCAGCGCGCCGCGGGTGATGAGGCGCAGGGCTTCGAATTCCATTTCGGTGGACCGCTTGGCGATCGCGATGAGCTCGAGGTCCTTCTCTCCTCGCAGATAGCGCTCGCCCTGGAACAGGCTGCCCACTGCCCAGCGCACGTTGCCGAACACTTCCCACCAGTGGAGGTGCCGGCGATCGACCGTGCGCCCCGAGTGTCGTTGGTACGCGTCCTCGAAGACGGCCCGCGTGGCGAACCCTCCGACGGGGAGCCGCTGCCCGAAGCGCCAGTCGCGCACCGACAGCCAGCCGAGGTCTTCGTACGGCGAACCGAAGTGGGCGAACTCCCAGTCGAGCACCGCCGCCAGGCCGTCGGGGGTGACCAGGACGTTCCCGGTGCGGAAGTCGCCG
>JALHOS010000383.1 GCA_022842905.1 Myxococcaceae bacterium | reverse complement strand
GTGCCGCCAGTGCCGCCAGTGCCGCCAGTGCCGCCAGTGCCGCCAGTGCCGCCAGTGCCGCCAGTGCCGCCAGTGCCGCCAGTGCCGCCAGTGCCGCCGGTGCCGCCGGTGCCGCCAGTGCCGGCGACGCCTCCACCGATGCCTCCACCACCACCGTCCTTCGGCTCGTCGACCGGGGCGAAGCACCCAGCGACGAGGCCCAACAACACCACCAGCACGAAGCGCATGGCGGCCCCTTCTGCATCCGATGTGCCCAAGCGTGCGCTCCTGCGTCCGACGGCTTGGAGGCACCCACTGCACGCCTCCTCGGAAAGCTGAGCCGGCTCCCGAGCCCGGGCCTCACGGAAAACTGGAATCGCGTCGCCTGAAGCCCCCTCCGCCGGCACCCCTCGCGCTGGCGTGGCCCCTTGACGTATACGGCCGCCCTCTCATGCGTTGGGTCCTCCTGCTCGCTCTCGCGGTCGCTGCCTGCTCGCCGCCCACCAAGCCGGTCAAGCGGGAGAACTGCTCCAACGGATTCGACGACGACGAGAACGGCAAGCTCGACTGCTCCGATCCCACCTGCTTCGACCACGTCGATTGCCTGGCGGTCTTCGAGCAGTGCGGGAACGGCCTGGACGACGACCGCAACACCCTCGTCGACTGCGCGGATCCAGGCTGCTTCGCGGACCCTGGCTGCGTGCGCCTGGAGATCTGCGACAACGGCCGCGACGACAACGGCGACGGAAAGGTCGATTGCCAAGAGCTCGACTGTCGCACCCGGCCTCACTGCGGCGACGGCGGTGCCGAAGCCCCCAGCGCCTGCGGAGACACCGTCGACAACGACAACAACGGCCGCATCGACTGCGCCGACACCACCTGCCTCAACCAGAGCTGCGGCCTGGGCTGCGCGTGCACCGACGGCGGCGTCAAAGGTGAGGTCGACTGCGGCGACATGATGGACAACGACGGCGACACGCGCGCCGACTGCCTGGACTCGCAGTGTGAAGGGCGGACCTGCGGGACCGGCTGTGCCTGCCGCAACGGCCAGCGCGGCGAAGGGCTCTGCGCCGACGGCACCGACAACGACAACGACACGCGCACCGACTGCCAGGACACCGACTGCGACATGCAGTCCTGCAGCGCGGACGGCGGCTGCACCTGCCGGTCCGGGCTCAAGGTCGAGACGTCCTGCACGGACTCCCGAGACAACGACGGCGACGGGAACGCCGACTGCGCCGACGCCGACTGCGTCAACCAGAGCTGCGGGACCGGCTGCTCGTGCCTGATGCTGCGCAAGGTCGAGACGAACTGCATGGACGGCGTCAACAACGACGGCGACCTGAGCGCCGACGGCGGCGCGGGCACCGACTGCTTCGACCCCGAAGACTGCAACGGGACCAGCTGCGGCGCCGGCTGCACCTGCGGCGGTGGCCGGCGGCGCGAGACGAGCTGCACCGACCGCACCGACAACGACGGCGACGGCCTGCGCGACTGCGCCGACACCTTGGACTGCAGCGGCGCGGCGAACTTCTGCGGCAACGGCGCCCCCGAGACGACGAGCTGCGCGGACAACCTCGACAACGACAACAACGGCTTCCGAGACTGTGAGGACTCGGCGTGCCTCAACCAGTCCTGCGGCACCGGCTGCGTCTGCGCGGCGGGCGGCGCCAAGCGGGAGACGGCCTGCGGAGACACCCAGGACAACGACGGCGACGGGCAGGCGGACTGCCTCGATTCCGACTGCGCCGGCGGCACGCCCGAGGTCTGCGGCAACAACGTGGACGACAACTGCAACGGCGCCATCGACTGCGCGGACACGACGTGCAGCACGGCGGTGGGGTGTACGAACCTGGCGATCGGCGCGAGCTGCGGCGTGAACGCGCAGTGTGCCTCGGGCCGCTGCCTGACCGAGGTGCCCAGCGGGTTTCCACAAGGCATGTGTCTGGGTCCCGAGGGTGGGTGCACCGCGTTGCCCGACGGCGGCTCCACCGGGTGCCCCACGGACACCACCTGCATCAGCGACGAGTTTGGGCGGTCCTGCCGCAAGCGCTGCTTTGGCAGCTCGGCGAACTGCCGGCCCGGGTACGCCTGCGGAGACACGGACTACGACGTCGACTCGCCGACGGCCTGCGTGCCCTTGTGCCGCAGCGACGCCGACTGCGGCCGAGGCACCGTCGCCAACTACGGCTGCAATCCGTGGAGCAAGCTGTGCGAGCGCAAGGACAAGGGCCTGGGCAAGTACGGCGCGCCGTGTGCCAACAACCAGGCGTGTGAGACCGGCGTGTGCTGGCGCGTCGCGGGCAACGGAGGCTATTGCCACGGCACCTGCCGCACCGACGGCCAGGCGCCCTGCGGCCCCGACGGCGTCTGCTACTCGGGCACGGTGACTGGCGGCGGGCGCGCTGGCGGGCAGGTGGGCACCTGCTGGGACGCCTGCTCGGCGGTCGCGGAGTGCCGCATGCCGACCTACCAGTGCACGCGGCCGCCCTTCGCGTCGTCGGGCCCGAACTTCTGCTACTGCAAGGAAGGCGGCATGTTGGCGGGCTCGGACAGCGAATGCTGCTCGGGGACGCGAGTGGTGGCCGTCTGCCTGGGAATTTGAGCGCTGGAGGACTGGACATGACCCCCGAACAGCTCGGCCACGCCTGGCTCGACGCCTTCAACCGCCACGACGTCGACGCGCTCGTGGCCCTCTACGCCGACGACTGCACCCACACCTCTCCCAAGCTGCGCGTCCAGCGGCCGGAGACGGGCGGGAAGCTCGTGGGCAAGGCGGCGCTGCACGGCTGGTGGGCGGACGCCATGAAGCGGCTGCCCGGCCTGCGCTACGAAGGCTTCGCGGTGACGGCCCAGGGCGATCGGGTGGTGCTGGAGTATTGGCGCCACGCGCCCAACGAAGCGCCCATGCCCGTCTCGGAGAGCTTCGACGTCGAAGGTGGGCGAATCGTGCGCAGCCGCGTGTACCACGGCTGATCATTGGGTTGACGGCGGGGTTTGACAGGGAATAAAGGCCGCGCGCTCACGCTTTCGACGGCGGCCCGCTGCACTCCCCAAGGTCCGCCACCTCGAACGCACAGCGACGACAGCAGCACTCACGAGAAGGAGCCACGCCGTGGCCAAGCGAGTCCCCACGTATCAGCCGTCCAAAGTGAAGCGAAACCGTGCGCACGGGTTCCGCAAGCGCAACGCCACCAAGGCGGGCCAGGAAGTGCTGCGCCGTCGCCGGGCCAAGGGCCGCAAGCGCCTGGTGGTTCGCGCGTACGACAAGTGACCGGCCTGCCCAAGGCCGCACGGCTGCGTCGGCGCCGTGACTTTCTCAAGGTGCAAGACCGTGGCGCCAAGCTGTCCAGTGAGCTGGTGACGGCCATGGTGCTCTCGCCAGGTCCGTCCGTCGGCCCCGCTCGGGTCGGCTTCACCGTGTCCAGCAAGGTAGGGAACGCCGTCGAGCGCAACCTCGTGCGGCGGCGGCTGCGTGAGCTGGTGCGCGAGCGCCGGGCCAGGTGGCGTGCGGGGCTCGAGGTGGTGCTCGTCGCGAAGCCGTCGGCCAACGGGGCGTCCTTCGCGGCGCTGACCCGGTCCGTCGAGCGGCTGGACGCGGAGCTCAAGCGGAGGTTCCCGTGAGCTTGTTGAGCGCGCTGGTGGTGAAGGTCCTGCTGGTCCCGCTCACGCTGTACAAGCGGCTCATCTCTCCGCTGCTACCGCCGATGTGTCGCTTTCATCCGTCGTGCTCCGTCTACGCCATGGGGGCGCTCGAGGTGCACGGTCCGCTGAAGGGCAGCTGGCTGGCGCTCCGGCGCCTCGCGCGCTGTCACCCGTACGGGGGCTCCGGGCTCGATCCCGTGCCACCCCGACAAGCCTGAAGGACGTCCTCGAATGGATCAGCAACGCCGTGTGTTGCTCGCCGTCGCGCTCTGTGTGGGCGTCTCATTCTTCTACACGCAGCTTGTCGTGAAGCCGAAGCTGGACGCGCAGCTCGAAGCCGCCGCGCTCACGGCCGACGCGGGCGTCGCGGGGCAGGACGTTCCCGGGACGCCGCAGAGTCCGCCGACGGTCGCCGCGGCCCCGAGCGAAGACGGCGGCACCGAGGTCGCTGGTGCCCCCGCGGTCCCGGCCCCGACGGCGCGCACGCTGCAACTGCCCCGTCCGTCGATGAAGCTCGCCGCGAGCACCCAGGGCGCGGGCCTGGTGGACGCGGTGCTCACCGGCACGCGCGAGCGGAACACTGAAGACCTGTCGATCGCGCAAGGCTGGCAGAAGCTGTTCGGCAAGAAGTTCGAGCCGCCCAAGGCGATCGACCTGGCCGAGCCGGCGGACTTCGGCCTGCCGCAGCTGGGCGTGTCCGTCGGCGGGTCGCAGCCGGTGGACGCGCGGCTGGTCTACGCGGTGACCGAAGAGGCGCCGGGCAAGGTCGTCTTCACCGGCACGCAGGGGCCCTGGAAGGTGACGAAGACGTTGTCCTTCGGGGCGGACGACACGGCGCCGGCCCGCTACGTCTTCGCCGTCGACGTGACGCTCGAGAACGTGAGCGGAGCGCCTGCCTCGGGTGAGCTCATGGTGCACGCCGCGCGCGGTATCGCTCCGGGCAGCGAGCAGAAGGCCAGCCTGTTCGGCGGCATCGGCAACGAGTCGACGGTGGTCTGCCGCTCCGGCGACGACATCGAGCGCAAGCCTCCGGACGACAGCGAGCCCGAGAAGAAGGTGTCGGGGACGATTCACTTCGTCGGCATCGACCAGCAGTACTTCCTGACCGCGCTCTGGCCGCGGGACGGCGCGGTGACGGGGAGCTGCGCCTTGCACGCCACGTCGGCGCTGCGCACTGCCTCGCTGGCCATGCCCGTGTCGCTCGGCGCCGGTGAGAAGAAGACGCAGCGTTACCTGGCGTTCTTGGGCCCGAAGGACCTCGACCTGCTGGTGCAGCTCGACAAGGGCGCGGCGCAGGGTCACGAAGGTCAGCTCGGCGCTGCGTTTCAGCCCGGGCTCGAGCGCACGGTGGACTTCGGCATGTGGGCGTTCATCTGCAAGGGGCTGCTCTTCTTCCTGCGCTTCTTCCACGGCTTCTCGGGGAACTGGGGCCTGGCCATCATCCTGCTGACGGTCATGGTGAAGCTCGCGCTGCTGCCGCTGACGCACCGGGCGATGGTGTCGGCTGAGCAGATGAAGAAGCTCCAGCCGAAGATGGAGGAGCTCAAGAAGAAGTACCCGGAGGATCGTGAACGGCAGAACGTGGAGATGATGAAGCTGTACCAGGAAGCGAAGGTGAACCCGCTCGGTGGGTGCCTGCCGCTGCTGCTGCAGATGCCGATCTGGATCGCCCTCTTCACCACCCTGCGCACCAGCTACGAGCTGTACGGCGAGCCGTTCTGGGGCCCCGTCTGGACGGACCTGACCGCGAAGGACCCCACGTACATTCTGCCGCTGGCGCTCGGCGTCACGATGATCATCACCCAGCGGCTCCAGCCGCAGATGATGGACCAGAGCCAGGCGTTCTTGATGACCTGGGTGATGCCCGTCTTCTTCACCGCGATGATGATGAACTACCCCGCGGGGCTGGCGCTCTACATCTTCACCAACAACCTGCTGTCCATCGTCCAGCAGTTCCTCCTCAAGAAGTACCTGGCGCGCACCGGGCAGGCCGGGCCGCCGGTCAAGAGCGCGGGAGCCACGTCATGAGCGAAGCGGCGAGCCAGCCGAGCGGCGGCGCAGACAAGCGAGTGCGGGTCGAAGGCCTGCTGTCCGACGTGCTCAAGCTCATGGAGTACCCGGCGACGCTGGACTTCAAGGACATGCCCGACGGCGGAATCGGCGTGGCCGTGCACTTCCAGGGCGAGCTGCCAGGCATCACCCCGGGCAAGCGCAGCTACCTGGTCGACTGCCTGCAGTTCATCACCAACAAGATCGTCAACCGGCCCAACACCGAGAAGCGTTGGGTGACGCTCGGCGTGAACGCGTTCCCCGAGCCGCGGCCCGAGCGCCGTGATGGACCTCCGCCCGCGCCGGTGAAAGACGCGCCGGCCGACGGCAAGTCGCCGACGCCGACCGCCGGTCCGAAGGCCTCCGCGCCCGGCAGGGCAGGGAAGGGCCAGGCGCAGAGCCAGCAGCAGGCTCCCAACCAGAAGACTCCACCGAAGGACGGTCGCGAGGCGAAGGACAAGCGCGTCGACGCAGCGCCCAAGCAAGGGGGCGCCCACCAGCAGGCCCGCGGCCCCGACGAAGCGACGCTGACCGTCACCGAGGATCCTGAAGTCACCGCCCGCGGGCTCGAGCTGTTCGAGAAGTCGGCGCGGCTGGGCCGACCGTACGCGGTGCTCATGCTGTCGCCGGACGACCGCGCCCGCATGCTCCAGCTGGGCAAAGGCAAGCCTGGCGTCAGCGTACGCGCCGAAGGCGAAGCGCACTGGCGGAGGCTCGCGGTGCTGCCCGAGAAGCTGTCGCCCATGCCCAAGAAGTCCGCCGCGATGATGCACGACGACGAAGAAGAGTGAGGGTCATGGCCAAGGAGAAGACGCTCGACGAGAAGCTGTTCGGCGCCGCCGTGCTGAAGGTGTCGTACCGCCTGCGCGGGACCGAAGGGTCGCCTGCGTTCAAGGGCATCTACCCTGGGGTGCTCCGGGACCTGGGCCTCGAGGACGCGCAGGTCGACGCGTACATCGCCCAGCACGAGGAAGCGGTGACGAAGGCGGCGCGGGGCACGACGTAACCCCGCGTTGAGCGCTACCAGCTCAGGCACCGCGCTCGGCAGAGGATGTCGGGGTCGCCATCGCCCTGAGTCACGTCGACGCGCAGCTGCCAGTTGCCTGAGGCGACCTCGACGTAGCACCAGCCCTGCGACTCGTTGGCCATGGTGTCGTGCAGGTCGTACCCGACGAGGAAGCACATGCGCCGGCCGTTGGCGGCGCCCAGCGTGGCGATCTCCTCGGCCTCGGCGTTGGCGACGGCGACCTCGACTTGGGGCTCCACCGTCAGCGGCAGCCCGGCGGTGACGCTCAGCGAGTTCGTCGTCAGCAGCCCCGTGTTCGTCAGCGTCGTCGAGCGCACTGAGCTGGCGACCACACCCGCATTCGACACGCTGCCGACCTTCTGCTCGAGCCAGGTCTGGAGCTGGGTGAAGTTGCCGTTGACCTCCGCGGCGCGGGCCGGGCCGTCTTGCTGGAACGTGACGAGCTGCGCCCATGCCGACGCCGCGCCGAGCGCCACCGCCAATGCCAGCCAGGCCTGCCGGCGACGCCGCCGGGCCTCGCCGCGGAGTGCGGCAACCTCCGACCGGAGTTCGGCGAGCTGCGCTTCGATGCTGTTGGACATGGCCGGTCTTTCGCTCGGTTCGTCGTTGGTGTCCAGCCTGCGTGTGGTGGGCGGCTTCAGGCCGCGCTGGTCGAGAGGGCCTGCCGCGCGGCGCGCAGCAGGGCGCGCTCTTCGGCGGTGGCGCTGGCGCGGTTGGCGAAGCGCTCGAGCGCGGCTCCCACGTCTCGCGGCGG
>JALHOS010000382.1 GCA_022842905.1 Myxococcaceae bacterium | reverse complement strand
CTCGGCGTCAGCGGGCGCGCTGGGCGGCGCTTCGGCCGCGGGCGGTGGGGCCTCTTCGGCTTGGGACAGGCAGAGCAGGGCGGCGAGGGCGAACGGCGACATGGGCGGCGACCTTACCGAAATGCCGCCGCGCGCACGCCGCCTCTCAGGAGCTCGCCGGCTCGACGAGGCTCTCCTCGGACGCGGCCTGCGTTGCCGCACCGCGCCCCGCCCGCAGCCAGTAGCCCAGCGCGGTGAGCACGCCCACCGCCGCGCACCCCGCCCAGAGCCAGCCGAAGCCGGCGGCCTCAGCCACGCGCGTGCCAACCACCGGCGCCGCCGAGAAGGCCAGCGCCCAGCACAGCGAGAGCGCCGCTTGGTAGCGACCGCGCAGGTGTGACGGAGCGGCGTCAGCGACGACGGCGGCGTTCACCGGGGCCATGAGCATCTCCCCCACGGTCCAGATCGCCACCGTCCCCATCACCGCGTACAGGCTGTGGGCGAAGGCGAGCGAACCCAGGCCCAGCCCCGTCAGCAGCGCCGCGGCCGCGAGCACGCGCTGGCGATCGCGGCCCTCCACCAGCTTCGACATGAGCGGCTGAAAGCAGACGATCAGCACGCCGTTGAGCGCCATGGCCTTCCCGTACTGCGCCGTGTCGAGGCCCTTGGCGAGCATGTCCGCCTGCATGGCGACCTGGCACTGCATGACCACGAGCGCGCAGAGGAAGCAGAGCACCAGCATGGGCATGAAGGCCCGGTCCGCGAAGGGCGTCAGGACGGAGCCCTGGGACTGTTCGGCGGGTCGAGAAGTAGGTCTGGTTTCCGGGAGCGCCACCGCCACCAGGCCCGCGAAGAGCAACGTCGTCCCCGCGTCGCCCCAGAACAGCCAGTCGAAGTGATCCGTCGCCAGCGCCCCGCCCACCAGCGCGGCGATCGCGAAGCCCAAGTTCACTGCCCAGTACTGCAGCGTGAAGGCCTTCATGCGCAGCTCCGGCGGCACCACGTCGGCCACCACCGCCTGCGCCGCCGGCCGGAACATCTCCCCGAAGAGCCCCAGCGTGAACGCCCAGCCGATCAACGCCAACGGCGCCTCGGCGTGACCGAGGCCGAGCATGGCCACCGCGCCGCAGGTCAGCGACAGCAGCATGGTGCCTCGCCGGCCGTACGCGTCCGCCAGGCTCCCGCCGACGAGGTTGCCGAAGAGCGCGCCGCCGCCGAACGCGGCCACCGTCGTGCCTGCTTGGGCGAGGGACAGGCCGCGGACCTTGGTGAGGTACGCCGTCAGCATGGGCACGACCATGGTGCCGACGCGGTTGACGAGGAGGCCGGCCCACAGGAGCCAGTACGTCCGCGGAAGGCCGCTCATCAGCCCCTGAAAGCCCATGGTCTCCATGATGACGCGCTGCGACGGTCAAGCGCCGGCGGCACTGACGCTCCGCGCGCGGACAGTACACGCGGCGGAGGGAGGCGCTAAGAGGCCAAAGCCGTATGACGTCGACGATCCGCGATCTGCTCACCCAGGCGCAGGCGGCCGAAGCCCGGCAGGACCTCTCCGAGGCGATCCGCTTGCTCAAGGAAGCCGAGCAGTACTACCGCGAACGTCAGCTCGACGGTCGCGCGCAGCAAATGGCGCGCAACGTGGCGCGGCTCGAGGCGGCGAGGGGCCCGGTGAGCGACGGGTTTGGCGATGAGCTGTTGGACGGCAGCTCCGGGGTGCCCGGCGGGGCGGCGCTGGCTGCCGTCGAGCGAGGACCGCAGCGGGCGGATCCGGCGCTCGAGGCGTGGTGCAGCTTCTGCTGCAAGCCCAAGCAGGAGGTCGGCGACCTCGTGGCGGGCCCCGCCGGCGCGTTCATTTGCCGCAGCTGCGTCGCGGTGAGCGCGGTGCTGCATGGGGGCTCGGCCGAGCCCGTCCTTCCGAAGGCGGCCGAGCGACACCGGCCCGCGCTCGAGCCCAAGCGCCTCCACGAGCTGCCAGCCCAGCGGCAGGCCCGGGAGCGCTGGGAGCGCCGCAGGCCCAAGGTCGGCCTCGTCGTCGGCCCCAGCGGCAGCGGCAAGTCGGCGCTGGTCGAAGCGCTGGGGCGGCCCGTCACACGTCCCTTCGAGCGCCTCCCCGATGCCGACGTGCTCGTGGTCGACCTGGCGCAGCCGCTGGGCCCCGATGAGGAGCTGCGGCTGCTGCGCTGGCTCGAGGAGCACCCCCGGCGCCAGGTCATGTTCTCGAGCCCTGGCGACGCGCCCACGCCGCTCTTGGTGCTCAAGGGCGAGCACGGTGACGAGCCGGTGTACGACACCCAGGCGCTCAGCGCGGCGGTCGGTGGCCGTCTGTCCGACGCGGTGCTGGCGAAGGTGGAGCAGCTGCTGCCTTTGACCATGCCGGATCGTCCGGCCCTCGAGGCGCTGGCCCGGGCGCTGCTGGAGAACCGGGGCGTGCAGCTGTCGGACGCGGCGCTGAACCAGCTCGTCGATCACGCCGAGCGCAGCGGGCGCAGCACGCACGAGGTGGTCGCGCTCGTCAGCCGCATCCCGCCGGGGCGCTACGCGTGAGTCCCCTCGACGTCTGGTGGCTCGGGCGCGTCGAGTACGACGACGGGCTGACCGTGCAGCGCCTCATGCAGGACGCGCGGCGGCAGGAGCTGGCGCCGGACACGCTGTTGCTCCTCGAACACCCCCCGGTGCTGACGCTGGGTCGCGGCGCGGAGCTCACCCACATCATCGCGCCCAAGGCGAAGCTCGCGGCGGAAGGTGTCGAGGTGTTCGAAACGGATCGCGGCGGCGACGTCACGTACCACGGGCCTGGGCAGCTGGTCGGCTACCCGATCCTGTTCCTGCCTCCGGGGAAGCAGGACGTCCGGCGCTACGTGCGCGGCCTCGAGGAGGTGATCATCCGCACGCTCGCCGACTTCGGCCTCGTCGCCGCGCGGATCGACAAGTGGCCGGGCGTGTGGATCGAGCGGTCTCGGGCGGGTGGGCCTCGGAAGATCTGCGCGCTGGGGGTGCACCTGTCGCGTTGGTACACGAAGCACGGCTTCGCGCTGAACCTGGCGCCGGACCTTGGGCACTTCGGGTTGATCGTCCCCTGCGGCATCAAGGAGGCGGGCGTCACGTCGATGGAGGTGGAGCTGGGCGCCCCGGTCGACGCTGCGCTCGTGCGCGAGCGGGTGGGGCAGCACTTCGCCGCGGTGTTCGAGTGCGACGCTCGCTCACGAGCCAGTGAGTCGGCCACCGTGTCCGTCGTGGCCCGGCGCGAGGATCGGGTGCTCCTGCTGCAGCGCACCGAAGCTCGCGGCGGGTTCTGGCAGCCGGTGACCGGGCGCGTGGAGTCGGGCGAAGCGCCGCTGGCGGCCGCGCGCCGAGAGCTCTCCGAGGAGACGGGGCTGCTGCTCGAGCCGCGCCCGCTCGGGTACGTGCACACCTTCGCCGAAGGTGAAGCGCTGCCGCCGAAGCTCACGACGGAGCACGCATTCGTCGTGGACGTTCCAGTGGGCGCGGAGATCCACGGGTCCACCGAACACCAGCAGCACGAGTGGCTGCCGGTCGACGAAGCCGTCACCCGGGTGCCGTTCGCCGGCCTCAAGCGGGCGCTGCGCCTGGCTGCCCACCGCGACTGAGCCTGCGCTTTAGCGGTTCAGCTGCATCAGCTCCGCGAGCATCTGGTCGGCGGTGGAGATCGTCTTCGAGTTGGCCTGGAAGCCTCGCTGCGCCGCGATCATGCGGACGAACTCGTTGGCGAGGTCGACGTTCGACTGCTCGAGCGCGCCCGCCGCGACCGACGCGCGTCCGCCTTCACCCGGCGCGCCGACGGTCGGCTGGCCGGAGAGGGAGCTCTCGAGCAGCAAGTTCCCGCCGATCTTCTCGAGCTTGTCCGACGCTTCGAAGTCGGCGACCGCGACCTGGCCCAAGGTGCGGCTGGTGCCGTTGGTGAACGTGCCGAAGACCTCACCCTTGTTGTTGATTTGAATCGCCGACAGCGAACCGTAGGCGTTGCCGTCTTGGCTGGTGAAGGTGGTGGTGACGTCCGGCACGTTGCTGGCGGGGCCCGCCCCGAGCTGGGTGACGCCGGCCATGCCCGTGCCGCCCGTGCCGACGGGGTCGCCGAAGTTGAAGGTGATCGGGTTGGGGTTGGCGGCGTTGAGCGGGTTGAAGGTCGGCGTCGCGGCCTGCGTGGCCGCCTGCAGCCGGCCCTGCGTGTCGAACGTCATCGTCCCCGTGGCGATGACGGACTTGGTGCCCGCGGTGCCGCCGGTCAGGCCGCTCCCGTCGGTGACGGCGTGCCACGTCCAGCCGGTCGCGGTCTTGCGGTAGTAGACCTCGACGCTGTGCGCGTTCCCGAGTGAGTCGTAGATCGTCACGTTGCTCTTGCCGTTCGACGTGCCCGCCGCGTTCGCCGGGTCGAAGGCCGTCCCGCTGGCGACCGGCGCGTTCGCGTTGAGGTTGGCCTTGAGCGTCACCGTGGCGGTCGGTCGCGCCGCGGACGTGGCGGTCCCGACCTGGAGGTCGCCGATGGTCCCTTGCAGCACCCCCGTCGGGCTCGCGCTGTAGCCCTGCACCCGCAGACCTTCGAGGTTCGCCATGTAGCCGTCCTTGTCGACCGTGAACTGCCCGGCGCGGCTGTAGAAGCGCGAGGTGATGCCGCTGTGGTTGCCCTCGAGCAGGAAGTAGCCCGGGCCCTCGAGCGCCAGGTCCGTCGCGAGCCCGGTGTTGGTCAGCGCCCCCTGCGTGATGATCCGTTGAATCGCCTGCAGCCGGGAGCCCAGCCCGAGCTGCCCGCCGCCCGGGGCACCGATGAGCTGCTGCAGCAGTGCGTCTTGGAACGCCGCGCGTCCGGCCTTGAAGCCAATGGTGTTCGCGTTGGCGATGTTGTCGCCGACGACGGACAGCTCGGCGGTGCTGGACTGGAGGCCGGCGGTGCCGGTGTGAAGCGCGGTGAAGAGAGACATGGGCGTGGCCTTTCGTGGACGTTTCGGGGTGAGGGGGAGATCAGGCGCTGCGGTCGAGCTGCTTGGGGACGGTCTTGTCGGTCGGTGCTGCGGGAGTGGGGGCGGTGGTCGACGGCGGCCGCACGTTCACCGCCGAGCTCGAGCCGGGCTGGTTCACCTCGAGCACGTCGGCCAGCTTCACGCGGAAGCCGTTGACGATCAGCTCCGGCACGCCGGACGCGAAGGACACGCCGGTCGCGCGCGCGGTGGCTCGCGCTGCGACCGCGACGCCCTGGCCGTCTTGGCCGACCGCCGTCAGCTCCACCTTGTAGGTGCCGCTGGGGAGCGCCTGGCCTTGCTCGTCGAGCCCGTCCCACGCGATGCCGAACTGGCCCGAAGGCACGTCGCGCAGCTGCAGCGTGCGGACGACGCGGCCGGCTTCGTCGGTGATGCGGGCGGTGACGCTCGCCGCCGGGCGCTCCAGGCTGCCGCGGACGACGCCCTGGCCGCCGTCGAGGATCACCGAGTTCGTTTTGTACGTGACGTCCTTGCCGACGAGCGTGGCTACGCCGGTCTGGTTCGCCGCGGCTTGGGCGATCAGCAGCGCCTCGAGCCGCGAGTTCGTCACCTGCTGCGCTTCGAGCGCCGAGAACTGAGCCAGCTGCGCGATGAAGGCTTCGTTCTCCGTGGGCTTGAGCGGGTCCTGGTTGCCCAGCTGCGTCACGAGCAGCTTGAGGAACTCGTTCTTGCCCAGCTCGCGCGAGCCCGCGGCCCGGCTCGTCGTCGAGGGGCCTGCCGTGCTGCCTGTCGTTCCGATTCCGTCGATGGCGGTGGGCATGGGGTCCTTGGGGTTGGGGTTAGGCCTTGATCGACAAGCGGCCGGTGTGGGTCGTGGTGCCGGCGGTGCCGTGCTTCGCTGGCGAGCCGGGGCGGTGGCTGGGCGGCGCTTCAGGTCGATCCTGCGGGTGCCCGGAGCGCGACTGGGTCAGATCGAAGTTGCCCAGCGACAAACCTTGCTGCGCCAGCGCGACGCGGAGCTCTCCTTGGCGCAGGTCGAGCAGTCCGGCAGCCGGGCCCGCAGCGCGAACGTCGGCGACGCCATCGGCGACCCGCAGCTGGACGGACAACGCCCCTGCGTCCGCGGTCTCCACGGTGACCCGCGCGGTGTGCGCGCTGACGAAGACGTGGAGGGACGGATCCTCGAGGTGTGCGCGGGGCAGCTCGACCAGCGGCGCGGGGGCGGGCGGTGGTGGCGCAGCCGTGTCGAATGGGCCCGGCACGAGATGAAGCGGAGGCTGCGGCTCCGACGGACGGGCCTCGACCGCGAAGGAACCCGAGGCCTCAGGCGCGGCCGCCCGCGTCGACGGCGCGTCGTCCCGCATCGACGGCGCGTCTTCCCGGGTCGGTCGCTCGGCGCTTGTGGTCGCGCTGCGCAGCGCTTCGTCCGTCGGGCCCTTGAGGTCCTCGCGGCTCGTGTCGATAGACAACGTGGGCGGGGGGAGGGGCGCCGCACCGAGGAGGAGGGCCTCGGGCGCGGTGGGGACGACGACGGGCAGGGCGGCGGGGGCGGGATCGGACGGAGCTTTCGCGTCGTCCTCTCGAGAGAGGTCGGAGTCTTCAGGCCGGGCCGCATCAGGACGCGGGAGGGGGTCCTCGAGCGCGGCGGCAGCTTCGTCTCGACGCAGCAGCAGGCCCAATTCGTCCGAAGGGGTGGCCACGCGCGGGAGGCACGGCTCGGGCGGAGTCGCGAGCGAGGCGGCAGGGAGTGTGGACGGGCCCGGCGGTGGCGGGGCGTCGAGCTCGCTTGGGGCTGCGACGACAGCGGCCGTGACGAGATCGATCGTCGGCGTTGCGTTGCGTGGGCTGGTCGCATCCGCGAGCGCCGCCGTGAAGCTCCCCACGAGCAAGTCGGTGGCTGCCCCGGGCGATTGCGACGCGGTCGTTGCCCCGACGACGGTGGGCTGCTCGACGTGGGCGAAGGAGGCTGCCTCGAGGCCGTTCACGGTCGGAGTCCCTTCGTGGCAGGCCCCGGCAGCGTCGCCATGATCGCCACCAGCTCGGCGCCGTGCTCTGGCTTGAGCCGGTCGATGACCGCACCCGCGTCGGCGGGCTTCATTCGTCGGAGCACCTGCGCGGCGAGGGCCGGCTCCGTCTTCTGCAGGAGCGCGGCCGCGGCCTCGGGCTTCATCGCCTTCACGGTCTTGGCCAGCGCGTCGAGGTCCTGCGGTTTGGGGGCAGCCGGTTTGACGGTCGGCTTGGGCTCCGACGGGCTCGGCGATGACGCTCCAGCTTCGGGGCCGAGCTCCGAGCGACGGGCGAGCAGCGCCTCCAGCCGCTCCGTCTCCGCGCGGAGACTCACGCGCGTCTCGGCGATCTCGGCGGCGAGCTTCTCGAGCTTGGTCCGCTCGGCGTCGAGGGCCTTGCGATCGTCGTCGAGCTTCTTCCGGCTCGCTTGGAGATCCTTTCCGGCCTTCGTCAGCTCGCCGCAGAGCGCGCCCTTCGACAGCACCGGAGAGACGCGCGACTTCAGTGACTCCTTCGCGCCCGATTCGGGCCCTGGAGGCTCCGCCGCTGGTGTCGGTGCCGGCGCCGGCGCTTCAGCCGCCTTTCCGTGTGGCTGTTCCGCGTGCGGCTCGGCCGCGCGTGGGGC
>JALHOS010000381.1 GCA_022842905.1 Myxococcaceae bacterium | reverse complement strand
CGTGTGCTCTTCCGATCTACTCGCAGCCCACCAGCGGCCTCGTGCTGCCCGGCCGCGCGGGCCCCAGCCGCCTGCTGCCCCGGCTCACGCCCGACGAGTGGACCGACGCCGGCGTCGTCAGCGCGGATCGCGGCCTGAGCTCGCCGTCACCCCAAGCGCTGATCGCCGAGCTGACCCGCTCGACGCTCGGCCGCGGCAAGGTGGAGCGAGGCCTCGTCCACTCGTATTACGCGCAGCTGGGCAAGGTGCTCATGAAGCGCTGGGACGCGGACCGCGTGGTGGCGCAGGGCAGCCTCAAGACGTGGGCCGAGCAGGCCGGGCAGAACCTCAAGTTCTTCGGCGACGCGTGGCAGAAGCGCGCCGAGCAGTTCGGCGGCACCGGCGCGCCGCTCGCCGACGACGGCCGCGGTGACGGACGGCGGCCGATGCCGCTGGACAACGTGGGCGGGCTCCCGGGCATCGACCTCAACGCGCGCCGGGAAATGGCGCGGCAGACGCGGGAACAGTTCAAGGCCACCCGCAAGGCGCTGGTGCGGGTCGTCCAAGACGAGCGAGGGGCGCTGTTGTCCGCCGACGTCGTCGAACCTTCGAACGACCCCACCGTCGACAAAGAAGCCGTCGCGGACATTCGCCGGGCGGCGACGGACCTGCCCCCGCCACCCGAAGACGCGCTGGGTGCCGACCGCAAGCTGACCAGCGTGTGGAGCTTCGAACTCGTCATCAGCATCAGCCCGCCGGTGCCGTCCTTCTCCTTCGAATTCGACGAGGTGGTGGGCACCATCGATCCCCGGTTGCCGCTGGACCGCCGCGTGTACAAGAAGGTCCGCCTCGTCTCAGTGGACTGACCGCCCATGGCCGACAAGCGCCGCTTCACCCTCTTCGCCGACTTCATCGAAGCCTCGTTCCCCGGGGTGAAGGCCGTCTTCGACGTCGCCGGTGGGCAAGGCAAGCTCAACGAAGTGCTGACCGCGCGGGGGCTGTCCTGCGTCACGTTCGATCGACGGGTCAAACACCTGCCGGTCACCTACGCGGAGCGGGAGCTCCACCTGGACGAGCCCTGCGCCTGCGACGTCATCGTGGGCCTGCACCCGGACGGCGCCACGCGCGTCATCGTCGACTACGCCGCCACACACGGCATTCCCTTCGCGGTGGTGCCCTGCTGCTCGGACAACTCCATGCCCTACAACCCGTGGATGCGGCACATCGCCGAGCTGGGCCGCGCGCACGGCTTCGATGTGTGGGAAGCGACGCTGCCCATGGAAGGCCGCGCCCGCGTCGTGGCGGGGCGGCCCAAGCGTTAGCGCAGCGAGCGGTACTCGGGCAGCGCGGTGATGCGCTGGAGCAGCGTCGGGAGCCGGTACCCGCTGGTGATGAACTGATCCGCCAGCGAGTTCACCAGGGCCAGCTCGCTCGTCGGCCCGGCCAGCCGCGGCTCGCGCTTGAGCAGGTAGGTGAAGAAGCGCTTGGCGGTGCAGCGGGCGAACGTCTTGTTCGCGACGATGGTCTGCGCCCGGCGCCGCGGGCCCCCTTGGAACGCGTCGAAGATCTGCTTGTGCACGGCCTCCGTCGCCGCCGTCGAGTTGACGGCGTACTGGTACGAGAGCAGCGCGCCTGCATTCGGCTCGTCGGGGTCGGTCACGTAGAAGCGGTTGCACAGCTGCCGCCGCAGCCCGGTAGCGGAGCCCGTCGTCAGGCAGGTGGGGTCGACGCGGGTGAACTCGGTGACGTCCATGAAGCTCATGCCCGCCTCGGTGAACTGCCCCCAGCCAGCGGCGAGCGGCTCGAGGCGCTGGTGGCAGTAGCGGCAGGTGCACTTGCGCGTCAGGTCCGTCGTGTCGACCACGCAGCCCTGGGTGCCGTACAACGTCGCCCCTTCGGGCTCGACCTGCGACGGGGGCTCGAAGCCCTCACACTCGAAGTCCAGCTGGAAGCGGTTGCCCCGCGCGCGGTTCGTCTGGAAGCGCAGGAGGTAAATGGGCAGCGTCAGCACCCCCGCATGGAGGCCGCCACGGTCGTACTCGGTCCAGGTGTCAGCCGCGGTCGCCGGCAGCAGGGGAAACCCACCGTCGGCTTCACGGGGATCCAGCTTGGTGTACGTCCGGGTGAAGGCCTGCCCCTGCGCCTGCCAACGCTTGAAGTGCGAAATGCGCCCGTTGATCTCCGCGCGCGTCGACAGCACCAGGTCCGTGTACGGCCGAGCGCCGACGGTCACCTTGTCCACGGCGCGCTCGAGCTGCTCGCGGAAGTCCTCGCTCAACGGGGTGCGCCAGTCGGCGGGCACGCCGTGGCAGGACCGGAGGTTCGGTCCGCAGCCGCAGGCGGCGTTGTTCGTGGCGCCGTCGCAGACGATCGTCGTCGCGCCCACGGTGACGCTGGGCGTCTCCTGGGCGTCGAACGCGCAGACCCGCACGCGCTGCCCAGCCGGCAGCCAATACGGCTGCACCCAGCGCCAGCCCTCCTGCTTGTGCACGCGCACGCCGCCGTCGACGAGCGGCTCGTCGTAGGTGCGCACGGCCGCGGGCAGCGGGCGATACTGGCCGGGGTACGCCGGGTCGAACTGGGTCTGCTCGAAGTCGCCACACTCGAGCCCCCACTGCGCCGACGTGTTCTGCGTGAAGAAGCCGCCACGGTAGGTCAGGGTGATGCCGGTGCGCAGGTACACCAGCGTGCGCCCGCCGTCCGTCGGGCTCGTGTCCGCGGCGCCGGTGTCGATGTTCGTCGCGCCCAAGTACGCCGCGTTCGCCGACAGCAGCACGTTGCTCATGTTCGGCCAGAACAGCTCTTCATGGACCCGTCGCTGGGCCAACCGAAACTCCTCGCCGGTGTACATCGCGTCGAGGGTGGCCTGAGGAATGGACGGCACCGCGTCGAGCGCCGCGTACTCGGCGGCCGTCGGCACGCGTCCCCGAAGGTCCAAGGACAGCCGGCGCAGCAGTTGGTACTTGTCCGCCGGGCGCTGGGCGTCGCAGGTCGCCGGCACCTGCGCCACCGCCGCGGCGCCTGCGAGCACGATCAGGAACGGCACGAGTCGTCGAACGGTCATGGCAGCGCTCTGGTTGGGCCGCATTCGAAGCTCACGGGTTGCGCAGCAACGGGCGGATCAGCTCGGGCAGGTTGTTGGTGATGTGGTTGTACGAGAGCCCCATCGACCGCAGCAGCGTCGCGTGCACGTCCGTCGGCTTGATGAGCTTGCCTGACGTGGCGTTGAGCGCGCCGGTCGTGAAGTTCCATTTCTGCGCGCCCATGCCCGAGTCCGACGAAGCGCCGAAGACGCGCCCGCCGAGAATGCCCGGGCCCTTCACCAAGCAGCTGTTGGTCAGGTGGTGATCGCGGCCGTCGCGCGCGTTGATCATCGGCGTGCGCGAGAACTCGCTGAACACCAGCAGCGTCGTGTAGTCGTAGAACGTCTTGCCCGCCTGGAACGGGTGCGGCTTGGTCTTGAGGTACGCGAGCAGCTTGCCCACCGCGTCCCAGCCCAGCCGCTGCGACGTCGACTGCTGGCCGAACAGGTCGAAGTGGTCGTCCAAGCTGTCGGTGACGGTCATCGCGACGGCCTGTGAGAGCCCCTGCGTCAGCGCCTGAGCGGCGATCGCGGCCCGGCCGAGCGGCCCGGCCAGGTCCGTCGAGTTGTAGACGCCGGCCGCCAGCCGAATTCCGAAGGCGTCGTACAGCTGGGCGATGTCCGGGGTCGGCTGGGTGACGAAGCGGAACAGGTTGGCCTTGGCGCCGTTCGTCATGCGCCGCGCCTGCGCCTGGCTCGCGCGGAACTGACCGACCAAGCCGCTGACGTCGTAGCCGTGCCCTTCGCAGCTGTCGGCCTGCCGTTCGAACGCCTCGAGCGTCGCCTGGTTGATGGTGTTGGCCGTCACCGCCTGCGGCGAGAGCACGTTGAGCACGTCCGTCGCGTTGTTGACGCGCGTGGGGCTGGCGTACGCGCCGAACGTCTCGTTGTAGGACTCGGGCCCGAGGACCAGGTTGGGCAGGTCGAGCTGATCCGAGAAGCCCACCGACTGGCCGGCGACCACCGTGTTGAGCGAGCTCCCCGACGGCTGCACGCCGCGCGGGAACTTGCCGGTGAGGAAGAAGCGCATGCCCACTTCGTGCGTGAGCGTGTCCATGGAGATGCCGCGAATGATCGACAGGTCCGGGCCGTGGGCGAGCATCGAAGCCGGCACCGCGGGGCCGAAGGTCGCCGCGGAGGTCCCCGGGCGCTGCACCCCCGAGCCCGCGCCCAGCGTGCCGACGGTCGCGTTCATGACCGCGCGCACCAGCGGGTCGGCGTCGGCGCTCTCCTGGTACGCGGGGTAGATGCCGCTGGTCGGCCGGGTGGTGCCGTTGAAGCGGTACGCAGCCTGTCGCTGGTCTCGGGGATCGAGCGCGAGCAGCTGGTCCCACCCGCCGGTGAAGTACACCATGAGCAGGTAGTTGGGCGCCGCCGCCTGCGCGAAGGCGTCGCCGGACAACATCGTCTGCTGGAGGCACAGGCCCAGGCCCCCCAGGCCGGTGATCTCCAAGAAGCGCCGCCGCGTGCTGCCGTGCTTGTGGTTCATGTGGGTCAGCCTCGTCGTGCGTCAGTAGACGTGGAATTCAGGAGACGTGAGCAGCGCGACGCAGACGGTGCGCCAGCCCAGCTCGGTGTGCGTCGACGTGACGGTGGCCGCCCCGGCCGCCGCCTGCACGGTGCTCGTGTACAGCGTGCGGAGCTGGGCGATCGGCAACGCGTCACCCGGGGTCACCTTCGTCCCGTGGAAGACGAGCTTGAGGTGCCGCAGGTTCTCGTCGATGCGCTGGGGCGCGCTCGCCACGGTGTCCGTCGGCTGCACGAAGCGCGTGAGCACCTTGTCGGCGGCGCCGCGGGTTCGGTCGGCGACGACGCCCTGCGTGCAGACGCTGCCGGCCATGTCCATCATGAACTTGAGGAACAAGGGTGACGGCTCGAGGTTCTCGTCGACGATGTTGAGGTAGTCCGGCACGCCGAGCGTCGCGCGGTGCCGCAGGAAGCCGTCCGCGGTGCCGACCTTCCAGGTGATGGGGTTGCCCGCGCTGTCGTTGCCGAAGATCGCCTTCACCGACGCTTCAATCTGCGGGACCGACAGGCGCCGCGCGCCGTACTTCTGCACCACCACCGCGCCGCCGCTCCCGCCGGCCCCTCCTCCGCCGCCGGTGCCGCCCGTCCCGACCCACGGGTGATCGACCGGCAGGGTGTTCGTGTCCGAGCCGAGCTGCAGGTCCGGCGCTGCTTCTTCCACGACGCGCGGCGGCTGCTCGTGCGGGCTCTCGGTGCAGCCCGCCCACAGGGCGAGCGCCGCCAGCGACAGGGTGATTCGGTTCATCGCAGCCTCCGGTATTCGTCGGTGTTGACGATCGCCCGCAGCAGAGTGGGCAGATCGTAGTTGCTGGTGCGGAAGGTGGTCGCGAGCTGGTTGAGCAGCGCGGCTTCGGACTGCTGGCCCGCTTCCCGCGCGTCGCGCTTGAGCAGGTAGTTGAAGAAGCGCTTGGTGGTGCACCGCGCGAACGTGCCGTTGGCGATGATGGTGTTCGCCCTGCGCCGCGGGCCGCCCTGGAACGCGTCGTAGATCGCCTTGTGGTAGCGCTCTGCCGTCGCCGTGCTGTTCACCGCGTACTGATACGGAATGAGCGCGCCCGGGTTGTCCTGGTCGGGATCCACCACGTAGAAGCGCCGGCACTCCGCCAGCCGCTTGGCCGCGACACCGGGCTTCGGTGTGCCGTTTGGGTTCAGCACACAGTTGGGGTCCACCCGGGGAAACGCCGCGGTGTCCATGTGGCTCAAGCCGGCCTCGGTGAACTGCCCCCAGCCGGCCGCCAGCGGCTCGAGGCGCGTGTGGCAGTAGCGGCAGGTGCACTTCTTCGTCAGGTCGGTGGTGTTCACCGTGCACGCCGACTGATCGCCGTAGCGGCGGTCGCCCTGCGCTTCGAGCTCGTCCGGCGGCTCGAAGCCTTCACACTCGAAGGCCAGCTGGAAGCGGTTGGCGCGGCCCCGGTTCGTCTGGAAGCGCAGCAGGTACGCCGGCATGGTGAGCACGCCTGCGTGGAGCCCGCCGCGCTCTTGCTCGAGCCACGTCTCGTCCGCGGTGAACGGCAACACCGGCACGCCGCCGCTGGCCTCCAGCGCGTCGGCGCGGGTGAAGGCCAGGGAGATCGCGTACAGGTCCGACTGGTTGCGCTTCCAGTAGGAAATGGGGCCGTTCACGTCGGTCTTCGTCGACAGCAGCAGGTCCGTGTACGGCCGGCCACCGCGGCTGACCTTGTCCACGGCCCGGCTGATCTGCTCGCGGAAGGCGTTGAGCAGCGGAACGCGCGTGTCCGCCGCCGGGCCGTGGCACTCCCGCAGGTTGGGCCCGCAGCCGCACTCGGCGCGGTTCACCGTGCCGTCGCAGGACACCGTCGTCGACCCGACCGTGTACGACGGCGTCTGCTGGGCGTCGTACGCGCAGACGCGGATCTGCTGGCCGGCGGGCAGCCAGTACGGCTGCACCCAGCGCCACCCTTCCTGCCGAATGACGCCCACGCCCACGCCGGCGTCGTACAGACGCACCGCGCTGGGCAGCGGGCGAAACTGGTTGGGGTACGCCGGGTCGAACTGCGTCTGCTGGTAGTCGCCGCAGTCGCGGCCCAACGTCGGAGACTCGGGCTGCTCGTCGCCCCGGTACACGCGCCGCACGCCGGTGCTCGCGCGGAAGTAGACGAGCGTGCCGCCGTCCGGCGTGGTCGACACGCGCCCGGTGTCGATGACCGCGCCGGTCAGCCCCACCGTCGCGCCCACGAGCCGCACGTTGGACACGTTGGGCCACAGCTGCTCTTCGTGCACCCGGCGCATCACCAGCCGAAACTCGTCGCTGGCCAGCGCGGCGTCGATCAGCGCCGAAGGGACGCCGCCGTCCACGTCGAGCGCGTCGAGCGAAGCGTACTCGGCCGGCGTCGGCGCCCGGCCGCGCAGGTCGAGGAAGACCCGGCGCAGCAGCTGGTACTTGTCGACCGGGCGTTGCTCGTCACAGCTGGCGGGCACCTGCGCCCAGGCCTGGGCCGCAGCCACCACCGTGAGGACCACGGCCCACCCTGAGCGGCTCACGGTCGCGCCCCCCCAGCCACCCAGTCTTCGATGAGCTGGATCTCGGCCTGGGTGAGCGGCCCGTCCGGTGAGCTGAGCTTCGGCATGATGCGGTACGGATCCGACGTGGTGACGCGGTCGACGATGCGCGCGGTGTTGGCCTGCGCATAGCTGGCGGTGGCCAACGCCACGGGCGCGATGCCGACCGCATAGTTGTGGCAGCTGTTGGCGCACTTCGCCTGGAGGATCGGCTGCACGTCAGCGGCGAAGCCCACCTGTGGAATGGCCCGCGTCCCGAACCGCACCAGCTCGGAGCCGGCGATGACCCACAGCATGTTGGCCGCATCTTGAGCCAAGCCTCGGGGCTTCATGCCCTGCACCGTCGAGCTCGTCGTGAACGTCTCCCCCGAGAGCGTGCCCAGGTCCGTGCCCGCCGCCAGCCGCACCCCGCTGGCGGTCGCGAGCACCGACGTGAAGCCGGAG
>JALHOS010000380.1 GCA_022842905.1 Myxococcaceae bacterium | reverse complement strand
CGTGTGCTCTTCCGATCTCACCCCCGCGCGGGCCCGCCGCACTCTCCACTGGTCGGGCCCCACCGGATCCAGCAGCGCCCGCGCCGAGCCCACCGCGTCGTCCGCCGCGCCGCCGTCCGCGGGGAAGATCGTCTGCCCGTGCGACTGGCCGCTCGACCCCTGCCCCGAGAACCACGCGACGGTCCGGTCCGCCGGCGTGCCCGGCACCGAGAACGTCACCTCGTCGGGCTGACTGGCGGTGATGACGGGCCAAGCCGGCCGCTGTGCGGTCGCCCCCTCACCGAAGCGAATGCGCTGCAGCCCCACGTGCGCGTAGGGCAGCCCTTCCCAGCACTGCCGCGCCGTGCCGTCGACGCCCCGCCGCACCGTCGCCGACGTCGGCCCGTTGAGCGTCACCCCCAAGCTCCGGGCGCAGGTCCGCGGCAGCGGCGAGCCGACGACGCCGCTCACCAGCGCCACCGTGCGCCCCAGGTCCCCCATGTCGTCCAGCCCGTCGAGCTGCAGCACGCCGGCGTCGTCGCTCGGCTGGGCCCGGGTGGTGTGGACGACGAGCGCGCTGGGCGGCAGCTCCACCACTTGCGCCGAGACGCGCAGCGCGCTTGGGCTCGACCCGAGGAAGGCCAGCGAGCCGTTCGTCACCTGCGGCACCAGGTACTCACTGGCGTTGTCGTGCGGCGAGGCGGCGGGGCTCGCATGGCTGAAGACGACGAAGCTGCGCGCAGGGTTCGGCACCGGCGCCGTCCCGCTGGGCATGAGGGAGTCGTAGTGCGTCACCGACACGCCGCCGTCGGCCGCGCCCTTCGCGAAGCTGACGACCTGGTACGCCACGTCCACCGCCCGGTCCGTGCCGAACCGCGAGCAGCTGACGGACACCGCTTGCGCCGGCCGCACCAGGTGGCATTCCACGTTCATGTCCCCCGGCGTGTCCTGCGCGCCCGTCGCCTGGAACACCAGGAAGCTCCGCTCGAGGCTGCTCAGCGTCGGCGTCAGCGGGCAGGTGTTCGCCGTCGCGCCCGCGGCGAGCTGGCAGCGCCCGCGGCGCACCAACGGGAGCGCGACCACCTGACGCCCGGTGGGGCCCGGCGGCTGCCCCGTCTCGTACGCGACGAAGGTAGGCGTGGGCCCGGGGAACGGAGCCGAGTTGCCGCGCACCCAGAGCTGCTTGCGCGCTTCTCCGGGCGCGAAGGTGAGCGTCAGCGGCAGGCTCAGCTTTGGGTCCGTGCAGTCGGAGCGCTCGTGCACCGTCAGCCCTTCACCCGGGTTGGTGTTGAGCGCCAGCTGCGCGAGGAAGTCGCCGAACGTCCACTCTGGGGCGCCGCTCGTCGTCTCGCGGCGCACCACCTCGAGCGGCACGCAGCCGCCGGCCTCCACGTCGGGCACGGGGGGAATGTCGAGCGTGATGCCCCCGGCCAGCGTCACCGGCGACGTCGCCGCCGCCATGCGCGCGGCCGCCGCCAGCACCAGACCCGAGCCGCTCCCGCGGAAGCGCACGCGCAGGCTCCGCCCCGCATCCGTGAGGAAGAAGGGCCCCATGGCCGGCTGGCTGCAGTTCGAATCTTCGTAGGCCAGCACCCCCAGGCTCCCCGCATCGGCGCTGACGAAGAAGCCGGCGTCGGTGTGCCGGGGGTTGTCCACCGTGTCCCGTGACTCCACCTGCACCAGGTGACAGCCGAAGCGAGGCAGCGTGCCGGACGGCGCCTGCGTGAAGACGAGCTTGGCTGGCGGCCCGGCTGCGACGCGGAAGGACGCCACCCCGGCATCGAGCCCGGGCACGGTGGCGGCGACGCGGACCGGCGCCACGCGCACCCCGCGGAAGAAGAGCGGCAGGGTCGACGTGCCCGCCGGCACCGCGCCCGACGTCGTCGGGGTGTTGCAGTTGTCGGCGTACAGCACGCCGCCGTCCACCGTCAGGCTCACGCTCGGCAACCCGCCGTCCGTCACCGTCTCGTTGCCGAAGCCGTCGAGCAGCGTCACCGCGCCCTGCTGGCAGTCGCCCGCGGTCACCTCCGACGGGAACGTCACCGTCAGCGCGCGGGGCGGGCCCGGCTCGATCGACGTCTCCGCGCGCGCCGTGGGCAGGTCGCTGAAGGTGCTCAGCTCGAGGCTCCCCAGCCGCGAAGCCTTGAGCCACCCCGTCACCGACGGCTGCCGCGGCGCAATGAGCAGGTCCAACCGGTCGACGCCGGTGCCGGCGTCACAGCTCGCAGACGGGTACAGGACGCCGAGCTCCCCGCTGCTCGTCGTCCCGCGGACCTGGAGTCGCTGGGCGGCGTTCTCCGTCGACAGCCCGCCGTCGGTGAAACGGCGCTCGACGCGGTACGGCAGGCATTCGCCCGCCGGCAGCACCGGCACGCCTTGGAAGCGGAGCAGCTGGGAACAGGCGGGCGCGGCGGCGCAGTCGCTGTCGGCGCAGCCACGCAGCCCGTCACAGTCGTAGTCCACCAGGTCGCCCAAGGTGCACTGCTGCCGCGCGCTCAGGTTGGCGCTGGCCAGGCCGTCGTCGCAGTCGTCGCCGCCTGCATCTCTGGCGACGAAGCCGTCGCGGTCCGCGTCGAGCGCGCTGCCCGGCGCTTCGACCTGCACCGTCACGATACCGGCGCCCCCGTCGATGAACTCCACCGCGGCGACCGGCGACTGCGCCTGCAACACTCCGCCGGTGCCACCGACGCAGCGGTCCGTCTTCAGCACCCGCGCCTGCACGCCGAGCGTGACGTTCGCGTTGTCGAAGCGGGCCAGGCCGATCGCGTAGCTGGCGCCCCCGTCTCGCTGAATGCGGCGGCGCCGCAGCACGCCCGCGTCTTGGTAGACGGTCAGCTCGAGGCAGCCACCGTCGGCCGCGAGGTAGTCATTGACCCGCACGCCGGACACCGACGGCGGGGCCTCCGTCGAGCAGCCGACCGCGAGCACCGCCCCGACGCACAGCAGCCCGAAGGAGCGCACCGACATGGCCGGGCAGCCTAGCAAAGCGGCGCGCAGGCCCTTTTGCGAAGTTGTGGCGGGCCCAGCGACGTCACCCAGCGTCCGGCGCGCGCGCGGCGGGTGTCGGTGCAGCGGGTGTCGGCGCAGCCTGCCCCAGAGAACTGATGAGCGCGTCCAGCTCGGCGGGCGTGCGCTTGAGCAGCAGCGCGGCGGCGGCGCGGGCCCGCGTGCCCAGCTCGGGCTCCTGGGCTTCGGGGGCGGCGCGGGCGAGCAGCAGCTGCACTTCGGGGTCGAACGGGTTGACGGCGGCGGCTTCCTTGAGCCGCAGCACCGCCTGCTTCCACGCGCGCTGGCGCACGAAGAGGCGACCCAAGTGCACGGTCGTCTGGTGCGAGCCTGGGTGCAGCACGAGGGACGCTTCGAGCACGCCCTGCGCTTCGTGGTCGCGGCCCAGCTCGAGGAGCGTCAGCGCGTACTTGTTGGACAGCGACTCGTAGCTGTCTTTGGCGATGAGGTAGGCCTTCTTGTACTGCTCCGCCGCCGCCGTCATGCGTCGCCGCTCGCGGAGCAGCTCGCCCAGGTGCGCCGCGCGCCGCGCGTCGGGCTGCTGAATTTCTCCGAAGTCCCCGAAGCTGATCTCCCGCTCCGGCTTCTCCTTTTCGGCCGTGCCCTTGTCCTTGCCCTTGCCCTTGCCGTCGGCCAGCTGCTTGCGCTCCTTCCAGGACGTGGGGATCAGCTCCTTGGGGAAGGGCTGCTGGCGCAGGAACGCCATCCACGCCTTTTCGAAGTCGCCCCAGCGCTTGCCGGTGACGGCTTCGACGGCGCGCTTGTCGGATCGGCCCTGCGCCATCTCCCCGAGCAGCCGCTTGAGCGCGTGCGGCCCCGCGGTGGTGTCCAAGAGCTTGATGGCGAAGAACACCTCGGCGAACGCGGTGGCGGCGTCTTGCGCGGTCGGCAGCAGCGCCATGGACGGCGACATTTGCTCGAAGGTGACGAGCTTGCCCTTGCGCACGCGGTCACCCAAGAGCGCCAGGCTCGACGGCGTGAGCGCGAGGCCCGGGCCGCCCTTCCACCGAGACTCGAGGTACTTGGCCAGGCCCTCGTGCATCCAAATGGGTACGGTGTTGCGGCTCTTGCGGCTGACGACCAGGTGCACGTACTCGTGCGCGACGGTGTCCAGCCAGTCGTAGCCCGTCAGCACCGCCTTGGGGCTGGTGACGATGAGCTTGTTGAACTTGCAGATGGCGATGGTGCCGGTGGTGCGAATCGCCTCGCGGGACAGCGTGGACAGGCGCGACAGCTCGGCGGCCGACGAGACGATCTCCACGCGAATCTTGTCCGGGGGCGCGTAGCCCAGGTCTTCGTCCAGCGCCGTGCGCACCGCCTCGAGCGCGTCGAGCGCCCAGGGTGCCAGGAGCGCGTCTTTGCCCTTGGGCGCGCGGAAGATGAAGTGCTCGCTCTCATGCGTCTCGTAGCCTTCCGTGAGCGCGAGGGAGTCCTTGGCCAGCTTCAGCCAACTGCCGGGGCGGTCTCCGACGCCGGCGGCGGTCAGCTCCCGCACCGCGTCCTCGTAGCGGCCCTGCTCGAAGGCGACGCGCCCGGCGAAGTACCGCACCTGCTTGGCGTCGGTGCCCGCCAGCGCCGCCAGCGCCTGCCACTCGGCGTGCGCAGCCTCCACGTCCCAGTCGTTCAGGTGCTGCTCGAGGTTCTGAATGCGCGCCTTGGCTTCACCGGCGAGCGCGGGGAGCTCGTCGTCGGTCTGCGCGCGCGCCGTGGCCGCGCCCAACGCCAGCAGCAGCACGACGGTGGAAAGGCTCGCGCGCCTCACTTCACCAGGTCCTCGTAGTAGCGCTTGTTCTGGTCACGGTAGCGCTCCGGCGCGCCCTGCTTCATCGCCTCCATGACGTGCTGCCGCAGGTCCTTCGCCGCGGCGTTCGGGTCTTCGTCGGGGATCTCCACCTTCTCTTCGCGTGGGCCGCCCCCTTGCCCCTTGCCTTGCCCGCGCTTGGCGAAGGGCAGCGGCAGCTTCAGGCCTCCGCCGCCGCCGCGCTGCCCCATCTGCTCGAGCTGTTCGCGCATGGCCTTGAGCGACTCGAGCGCGCCTTGCTGCGCGCCGTGCCCGCGGCCGGGGTCCTTCCCCGCGAGCTTCCCCGCGGCTTCCCCCATGCGCTGCCCGGCCTGCTGCACGGCTTGTTTGGCCGAATCGTCGAAAATGGGCGCGCGCTCGGACAACTCCTGGAGCTGCTGCTGGAGCTGCTGGCCTTCCTGCGCGAGCTGCTGCTGCGACTTGCTCAGCTCGGACAGCTTCTGCTGCTGCGCTTCGGACAGGCCTTCGCCGGGCTTGGGGAAGAGCGCGTCGAGGCGCCGCTCGATGTCCTCGGCCTTCTCGGTGGCGCGGTGGGCTTGCTGGAGCGCGCGCTGCTCGTCGCGGCGGAGATCCGGCGGGAGCTGGTAGCGCCGGTTGATCTCAGCCATGCGCTCCGTCTGCTGCTCGAGGTTGCGCACGCGCTCGGCCAGCGTGCTGGCCGCTTCCTTGGCCAGGTCGAGCTCGCCGCTGGCCACCGCCTGCTTGGCGGCTTCGACTTGCTGTCGGGCCTGGTTGCGCTGCTCGGCGCCGACGAAGTCGCTGTCTTGCTGCAGGTCTTTGTCGAGCGCGTCCAGCTTCTGCGTCAGCTCCTTCTGCAGCGCGGCGGCTTCGCGATCCAACCGCTCCTTGGCGGCCTTGTGGGCGGCGTCCTTGAGCGCCTGGGTCTCGGCGGCGACTTCCTGCTGGCGCTTGGTGACCTGCTCGAGGTGCTCGGTGAACTCTCCGAACTGCCGCGCGAGCTCCGGGTCCGACTCGGCTTCGGACTGCTCCTGCGCGTCGTCGAGCGCGTCGACCATCTCGTCCATCTTCATGGCGAGCTCCTGCATGCGCTTGATCGCCTCGTCCGTCTTGCCTTCGGCGAGCAGCTTCTCGATGTCGTCGGTGAGCTCTTCGCCGGTCATCTCTTCGATCATCTCCTTGAGCGCGTCGCTGTTGACGTGCTCGTCGCGAATGCCCTTGTGGAGCTCGGCCATGCGCGCCTGCAGCTCGGCCATGCGCTGCTTGAGCTCGTTCATTTGCTTCAGCAGCTGCTCCTTGAGCGCGTCGTCCTTCGTCTTGGCGAACTCGTCGAGCACGCGGGAGAACTCGCGCCGTTCCTGCCGGAGCTCCTGCGCCAGCTCCTTGAGCGCCTCGAGCTTGCGGCGATCGATGAGCGACTCGAGGTAGAGCACGTTGCGCTCGCTGTGCAGCAGATCGCGCTCGACCTGCGCCGTGAGCAGCGCGTTGGGTCGGCGCGCGAGGGTGATCAGCATGGTGTCCTTGGACAGCTCGGCGCCCGCGTTGCCGAAGGCCGCGCCCAGCTCGGGGACCGGGTCCCTCGCGCCTTGCTGCTCCTGGCCGAACTTCACCAGGTCCACCGCGAGGTCCTTCGCCTTCAAGTCGGTGACGCGGCCGGGGCCTTCGACGGTGACGACGCGCTGGGTGCGGTCGGCTCCTTCGGCGCGGTCCGCCAGGTGGGTGACGAGCCGTTCCCACAGGGCCTGCGCCGCTTCCAGCGCTTTGCGGCGGTGCGCCTGCGCGCTGTACACGCGCAGCACCTGCGGGCGCGACTGAGCGACGTGCGCGCCGTGCACCGTGTCGTTGTCCTTCGCCTCGAGCAGGTACGTCAGCTCCGCGCCGGGCTTGAGGCCCAGCGCGCCCAGCTCCCAGGTGTAGCGGCCGTCGACCTTCTTCCCTTCGGGGCCGCGGACCTTCAGGCGCTGCTCCTTGCCGGCGGGGTCCTTGAACACCAGCTCGATGGAGCCCAGCCCGTAGTCGTCGTTGGCGGAGAAGCCCAGGCGCACCTGCGTGTCGGCCGCGTCGATCTCCAGCTCTTCCTCGGGCGCGGTCAGCTCGATGCGGGGCGGCAGGTCCGGCGTGACGCGAATCGGCAGGTCCGGGCCTTCGGCGACCACGCGGCGGCCGTCGAGGAAGAGCACGTGGTACTGGCCCGGCTCGTCGAGGATGAAGCGGCCGCTCAGCGCGCGCCCTTTCACTTCGAGCGCCAGGCGCTGGCCGTTGACGTCGAGCGCGGCGGCGTCGACGGGGCGATCGGCGCGCGTCGTCAGCACCACTTCGGTGCCTGCCGGGCCGCTCACCTCACCGCTCGTCCCGGTGATGGTGCGGGGCTCGAGGTGGGTGTACTCGGGGTAGTGGTACTCGAGCGTGAAGTCCCCGGTGATGGTGGCGCGTGTCGTCGGCGCGGCCGCGCGGCTCTGCACCCACGCGTCCCAGCCCTTGCGCAGCTTCGGGCGCAGCTGGACGGCGAAGGCCGCGGTCAGCAGCAAGAGCGCGCCGGACACCCCCAGCGCTGCGCGGAGCGGACGCTTGTCGAGCAGGCTGGACACCGAGTGCCGGGCGGCGCGGCGGTCGACTTCGGCGAGGAAGGCCTTGGCCAGGGCCGGTGAGAAGTCCGTCGGCTTGCCCAGCGCCTGGCTGAGCTCCACGGCGGCGAGCAAGTCGGTGCCCAAGTCCTTGGCCGCGGTGCCCACCAGCGCGGCCGTGCGCTCGTCGTCTCCGACCGTTTTCCGGGCCCACCACCAGCCGACGGCGGCGAGCGCGGCGGCTCCGAGCCCCAGCGCGGCGCTGGCGAGGAGGGCGGTCCACGACGGGCGCGTC
>JALHOS010000379.1 GCA_022842905.1 Myxococcaceae bacterium | reverse complement strand
GGGCGGGCGGTGCTGGCGGCGGATCCGGCGTCGACGGCGGCGTCGGCGGGGAGGGCGGCGGCTCTGGCGTCGACGGTGGCGTTGGCGGTGCTGGCGGCGGATCCGGTGTCGACGGCGGCTCTGGCGTCGACGGTGGCGTTGGCGGTGCTGGCGGCGGCGCTGCCGACGGCGGGTAGTCCCGGTCACGTCTTCGCCGTCCCGTCGAGGAGCGGCTCTTGGACCGTTCATGCTGGGTCCGCGTGGGCCCGCGTGCTACCGCGCGGCGCCAGGCCGGCCGAGACGGAGGGGCACTGTGAATCGTGGGGCTTCACTCCTGCTGTGCGTGCTGTGCACGGTGTCGAGCTGTGCGCCCATCGACCCGGACAAGGACGCTGGCGTGGATGCGGGCCTCGACGCAGGCTCCGACGGTGGAGCCACTGACGGCGGCGCGGCTGACGGAGGCGCCGACGCCGGCTGGGCGACGTCTGGCTCGCTCGCGCTCTTGCCGTCGCGGGCCCGCTACCTGACGTACTTCGGCGGCAAGGCGCTGATCGTGATCGACGCGCAGGTCCAGCCTCCAGGCGCCGCGGCCACGCTGGAGGTGGCGACCAGCGAGGCGCTTCCGCTGCAAGTGCTGCCGACCGTGGCGCTCACCGGGAGCGCAGCGCGAGAGGTGCTGGTCACGCCGTCAGCCAGCCACGTCGGCCGGAGCGTGGACCTCACGGTGCGGCTCATGGCGGGAGGTCGTCAGCTGGCGACGGGCACCATGGCCGTCGAGACGACGTCGTGGCCACCGCCCTCGCGCCTCGACGCCGCGCGGGACGCCTTCGTGGACTTCTTGGCGGCGAATCGGTCGGAGCTGGGGGTCAGCCGCGCGACGACGTGGGACTGGTGGGGCGAAGAGCAGATGCTGGTCGTCGCCCACCACCTGTACCTGTCGGACCGCGGGCAGCTCTTTCTGTCGCGGCACGTCACCATTCCTCCCAATGACTGGGTGCTGGCCACGTTCCGCCCGCGCGATCGATCGCGGGTGACGTGGGCCGGGAAGATCGACTCCATCACCGCGGGGCTGATCGTGCACGACGAGCCGGTGCCCGACGCGGGCCGCTGAGCGGATCACTCGCGGGCGTTCTTGGCTCGGCCGCGCTCGTCGCGCAGGCTCGGCTCACCCGCGCGATTCGGGAGCGGGGTGCGGCGATGACCGTACAGCTCGTCGTAGCGGCGCCCTCCAGTCGTCACCAGGCCAGGCGCTTGGAGTCGGTCCAGTCGGGCCTGGCCGAGCGGGGTCGGTTGATTTCGCTCGGCGGACTCGATCGCGTCGAGGAAGCGAGCCAGCGCGCGGTCGATCGCCGCGTTTCCCTGGTCCGAGTACATCGCGTAGTCGAGTCGCGCCTCGGTGCGTGCGTGGCCCCAGACGTAGTGGTGGCTCAGTGCGCGATGAACCGCCTCGCGCACTTCGGAGTCAGTGAACTCGCAATGCTCCCCAGCCACACGCTCGAGATCGTTCAACCACTGAAGCACTGCTTCGTCGTGAGTCACGGAGTTGGTCGGACACCGTAGACGACCGCTGGAGCCCGCGGCACGCAGCTGAGGCGTGCCGCTCGAAAGGCGGAAGCGACTCACCCCTTGAGCACGGCGATCGGCTCCAAGCGCACCTGCGGGCGCACGAGGTCGGCCTCGTCCTCGAGCACCTCGGCGATGTTCCGGTACGCCGCCGGCGCCTCTTCGATCAACGCCCGCGCCCTTCGCTGGTCGAAGACGACGCGCCGCATGCTCTGAACGAAGCGCTCCATCTGCAGCTGCTCCCGCGCCTCCCGCCGGGTCAGCACTCGCCCTGCCCCGTGGGAGGCCGAGCGGAACGACGTGGCTTCGCCCAACCCCTCGACGACGTACGACGCGGTGCCCATGGAGCCGGGGATCAACGCCCGCTCGCCGGCCGCCGCGGCGATCGCCCCCTTTCGGTGCACGAGCAGCCGCTGTCCGAAGTGCACCTCGCGGCGGACGAAGTTGTGGTGCACGTCGACCTCGCTGTCGGCCTGGGCGTCCACCCCCGTGACCTCCACCACGCAGCGCGTGGCTTGGCTCAGCAGCCTCCCCCGGTTGGCGCGCGCGAACTCGAACGTCCACGCGAGGTCCGCCAGGCACGCGCGCCCCGCCTCGGTGTCACCGCGCAGGCCCGGCAGCGCTGACGCGTCTGCTTCGGCGGCGGCGCGAACGTGGTGGGCGGCGATTGCCGCCCCCAGCCCCCGCGAGCCCGAGTGCACCGAGAGCCACAGGTCGCCACCGCCGTCGCGGCTCAGCTCGACGAAGTGGTTTCCTCCGCCGAGAGTCCCCAGGTGCCGGGGCCCCAGCCGCTGGCGGGCGTGCTCGAGCGCGCCGGTGGACAGCGGCGTCGCCAGCAGCTCGTCGTCGAGCGCGATTCCGCGGCCCCGGTGCGTCTGGTCGCCTACGGGGATCGCCCGCCCCAGCGCGTCGAGCAGCCGCCCGAGGTCCCGCGGCGACAGACGCGCAGCGGGGTAGTCGAAGCGCACGGCGCTCATGCCGCAGCCGAGGTCGCCTCCGAGCGCGACTGGCACCACGGTGTCCCGGGTCGCGAACACCGTGCCCACCGCCACGCCGTGCGCCACGTGGAGGTCGGGCATCGCCGCGACGTGCTCGACCACGTACGGCTGAGCCGCGATTCGCTGGAGTTGCTCGAGCGCTCCTTTGGGCACCGCGCGGCCCCAGAGGAAGATCGGCAGGTGGGGCGCGCCCGCCTCGCAGTGGACTACTCGGGGCACAGGTCACCTCCCGACGCGCCGTCGGTCTCGACGGCCTGTCGCCCCGGCTCCGTCACACCGACGAAGGTGAACGAAAGCGCCGGCACTCGCTTGAGCTGGAGCTGCTGGGCCAACCGGGCCCGCAGGAAGCGGGTGACTCCCGCGAGGCTCGCCGTGGCGCCGCGCCGCAGCTCCGCTTCACGCCCAAGCTGACCTTCCAGGGCGAAGGCCACGCGCGCATGGCCTGCGTCCGCGGAGAGCTGAACTGCGAGGACCTGGAGGCCGGCGAGCCGTGGGTCGGCCACCTCGTCGCGCAAGAGGAACTGCAGCTCGGCTGTGAGGACGTGTTCGAGACGGGCGTGTCTGTGCAGGACTGCTTCTTCCGGGTGAACCTCCGTGGTTGGGTTGAACTGAGAGAACTGTTCCGCCGGCGCAGAACGCGACCGGGTACGACGGTGTCTTGAAGACATGGTGACGAAGTTCTTCCTGCCGGCGCCCCGAACGGCGGACGCACGAAGTGAAACCGCGACACTCAGCGAGCGCGCGCAGGACAGGCGGCCGTCACGTCAATTCAAGCAACGAGCGTCCGCGCGCGAGCCGAGGTGAACACCGGGACGTTGTTTTGTTGAATATCCACGGGACACCTCCTCGCCGCGACGGCGTCTTCGATTGGGGGCGCAGGAGTATCTCGTTTGAGCTGACCCCGTCAAGTCGGACCGCGGCGGCTCCTCGCCACCAACTGACGTGCCACCCTCACGGCGTGAAAGTCAGCAAGAGGTACCCCTGATCTCGGTTGTAGCCCTGCGTGTGCACGACACTCGAGCAGCGCGACGCGTCGGCGTAGCTGCTGCCACCGCCGCCGGTCGCTGAATCGGCCGAGCCACCGCCGCCGTAGTAGCCGCCACCACCAGCGCTCCCGAAGGCGCTCGAGCTGCCGCAGTCGCCACCGACGCCGAGCGTCCCTGCCGTCCCACAGCCCGAGAAACCACAGCCGCGGCGCCCTCCGGCAGTCTGCGTGCCGCCCAGGCCCCGCTTGAGCTCGCCGTTGCCGGTGGTCGTGAACTGACCGTCGCCGCCCGTGACGCCGCCGCCGTGACCACCAAAGTACGGGAGGCCATTGCGCGCCCCTGCGCCGCCCCCGGCGACGATGACGCGATGGCTCAGCGCCGTCCCGCCAATGCGAATGTCCGTCGCTCCGCCACCCGTTGCGTAGTTGACGCTCGAGCCGCTCGCCGGCCCACCGCCGCCGTTCCAGCCCGGCACTGCCGGCGAAAGGTAGTCCGTGCCCTTGCCTCCAACGAAAATGTTCAACGTGCTGCCCGGAGTGACGGTCATGGTGGCCTGGACGCGCCCGCCAAACCCCGCTTCATCTGGGTAGGCCGCGAAGGAACCGCCCCCTGCCGCCACCACGTCGACCGCGACGCTCGTCGTGTTGGTGGGCACCACCCAGCTCTGCATGGCGCCGGTGTAGGCGAAGGTTCTTCGGAACTGGCCCACGGCAATCGTCGCGTCAGGCGTCACTGCCGCGGACGGCGCGGAAGCCGGAGAGGTCCCGACGGTGTTGGTGCCCGTGACGGTGAACGTGTAGCTCGTTCCGTTCGAGAGCCCCGTCATGATGATGCCGCTCGCCGCGCCGGTTGCGGTGAAGCCACCCGGGCTCGAGGTCACGGTGTAGCTCGAGATTGCGGGGCCGCCGTTCGTGTTCGACCCCGTGAAGGTGATGTAAGCCTGGCCATTGCCAGGGTACGCCACGACGTTGGTCGGGGCGCTCGGCAACGCCACGCACGCCGTGTTTCCCGAAGTGAGCAGGTAGCCATTGACGCAGGCGCCGCAGGTCGAGTTGGAGCTCGTGGTGCACGTCAGCCCCGAGGCGCAGTTTGAAATGGCAGTGCAGTTGCCGATGACGGCATTGCTTCCGAGCGACGAAGACGTCCCAGCGACGCAGGCGGTCGAGACGTACTGGCCGCTGCCCGCCGTGCTGCACGTCGAGCGCACCGTGTTCGACCCAACCACGCTGGTCGAACCGTTCACGCAGATAGCCGACACGTACTGGCTGGACGTCGGGCTCGCGCAGGCGGCGACGGTGGAGTTGCTCCCAGTCGCAGCGGTGCTGCCTGGCACACAAGCGCTGACGGTGTACTGAGTGGCCGTAGGCGCCGTGCACGTGGCCAAAGTTGTATTCGCGCCGGTGGCGCTCGAGCTGCCGGGAATGCAGGCCGCAGTGACGTACTGCCCGCTGGCGGGCGCGCTGCATGACGCTCGCACGGTGTTGGTGCCGGCCGAGCTCGAGCTCCCCGATACACAGACAGCAGTCACGTACTGTCCGCTCGTCGGGCCGGTGCACGAGGTGATGACGGTGTTGGCGCCGACCGTCGAGACGTTGCCCGGCGCGCAGGCGGTCGCCGTGTACTGGCCAGGACCTGGCGACGCGCAGGTTGCACGCGTGGTGTTGGTTCCGGTGGACGAAGTGCTCCCTGGGATGCATGCGGACGTCACGTATTGTCCGCTCGTGGGCGCGGTGCAGTTGGTGATGACGGTGTTTACGCCGAGGGTCGAGATGTTCCCAGGTCCGCAGGCAGTCGTCGTGTACTGACCAGCACCCGGTGAAGAGCAGGTCGCTCGACTGGTGTTGGTGCCGAGGTTCTCTGCGTCTCCACGGATGCAGGCTGCCGTGATGTATTGGCCGCTGGTCGGCGCTGTGCAGGGAGAGATGGCGGTGTTGGTGCCGAGTGTCGTCACGTTGCCTGGAGCACAGAGCGCCGCTGTGTATTGGCCAACGGCTGGCAGTGCGCAGGCCGCGCGCGCAGTGTTCGTGCCCGTGGACGAGGAAGTGCCGGGGACGCACACGGCCGTCACGTACTGCCCGCTGGTGGGGGCCGTGCAGGTGGCGATGACGGTGTTGGCTCCGAGGGTCGAGACGCTGCCCGGAGCGCAGGCCGTCGTCGTGTATTGCCCAACGCCGGGCGAAGCACACGTGGCGCGGGTGGTATTGGTGCCCGGCGAGGAAGAGCTTCCGGGGGCGCAGACAGCCGTGACGTACTGTCCACTCGCCGGCGCCGTGCAGTTGGTGATGACGGTGTTGGTGCCGGGCATCGAGACGGAGCCGGCGACGCAGGCGGCGGTCACGTACTCACCCGCTGACGGTGTGCTGCAGTTCGACCGCACCGTGTTGGAGCCGACGACGGCGGCGCTCCCGGGGCTGCAGGCCGTCGACACGTACTGGCCGGTGACGGGTGGTGTGCACGAGGCCAGGACCGTGTCGGAGCCGGTCGACGCCGCGGTCCCGTTGATACACGCAGTGGTGGTGTACTGCCCACCTGTGGGCGTGGCGCAGGGCGACACCGCGGTGTTCGACCCCAGGATGCTGGCGCTCCCTGAAACACACGTCGCGGTGGTGTACTCCGCGGACGAGGGCACCGCGCAGGTCGACAGCTGTGTGTCGGTTCCAGCCGAGACGACCGTTCCAGTCGCGCAGATGGCGCTGGAATATTGACCGCTCCCTGGCACCGAGCAGGTGTTGAGGGTGCTGTTGGTTCCGGCGACGGTCGCGGAGCCTGACGTGCACGTCGTCGCCACGTACTGGCCGGTTCCGGGCGTCGCACAGCCGTTGATGACAGTGTTGGCGCCGGCCTGCGACGGGTTGCCTGCGGCGCACGTCGTCGCCGTGTACTGACCCGAGCCAGGGACAGCGCACGTCGTGAGCGCGGTGTCCGTGCCCAGGGACGTGGCGGTGCCAGGGACGCAGGGACCGCTGACGAATTGCCCGGTGCTTGGGCCGCGGCAGGCGGTCGTCACCGTGTCGGTCCCAGGCGACGAAGACGTGCCTCCGACGCAGACCGCGCTCGTGAAGAAGTTGCTTGCCGGGGTGCTGCAGCTGGCGAACGCCGTGTTCGCGCCCGCCGTCGTCGATGAGCCGCTCGTGCACGCGCCGACGACGTACTGTCCACCGGTTGGCGTCGCGCAGTTTGCGATTCCGGTGTTGGACCCCAGGGTGCTGGGGCTGCCGTTGACACAGGCAGAGGTCGTGAACTGGCCAGAACCCGGCGCGCCGCAGACGGCGACGACGGTGTCGGTCCCGGGCGTGGAAGTCGACCCAGGCGTGCAGGTGCTGCTGACGTACTCGCCTGCGGCGGGCAGCCGACACGCGGAGACGGACGTGTTGGATCCGGCGCTCGAGGTCGTTCCCGGCACGCACGCGGCGGTGACGAATTGGTTGGGCGCAGGAGACGTGCAGCTGGCGATCGCCGTGTTGGAGCCGGCGACCGAGGCCGAGCCCGGGACGCAGGCGGCAGTCACGAACTGGCCCGAAGGTGGCGATGTGCAGGGGGCCGTCGCCGTATCGGCGCCAGCAGAGCTCGTCGTGCCCTGAACGCACGCCGCAGTCACGAATTGTCCGGACGCAGGGGACGCGCAGGTGGCTACGACGGTGTTGGACCCGACGGTCGACGCAGAGCCTTGCACGCAAGCCGCTGTGACGAATTGACCAGACGTCGGAACGAGACAGGCAGCCAGGACCGTGTCCGCTCCGGCGGTTGAACTCGAGCCTGGAATGCAAGCCATGGCCGTGAACTGGCTGGGGCCCGCGGTGGAGCACGACACGACGACGGTGTCAGAGCCCGGAGTGGAGCTGTTTCCCGGAACACAGGGGGCCAAGACGTACTGCCCTGGACCGGGCTCCCGACACGAAGCGACTTGGTAGTTGCCGGATTGACAGCTTACGACCACGTACTCGCCGGACCCGGGTTCGGCGCAGGTCCCTGCGTCTGAGGGGCCTGCGTCGGCGACTCCGCCTCCGTCCGCGACTCCGCCGCCGCCACCCGCCACTCCGCCGCCGCCGCCCGCCGCTCCGCCGCCGCCGCGCGCGACCAGGCCTCGTCGGATCGCAGGCGGTTGTCACCGGGCAGGATCCAGGAGTTGAAGAACAGGTT
>JALHOS010000378.1 GCA_022842905.1 Myxococcaceae bacterium | reverse complement strand
CGCGGTCGCCGAGCGCCGCAGCGCCGCCGTCGCGTCGCGCAGCGCCTTGAGAGGCGCCACCATCGGCTCGCGGCCCAGCGCGGCTGGCCAGTCCACGCAGCAGGTGAAGCCGTGGCTGTCGAGCGCCTCGAGCAGCACCAAGAGGCGGCGCCGCGCGTCGACTTCGCGGGACACCGCGACGCCGAGCGCCACCTCACAGGCGGCGAGCGCGGCGACGGCGTGTGCGTGGCCACACAGCGCGAAGAGGGACGGGATGAGGCGCAACGCCTGCTCCGGTGAGAGTCCCACCAAGAGCGACGCGACCTCGGTCCGGCGGGTGGACAGTACGCTGACGTCAGTGACGCGGCGGTCGGCCACGGTGAGGCGGACGGTGAGCGTGCCCTCCGGCGTCATGGCTCACCTCGCCTGTCGGCAAAGTCGAAGCGGGCGCGGCGGCTCGGCGCCTTCGCCCGCGGGTCGCCGAAAGGCAGCGGCGCCACCTCTGTCGGGCGCGTGAATGGCCAATGGCTCGCGACGACGCCGCGCTCCGCCACGGCGGCGAGTGGACGACGGAGCGTGGCCTTCGGCGTCATGGCTCGCCACGCTTGGCCGCCAACCCGACGATGGCGCCGCGGCCCAGCGCCATCGCCCGCGGGTTGCCGAAAACGCAGCGACGCCACCTCTGTCGGGCGCGTGAATGGCAGGCACCTCACGACGACGCGGCGCTCCGCCACGGTGAGCGGACGACGGAGCGTGCCCTCCGGCGTCATGGACCTCCTCGCTTGTCTGCCAGCCCGAAGAGGGCGCGGCGGCTGGGGGCGGACGTGTGCAGGTCGCCGGCCGGCGTGAAGAGCGCGTCGAGCGCGGCGCTGGCCGCCGTCAGCGCGTCTTCCTGCGCGGTGAACTCGAGCGCCGGTGAGAAGAGCGACAGCTGCTCGAAGGGGGGCACACCCTCGGAGCGCTGCGGCAAGAAAGTGAAGGTGCCGGCCGGAAACTGACGGGTGTGGCCCCGCTCCGGTGCAAGCGGCTCGGCGGGCCCCGGAAAGTAGACGACGTTGATGGACCAGGGCGTCACCAGCGCGCCGAGCAGACCCGGGCCGTGAATGCGAAAGCCCGTCGCCGCCACGGTCAGCTTCGGGTTGTTGAGCGGCAGGCCGGCCATGCGCGTCGTCGCCAGCGCGCGCGCGGACGCCGTGAGCGCCTTGACCCGGGCGTCGATCGGCTCGACCACCGGGCGCACGAAGCGGTCCTTGGGCGAGTCACACCGAGGGCAGCGCCAGTCAGCGGGGAGCGCGTCGAACGGGGTGCCTGGGGCGATCTGTCGCTCGTCGTCGCCCACCTCGGGCTCGTAACGTCGCCAGCACACGGCACACTCGCGCGCGTCCGTGGGCATGGCGTGCCTCTACGGTTCCAACAGCGCCTCCAGGCGCTGCACCGAGTCTTCGAAGTCCTCCGCGGCCGCGCACAGCGCCACCGGGACGTCGCCCACCTCGAGCGTGTCCAGCACCTGCGCGCCACCGACGTTGAAGTGCTGCACGCGCCAGACGTTCCGCTGGCCGGTCAGCGTCACCCGGCAGCGGCCGTAGCCCGACACCGTGCCTTGCACTGGACCCACGCCGAGCTGCGCTTCCACGTACTTCAGGTCCGCGTCCGTCATGGGCAGCAGCGTGAAGGACAGCACGTGGTTGGGCTGGCCACGTTCGAAGTGCTGCGCGCGGTGCCGCAGCTCGGCGAGCACGGGCAGCGCGTTCATGGCGTCCTTGGGCGGCGCGCCAATGGACAGGTTCGTCGAAGTGCCATGGAGCGCCGCGGCGCGCACGACGGCCGGGACATCGGCGATCTCCAGCCGCTCATCGACGCTGGCGCCGTCGTCGGACGTCGTGCGCACGCGCCACACGCCGGTGAGCGCGGTCTCGGTCAACGTGTACCGGCGCTGGCCGGCGACGGTCAGCCGCACCTCCCCTTCGCCCAGGGAGTCGACGAGCTGCGCCACCGCGTCGTCGCCCGCCCCGGCCAGCGAGAAGACGATCGACGCGTCGCCCGGCTGGTACGTGCGCAGCGCGCCCAACAGCTCGCGGAGCGCGGCGCTCATACGCTCGTCGGCGCGCTCGTCGGGCAGGTGCAGCGGGCGCCCCGGCGCTGCCGTGGGGTGGAGCAGCGTGTCGAGCGAGCTCATGGGGAGACCTCCTGTGCGGGCACGGCGTGGCCTCTGGTGCCGAACACCAACGCGGCCGTGCGCGCGTACACGGCCCACGGCTGCAATCGGGCCACCGTCGACCGCGCCCGCCCGGGTCTGGCGAAGAGCAGCGCCGGCACGGCCTCCACGCCCAAGCTCGCGCGCGCGTGTGCTTCGTCCGCGGCGTCGACGACGCCCACGCCCAAGGTCGGGTACTGCCGCAACAGCTCGAGGGCCACGACGGCCACGTCTTGCGCTTCGGGGCGCAGCGCGTCGCCCACGAAGACCAGCACGCGCAGGCCGTCAGCCTGAACGAAGCCAGCCGCCGCGGTCGCGTCCACGGGCTGAGCGACGGCGCGCAGGCGCTCGAGGGGCGACGTCACGGCGTCTCCTTGCCGCGCAGGTGCGCTGGGAGCGTGGGCTCACGGTCGAGATCGTCGAAGTACCCGCGCAGCGGCTCACCCTTGAGCGCGGCCTGGAGCCCTGCCAAGGCGCGCTCGAGCAGGGGGACCTCGGCCTCGTCGAGCACCCGCACCGCCCGCTGCGCGTGCACGAGCAGCGGCGTGCCGCGACGCACCGGGCCGACCAGCAGCAGGCTCACCCGGCGGCGCTCACCCAGGCCCTCGACGAGCGCGCTGCTCGAGTCGAAGTCGACGACGCGCATGGGGAGGCCGAGGCACATGGTGGTCAGTTCCTGGGGGCCGCGCGGGCCAGCACTCGCGGGTCGCCGACGCGGCAGGCCTGGGCTTCGGTCGGTCGGGAGTCCTCATAGTCGCGGCGGGACAGCCCGGGGCCCAGCAGCGTCTCGGCGGCGGTGGAGCGGGGCTGGGCAACCACACCCCAGGCCGCCAAGCGCACGAGACTCAGCGCCACCGCCGCGTCCAGCGCCGCGGCCACCGGTGGGGACAACCCTCCGCCGAAGTCTTCGAGCTGGCCGGCCTGCGCGCCGATCAACGCCACGTCCTTCGGCGCGTGGCCGAGCAGGGTGGCGGCGGCCAGTACGTCCTGCAGGCCGGTCTGGTGCATGGACACCTTGTTGGCCCGGCCGTAGCTGGGCACCTCGTCGCCTTCGAGGAGCTTGAGCGTCCCCGGGGGCAGGCCGAAGTCCACCACGTCGAAGACGAGCAGCCGCTCGGCGCGGGTGACGTAGGGCACCAGGTAGAGGCCCTGCGTTCCGCCGTCGAGCAGCTGGACGTCGTCGGGCAACGCGTAGCGTTCGTGGAACGCCTCGACGCAGCGCACGCCGAAGCCTTCGTCCGCCCACAGGACGTTGCCGATGCCCAAGATCAGCGCGCGGCGGGCGGGGACGAGCTCACTCATCGTGGAAGTCCCGGAACGTGCGCCAGCCGGAGATCATCGACGAGACGGTGCTGACCCGCCCCATGATGTCGTCGCGCACCGCCGCGTAGAGGTGGATCGCCGAGAACGCGAGCAGCAGGTACATGCCCGCGTGGTGCCACGTGCGCAGCGCCATGGAGCTGCCGAACAGCGACAGCGTCCAGCCGAACGCGCCGCGCAGCCACGAGTCGACGCCCGCCTGCTCCGCGTACAGCCCGAAGCCCGTCACCACCATGGCCAGGCTGCCCAGCGTGAACATGCCGAACATGGACGCGCGGGCCAGCGGGTTGTGGCCCACCCACTTCTCGCCCTTGTTGAGGAACAGGTACCACTTCACGACCAGGAAGACGTCGCTCCACCACTGCTTGGACCAGAACGGCACGTAGTAGATGAGCCGCGCGTGCTCTCCTCCGACGACGGCCCAGTACGCGCGAAAGACGACGCCGATGGTGAGGAGCCACGCGGCGATGAAGTGCCACTCCCGAATCTGTCCGAAGGTGAAGAGCGCCGACGTGTCGCCGGCCACGCTCGCTGGCGGGCTGGCGATGAAGTAGCCCGTCAGCGACAGCGCGACGACGAGCAGCGCCGTCAGCCAGTGCCAGATCCGCACGGGCCACTCGTACACGTAGAAGGACATGACCGGGCGCACGGGCTCGGTGCCCACCGCGTCCATGGCGTGCTCGTGCGGCCGCTCCGGGAGCTTGACGGTGTCCGTGGCCATGAGGCGCCTCCCTTCACGTCACCGTGACGCGGGTGACTTCTTCGTCGTCGGGGCCCACCACGTGCGCGGCGCAGGCCAGGCACGGGTCGAAGCTGTGGATGGTGCGGAGGATCTCCAAGGGCTGCTTGGGGTCCGCCATGGGCGTGTCGAGCAGCGACGCCTCGTACGCGCCGATCTTCCCGGCCGCGTCCCGTGGGCTGCCGTTCCACGTGGTCGGCACCACGGCCTGGTACGACTGAATCTTCCCGTCTTCGATGACGATCCAGTGCCCCAGCGCGCCGCGCGGCGCTTCCATGTACCCCACGCCCTGGCACTTCTTCGGCCAGTGCTTGGGGTCCCACTTCTCGACGTTGGCGGTGCTGCTGTCGCCGGCCTTCAGGCCCGCGATGAGCTTGTGATGCTCGGCCCGCAGCTGGTGCGCCGCCCACTGGCACTCGAGGCCGCGCGCCGCGGTGCGCCCCAGCGTGCTGAACAGCGCGGTGATCGGCACGTCGAGCTTCTTGAGCGCGCCGTCCACCAGCTCCTTCACCTGGGTGTTGCCCGCCATGTACGCGATGACCATGCGCGCCAGCGGCCCCACTTCCATGGCGTGGCCCTTCCACCGCGGCGCCTTCACCCAGGAATACTTCGCGCTCTCGTCGATCGCCTCGAGCTTCTTCTTCGGGTCGCCCTTCGTGTTGGGGCCGACGGCGAAGTGCGGCTCGGTGACGCCGTCGAACGGGTGCAGGCCCTTCGTCTCGTCGGCGTACTTGAACCAGCTGTGCGTGACGAACTCCTGCACCTGGTCCTGGGCCTTCAGATCCACCTCGTGCAGCTCGCTGAGCTTGCCGTCGATGATCGCGCCGCGTGGCAACAGCAGGCTCTTGTTCGAATCGTCGCCGGCGATCTGCGGGAACTCGCCGTAGGACAGCAGCGACTTGCTCGCCAGGCCGCCGCCCAAGCTCGCCCAGTCCTTGTAGAAGGACGCCACCGCCAGCAGGTCGGGGATGTAGACCTGTTCGATGAAGTCCACCGACTGGTCGATGATGCTGGTGACGAGGTTGAGCCGCTCCATGTTGATGGCGCCGACGCCGCCGGCCCCGTCGATGCTCAAGGAGCACGGCACGCCGCCGACCAGCCAGTTCGGGTGTGGGTTCTTCCCGCCGAAGACGGTCTGGATCTTCACGATCTCCTTCTGGAAATCGAGCGCCTCCAGGTAGTGCGCCGTCGCCATCAAGTTCGCTTCGGGCGGCAGCTTGTACGCCGGGTGCCCCCAGTAGCCGTTGCGGAACGGCCCCAGCTGCCCCGAGTCCACGAACTTCTTCAGCCGCGTCTGGAGGTCCTTGAAGTAGCCGGGCGAGGACTTGGGCCACCGAGGCGAGACGGTCTGCGCCAGCTCGCTCGTCGCCTTCGGATCCGCCTTCAACCCAGACACCACGTCGACCCAGTCCAGCGCATGTAAATGATAAAAATGGACCAGGTGGTCTTGGACGTAGAGCGCCAGCGACAGAATGTTTCGAATGGTGTTGGCCTGCGCGGGAATCGTCACGCCCAGCGCGTCTTCGACGGACCGCACCGACGCCAGCGCGTGCACCCCGGTGCAGACCCCGCAGATCCGCTCGGTGAAGGCCCACGCGTCGCGCGGGTCGCGCCCCTTGAGGATCACCTCGAGCCCACGCCACATGGTGCCCGTCGACACCGCGTTGCGAATGACGTTCTTCTCGTCGACGTTCACCTCGATGCGCAGGTGCCCTTCGATGCGGGTGATGGGGTCCACCACCACGCGCCGGCCGGCGCCGTCGAGGGTGAAGCCGTTGGGCGTCGTCGTGCTCATGGCGTGCCTCCCTTGGGCGGCAGGTGCGTGTCGTGGCGCTCTTTGTCACGCAGCCGGACGACCGCGGAGATGCCGGCGTGAACCGCCATGCCCGCCCCGACGACCGCCGCTGCGCCCTTGGCCCAGCCGTCGGCGTTCGCTTCGGCGCCGAACAGGTTCACGTTGGCCAGCCGCTCGTAGAACGGACCGTTGTCCCAGAAGTCCTTCTCCGAGCAGCCGATGCAGCCGTGCCCAGATTGAATCGGGAAGCTCACGCCGTCGTTCCAGCGCACCGTCGAGCAGGCGTTGTAGGTGGTCGGCCCGCGGCACCCCAGCTTGTACAGGCACCAGCCTTGGCGCGCGCCGTCGTCGTCCCACGCCTCGACGAACTGCCCCGCGTCGAAGTGGCCGCGGCGGTAGCACTTGTCGTGAATTCGCTGGCCGTAAAACATCTTCGGGCGGCCCTGCCGGTCGAGCTCGGGCAGCCGATCGAAGGTGAGGATGTAGCTGATGACGCCCGTCATCACCTCGGCGATCGGCGGGCAGCCCGGCACCTTGATGACTGGTTTGTCGCGGACGATCTCATGCACCGGCACCGCGTGCGTCGGGTTCGGCTTGGCCGCCTGCACGCAGCCCCAGGACGCGCAGCTGCCCCACGAGACGACGGCCATGGCGTCCGCCGCGTAGTCCTTGAGCTGCTCGACGAAGGGTCGCCCGCCGGTGATGCAGTACACGCCGTCGTCGGCGAGCGGCGCGTTGCCTTCCACGCAGAGCAGGTACTTGCCCTTGTATTCCCTGCGCACGTCCTCGAGGCACTGCTCGGCCTGCTCGCCGGCCGCCGCCATGATGGTGTCGTCGTAGTCGAGCGAAATGAGCGACAGCACCACGTCCTTCGCCAGCGGGTGCGCCGAGCGAATGAAGGACTCCGAGCAGCAGGTGCACTCGAGGCCGTGGAGCCAGAGCACCGGAATGCGCGGCTTGACCTGCATGGCCTGGGCGAGCTCTTCGGCGAAGGCCGGCTTGAGCCCGAGTGAGGCCGCGGTCAGCGAGCAGAACTGCACGAAGCTACGGCGGCTGACGCCATGCCGGCGCAGCACCTCATAGAACGTCTCGACGCGCGCCATGTTCGACCTCCCGTGTTCGAAGCGACCCGGAATCAGCAGCCCGCTCCGCAAGCAGTGGGGCCTGCGCGTGCACCGCATGTGCCTCTGGGGCGCCGCGCTCGGTGAGTGCCCCCGGGGCTTGTGGTGGCTCAGCTGGCGAGTGACAGCGTTTTGCGCGCAAGCGCGGCTGAACGCAGTTCATGCATGTGTGTCGGTGCGTGCCTTCGAGGTGACCTAAGCGGCGCGGTTGTTGCGGCGAGGTGCGGCGCATGAGCGCTGGGTTGATCGCCGCCGCGCTGGGGCTCGCCGAGGGGGCGCGGCACGCGCTTGAGCCCGATCACCTCGCGGCGATCTCCACGCTGGCCCAGGAGCGGCCCGGGGCGCGTGAAGGGTGGGTGGCTGGTGTCGCGTGGGGCGTGGGGCACACGACGTCACTCTTGGCGTTGGGCGGCGCGTTGACCTTCGCGCAGGCGAGCCTTCCGGCCCGGGCAGGCGCGGCGCTCGAGCTCGTCGTCGGCGGCATGTTGGTGGGGCTCGGCGCGCAGGCGCTGGGGCGCGCGGC
>JALHOS010000377.1:5710-7680 GCA_022842905.1 Myxococcaceae bacterium | reverse complement strand
GCGGTTTCAGGAAGTGGTGGCGGTGCCCAAGCCAGCCGACGTGCAGATCATTCGCGCGGCGATCGCGCTCATCGTCCCGTAGCCGCGAAGGCCGACTGCTTCAGCGCGGCTGCTCGCGGTACCAGCCGATCGTCTGCCTGAGCCCCTCGGCGATGCCGTAGCGCGGCGTCCAGCCGAGCACGGCCTTGGCCTTGGCCACCGCGAGCACGCTGCGCCGCTGCTCACCCACCCGCGCCGGGCCGCGCAACGCCGGAGTCGCTACGCCCAGCGCCTTGGCGAGCACGTCGTAGACGGTGTTCACGTCGGTCTCGACGCCGGTGCCCACGTTCAGCCCGCCGCGGAAGCCGGTGCTGAGCGCTGCCACGTTCGCCGCCACGACGTCGTGCACGTGGACGAAGTCCCGCGTCTGGCCGCCGTCGCCGTAGATCGTGCACGGCTTCCCGGCGAGCAGGCGCTCACAGAAGATCGACACGACGCCCGCTTCGCCGTGCGGGTTCTGCCGCGGCCCGTAGACGTTCGCGTACCGCACCGCGACGCCGTGAACGCCGTACATGGCCGCGTACGCGTGCACGTAAAGCTCTCCGGCCGCCTTGGACACACCGTACGGCGAGACGGGCGCAGGGCCTTCGGTCTCCGGCGTCGGCACCACCGAGCTGTCGCCGTACATGGAGCCGCCGGACGCGGCGTAGACCACGCGGCTGAGCGCGCCGCCCGCCCGCCCCGCCTCGAGCATGGCCAACGTGCCGCCCACGTTCATGTCGGCGTCGAGCCTGGGCTCGGTCACCGAGCGGCGCACGTCGATCTGCGCGGCGTGGAGGCACAGCGCGTCGGGCCGAAACGCGCGCACCGCTTCGAACGCTTCGGGCGAGCGAATGTCGGCCTTCACCAGCCGCGCCTTCGCGTTCACGTTGGCTTCGACGCCGGTCGACAGGTCGTCGACGATCAGCACCTCGTGGCCGCGCTCGACGAACGCGTCCGCGACGTTCGAGCCGATGAAGCCCGCACCACCCGTCACCACGATTCGCATCGGCTCGCTCCTCCCTCACCCCAGCTTCGCGGCCACCAGCTTCTCGGACACGTCCCACAGGCGCTTGGCCACGTCGTCGTCCTGCGCCCGCGCCGTCGGCTTCTTGCTTCGACACTTGTCGAAGTACTGCCCGCTGACGCCCTGCACTTCCGGCGACGCCGCCAGGTACACGCTCGTCTTCGCGCCCGCTTCGCTGCTGATCATGAACAGCCCGCCGATCTGCCCGAACAGCTTCCACAGCCCCGTCTTGCCCTTCATGAACTGGCTGTCGACGACGCCGGGGTGCAGGCAGTTCGCCGTCACGCCGGTGCCTTCGAGGCGCCGCGCCAGCTCCCGCGTGTACAGAATGTTGGCGAGCTTGCTGCGGGCGTAGACGGGGAACGCCGAGTAGCCGCGCTCCGCCATGAGGTCGTCGAAGTCGAGCTGGCCGCCGCGGTGGGCCTCGCTGGCCACGTTGACGATACGGCTGGGCGCCGCCGCCTCGAGCGCGGGCAGCAGCGCCTGGGTGAGCGCGAAGTAGCCCAGGTGGTTGGTGGCGAACGTGCGCTCGTAGCCGTCCACCGTCAGCTCGCGGCTGGGGTTGATCGCCCCGGCGTTGTTCACCAGCACGTGGAGCTGGTCATACTTGGCGAGCACCTCGCGCCCCAGCCGGGCGATGTCCGCGAGCGACGAGAGATCGGCCAGGAAGCTGTCCAGGTTCGCCTGCGTCAGCCGCTTGAGTTCGTCCAGCGCCGCCTGCGTCTTCTGCGCGTTGCGCCCGACGATGATCACGTCTGCGCCGAGCAGCCCGAGCGCCTTCGCCGTCTCGAAGCCAATGCCCGCGGTCGCGCCCGTCACCAACACCCGCTTCCCAGACAAGATGCCCATGGCGGCCGCCTCAATAGCGCGCACGGCTCACGAATGCTCGGGTACGCTGCGCGCCCTTCCCATGTCGCAGTCCTTG
>JALHOS010000377.1:0-5700 GCA_022842905.1 Myxococcaceae bacterium | reverse complement strand
GAAGGTGATCGTCTGCTGCGGCGCGGGCGGCGTGGGCAAGACCACCACGTCGGCCGCGCTGGGCGTGGCCGCGGCGAAGGAAGGGCGCCGGGTGCTGGTGCTCACGATCGACCCCGCCAAGCGCCTCGCGCAGGCCATGGGTATTGCGCCGTCCGCCCGCGCGCCGACGCGCATCGCTCCCGAGCGGCTGGCCGAGGCCGGCGTGACGACGGGCACCCTCGACGCGTGGATGCTCAACCCCGACGTCGTCTTCGAAGGCCTCGTGCGCCGGCTGGCCCCGACCCCGCAGCAGGCCCAGCGGATCCTCGACAGTCGGCTGTTTCGCCACCTGTCCGAGCTCGTCGCGGGCATGCAGGAATACACCGCCGCCGAGGCGCTGTACGAGCTGTCGACCAGCGGTCAGTACGATCTGGTCGTGCTCGACACGCCGCCCGCGCGCAACGCGCTCGACTTCCTCGAGGCGCCGGGAAAGTTGGCGCGGTTCCTCGACGAGAAGATCCTGTCGCTCTTTCTGCCCGCCCAGCGCACCGGCTTCTTCAAGAAGGCCACCGAGCTCATCGGCAGCGTGTTCACCAAGGTCTTCGGACCCGAGTTCTTCTCGGAGCTGCAGGAGTTCCTCGGCGCCTTCTCGGGCATGTTCGGGCCCATGCGGGCGCACGCCGAGGGGGTGCGCAACCTGCTCGTGTCGAAGGACGCCGCGTTCGTGCTCGTCACCAGCCCGGACCAGGCCGCCCTGGCCGACGCGCGCTACTTCAAGGGCCGCATCGCGCAGATGGGGCTGCCCTTCGCCGGCTTCGTGCTCAACCGCAGCTGGGTCCGCACCGAAGGCTTCCTCGCGCCGTCGTCGCTCAAGCTCGCCTCGTCGGAGTTGGTCACGAAGCTGGAGGCGCTGGCGCGAGTAGAGCGCGGCCGCGTGGAGCGCGATCGCGCGCTGCTGCAGACGCTCACTGGAGAGCTCGGCCAGCTCGACGCCTTCGCGATCGCCGCGCCGTACCTGGGCGAGACGATCGAAGACGTGCGCGGGCTCGCCATGCTCGCCAAGGGCCTCGTGGCTTCGTAAGAAGCCCGCCCCATGTCCCTCCAGATCGAAGACTTGAAGGTCGGCACCGGCGACGAAGCCGTGTCGGGCAAGCGCGTCACCGTGCACTACGTGGGCACGCTCACCAACGGCAACAAGTTCGACAGCTCCCGCGATCGCGGCCAGGGCTTCGGCTTCACGCTGGGCGCCGGAGAGGTGATCCAGGGCTGGGACAAGGGCGTCGCCGGCATGAAGATCGGCGGGCTGCGGAAGCTGACGATTCCGCCCGACATGGCGTACGGCGCGCGCGGCTACCCGCCGGTGATCCCGCCGAACTCGACGCTCGTGTTCGAAGTCGAGCTGCTCAAGGTCGGCTGAAGCAGCCCTTCCACACTCGCACGCGGCTCAGAGGCCCAGCCGCTCTGCCACGGCGAGCTTCTTGCGCTCGAGCACGAGGCTCGCCGCGTCCACCATTTCCCCGTCGACGTCGATCGCGCCCAGGCCGGCGTCCGCGTCGGCGCGGGCGTAGGCGTCGACCAACGTGCGGGCCCGAGCGATCTCCGCGGGCGTCGGCGTGAAGACCTGGTTGATGACCGGCACCTGCGCGGGGTGGATCGCCCACTTCCCGTCGAAGCCGAGCTGCGCGGCGTGTCGCGCGTCGGCCTCCACCTGGGCCAGGTCCTTGAACTGCACCGTCACCGAGTCGATCGCGTCGACGCCCGCGGCGCGCGCGGCGGCGAGGAGCTGCGCGCGCGGGTAGTAGAATAGCGCTTCCTGGTTGGCGCGGAAGTCCCGCGCGCCCACGTCACCGGCGTAGTCGGCGACCCCGAAGATCAGCGAGGCGACGCGCTTGCTGGACAGGGCGATCGCCTCGGCGTGGAGCACCGACGCGGCGGTCTCCAGCAGCACCTCGAGCCGAATGCGCCCGACCGGCAGCCGGCACGCGCGCTCGACTTGGGTGAGGAGCGTGTCGACGAACTGCACGTCGGCGGCCGTGCGGACCTTGGGCAGGACCACCACGTCGACCTTGTCGCCCACGGCTTCGAGCACGTCGATCACGTCGCGGTAACACCACGCGGTGTCCACGCCGTTGACGCGGTACGCGCGGACCTTGCCGTGGGTGAAGTCGAGCGTGCGCAGGGCCTCGATCACCTGCCGGCGCGCCTCGAGCTTCTGGGACGCGGCGCAGGCGTCTTCGAGATCGAGGATCACCTCGTCGGCGTCGGACGCCGCGGCCTTCGCCATCATCTTCAGGCTGTGGCCAGGACAGGTCAGCTCGGTGCGGCGAACGGGCATGGACGCGCGTTCTACACGGCGCGCCGAGCGCTGGCGCGACCGGCCTGCGTCACCCGTCGACGTCGACACCGGAGATGCCGAGCACCTGCACGAAGCCCAGCGCGCAGGCGCCGCCAGCCAGCCGCCGCCGGAGCGCCTCGCCCGACTCACCTGCGTCGAGGAAGCGCACGCACAGCTGCGCGGGCTCCCCGGCCAGGCACCAGTCGCGGCGCACCCCGAAACGATCCACCAACCCGACGATCACGCTGCGGCAGCGGCGGTCGATGGTGAGCGTCGCCGGGTCGAAGACCACGTCAGGCTCGTGGCCGACCTCACACGCGGCGGCCTCCGGCGCGAGGTCCAGCCAGGCTTCGAACGCTCCGTCAGGCTCCTCGGCTGGCTGCCAGGACGACAGCCCGGTGACGACGAAGGAGCGCCGCAGCGCCTGTGCCGGGGTGAGCAGCTTCCCGCGCGCCGCGCTCAGCGACAGCGACAGCTCGGTGACCGACGCCCACTCGTCCAGGCGCTGGGCGACCTCGGCGGCCGTCGGCATTCGCTTCACGGGGCCTGCTCCTCGCCGAGGCCCAACGCCAGGAGATCGGCGACGTCCTGCCCGCGGTTGGCCAGGCGCTTCATGGCCGCCAGGCCGTCGAGGCCCACCACGGTGAGCTCGGCCCGCATCGGCCCTTTAGCTCCCGACGAACTTCGGCGGCCGCTTCTCGGCCTGCGCCTTGAGCCCTTCACCCAGGTCCGCGCTGCCGTAGCTCTTGGCCTGCTGCCGGGCCTCCTCCTCGAGCACCCGCTCGAGCGCCGCCCTGTCATGCCCCAGGCTCGCCTTGAGTGCCTGCACGGCCAGCGGGCCGTTCGCCGCGAGCTGGCGGGCCAGATCCATCGCCCGGGCGAGCACCTCGTCCTTGGGCACCGCCTCGAGCGCGAGCCCCCAGCGCACCGCGTCGCGCCCGTCGAAGCGCCGCCCCGTCATGAGCAGCTCCGTGGCGCGCTGCGCGCCGACGCGCCGAGGCGTGAAGTACGTCGCCCCCATGCCGGGGTGGAGCGCGAGCTGCACGAAGTTGAGCGCCAGCTTGGCGTCTTCGTCGACCACGCAGAGATCGCAGGCCATCGCCACGCACAGGCCCGCGCCGATCGCCGCCCCTTCGACCGCAGCGATCACCGGGACCTTGAGCTCCAGCACCGACAGGTACCGCCGGTAGAAGCCGAGCATGAACGCCTGCGCTTCGGCCGCCGGGACGTGGCGCAGCCGCTCGAGCATGCGCAGATCGCCCCCGGACGAGAACGTGCCGTGCAGCCCGCCGAGCACGACCGCGCGCACGCGGCTATCCCGAGCGACGGCGTCGACGTGCCCTTGCAGGGCGTCACCGAGCTCCGGCGTCATGGCGTTGCGCCGGGCGCCGTCGTCGAACAGCAACACCGCCACGTCGTCGTGCAGGGCCAGTCGAACGGACATGCCCAAGCGTTGTAGCGCATTGACAACGCGGATCACCGCGGCGCGAAATGCGCGCCCATGCGAGCCGCCCTGCCCTGTGCCTTGTCCTTCCTCATGCTCAGCTGCGGCGGCCAGCAGAAGCCCTTCGGCTTCGAAGGCCCCGGCGCGCTGCCCCTGGCCCCTTCGACCGTGATCGTCGAGCCGCCCCCGGGCCCGTTCAACGGCACGGTGACCGTCAGGCTGCGAGCCGCGCGCGCCGGCGCCAAGGTGTACGTGTCTTCGGACGGCCGCGATCCCCGTACGACGTCGCAGGGCCGCCTTTCGGGCACGGCGATCTCCCTCACCCTCGAGAAGACGACGAAGCTGCGCTTCTTCACCAGCGTTCGCGGAGAGCCGGACAGCGAGCTGCAAGAAGCCGAGTGGGTGCGCGCCGGCGGCCCTGTGGGGACGATCTCCGGCACGCTCGTCGTCGGCCAGTTCGCGACGGGCAAGCGGCTGGGGCTCTCACGCAACGGCCAGGTGCGCGAGCTGGCGCCGACCAGCGAGCCCATCGAGATCCCCTTCCGCTACACGGGGCTGGCGACGGGCACCTACCGGCTGCGCGGCCTGGCAGACCGAAACGACGACGGCTTCCTGCTGCCCGTCATCGACTACGAGGGCGACAGCATCAACGTCGAGCTGGACCGGGCGGACCCCGCCAAAGCCGGCCCCGAGAACGTGCGCGTGTACCTGGGCGCGAGCCAGGCTGGCCTGGGTACCTTGGCCGGCATCATTCGGTTGCCCAAGCCGCCGCCGTTCCAACAGCTGCGCCTCGCGGTCTTGAGCGCGAGCGATCTGTCCGGTGACCCCGCGGCGTTGCTGCAGAAGCTCCAGGACGGCTACCAAGTGTTCACCAACGCGGTCGACACCGAGTACCCGTACGTCATCACCGACCTGCGCCCCGGGCAGTACACGCCGGTGCCGGCGCTGATCGGCTTCGGCAGCGGCGGGCTCGCGTTCAACCTCATCGCCAACCCGCTGCGCCAGGTGACGGTCCTCGCCGACCAGACCACGTACAAAGACTTCGCCTTCGGCCCGGTCAGCATCAGCGGCACGGTGACGATCGGCCCGGACGCCGGCGTGCCGTCGAGCGCGATCAACCTGGGCGTCGTGGCGGGCCGCACGCTGTCGTTGGTGGACGGGGTGCAGGCGGTGCTCATGCCGGTGCTGTTCAGCGGAGGCTCGACGATGACGGCCAGCTACGGCGGCTCGGCGTTCCGAGGGAACACGAGCGTGGCGCTGCGGGTCTTCCCGGGGACCACCGGCATCGTCCAGGCGCTGACGTGGGTGATCAACCCGCTGTCCGGCGACCCTCCGCACGCGACGGTGAGCGTCGGCATGGACGACGTGGTGCAGGACATCTCGCTGCCGTGAGTCGGTTCGGCGGCGCGCCCGTCAGGCGACCATCGAGCGCGCCCCGCCCACCAGCGAGACGAGCCGCCTCACGCGCTCGGCGACCGGCGGGTGTGTGGCAAACAGGCGCAGCACCGCACCGTCGGCCAGCGGGTTCACGACGTAGAGGTGCGCGCTGGCGGGCGACTGGTGCATGGGCAGCGCGCGGTTGTCGGCCTCCAGCCCCTCGAGCGCGCTGGCGAGGCCCAACGGATCGCCGGTGAGCTCGGCGGCGGCGGCGTCGGCTTCGAACTCGCGGGTGCGCGAGATCGCCAGCTGCAGCAGCGTGGCGACGATCGGCGCGACCAGCAGCAGGCCCAGGCTGGACAGCCCGCCGCCGTCGTCGTCTTCCGCCTCGCTCTGGCGAAAGAGCGCGCCGCCCCACCAGAACAGCGCCTGTGCCGCGTGGGCGAGCACGCCCGCGAGCGTCGCGGCAACGGTCATGAGGAGCGTGTCGCGGTGCTTCACGTGCATCAGCTCGTGAGCCAGCACGCCGTCGAGCTCGCGCGCGCTCAGGCGCTCGAGCAGTCCA
>JALHOS010000376.1 GCA_022842905.1 Myxococcaceae bacterium | reverse complement strand
CGTCGAGCCGGTCGACGACGAGCCGGCGCCTCGGCACCGTCGCCACGAGGGAACGGGCACGCGCAGCCGCGCAGCCCGGGCCGGGCGCTCGGACGACCGCGCTTGGTTCATCACCAAGCTGCTGCTCGGAATCGTCTTGGTCGGGGCGCTCATCGGCACGGCGATTTGGGCCGTTCCGATTCTGCTCGCCCCGCCGGCGCCGTAGCCGCGCGCGAGCGGCGGACGCAAACGCCGTCGTCAGAAGCTGAAGCAGGCCGCGCTGATGCCGAAGAGCTTCCTCGCGCAGTCGAAGCGGGCGGCGGCGAACGTGAGCTCCTTGCCGCTCTCGCAGGGCGCCATCTGGTTCAGGCAGGTCGCGTACTCGTCCAACTTCTGCATGTCGCTCGCCGAGCAGTCCTGGAGGTTCTTCGTGCAGGCCTGAAGCTTCGAGTCGGACCAGTCCGTCGCCGACGCGTTGCAGGCCTTGCCCTTCTGCGTCGCGCTGGCCTCGGCGCTGGCGACACGAGCGCACGGCGTGCAGGCAGAGACGGAGAGCAGAGCGGAGGCGGCGAGCGCGAGTCGGAGCATGCGGCGCGGCATAGGACTGCCGGGCGCTCCGAGCAAGCTGGGGCCGTCTGCGCGCGTGTACTCGGGGCGGTCCGTTGGAGGTCAGGGAGTCTGCGACGCGACGGACCCAGTGACGAGCAGCGCGCTGTAGTACTGGCGATCGACGTGCGCGCGCTGCTCTGGCGTCAGGGAAATCTGGCCAGCGTCATGCGCGGTCCGGAGCGCGTCGAACTTGGTGTAGGCCGCGTCCGCATCGGCCTGGTTGATGTGGCCGTCCTTGTTCGAATCGAAGCCCTTCGCGTCCTCGAGCATGGCGTCGGTGACCGCGCCCGGCGACTTCCCACTGGCGAGCGACTGAATGGAGGGGCCCTTCGCCACCTCATTTTCGTGGAGGCTGCTCTCACCGACCAGGTTCAACGCGTGGTTGGCCTCACGCTGGACCCCCTGGGCGTCTCGAGGCGTCATCTTGACGTCGCCGGTCTTCACCGCGTGCAGCGTGGCCATGCGCTGGTTGAAGGCCTGGGTCGCTTCCCCTGAAGAGATGCGGCCGTCGTTGTTGGTGTCGACTCGCTTGGCGAACGCCTGCAGCGCGGCGCGGCCTTCAGGCTGCGTCTGGCCCAGCGTGTCGATGCGCGGCCCCGCACCGGCGCCAGGCAGCGGGTGCGCGAAGAGCGACTGCGCGCGGTCCATTTGCGCCTGGGTGAGCTTCGGCAGCGGCTTGGGAGCGGGCTCGGCCGGCCGAGCACTCGACGACGCGGGCTCCGGCGCCGCGCGCTCGGGTCGGTGGAGGCGGACAGCGTTCGGGTGCAGGCGGGGACCGTCCGTGCTCATGGAACCCACTAGAAAAACAGGGAAAAACCAAGGGCCGAACTCCGTCTCTCACTATCGCGACGGCTGAGAAACCGTTGTGTGAGGCGATCTCACAGTGTCTGACTAACGCCCCACAGAAGGCCGGCTCCACCGACGCGCCGATGCACGGCAGCGCGTCCATTGACGGCAGCAGGCGCGCCCCCGAGCGTCCGCCGCATGCGCCCGACTCCGCATGCAGGCATCTCCCGCATCGCCAACTACGTCGCCGGCGACGCGACGCTCCCCGGGTTCCATCAGCCGGCGCTGTTGTCGGCGAACGAATCTCCGCTCGGCCCGAGCCCCGCCGCCGTGGTCGCGGCCAGGGAGGCCTGCGGCAAGGTGCACCTCTACCCAGACGCGGACACGCGGGCGCTGAGCGAAGCGCTGGCGAGGTACCACGGCCTGGACCCCGACTGGCTCATGTGCGGCACGGGCTCGGAGTCGCTCATCGAAGTGCTCTGTCGCAGCTACGCCGGGCCGGGGGACGAGGTCCTCATGCCGCAGTTCAGCTTCCCCATGTTCGGCATCTACGCGAACGCGGCGGGCGCGACGGTGGTGACGGCGCCCGCGCCCAACTTCACGGCCGACGTCGACGCGCTGCTGGGCGCGGTGACCGAACGGACGAAGCTCGTCTTCCTCGCCAACCCGAACAACCCGACGGGCACCTGGGTGGACAAACACGCCGTCGCGAGGCTCGTCGCGGGGCTCCCCGAGCGCGTCTTGCTGGTGCTCGACTCGGCCTACGCGGAGTACCTCACTGACGACGCGTACGACGCAGGGCTGCACTACGTCCGGGCGCACCCGACACGCGTGGTGGTGCTGCGCACGTTCTCGAAGCTCTACGCGCTGGCGGGCCTGCGCGTGGGGTGGATGCACGCCGCCCCGGACCTGCTGACGCTCCTGCGCCGCGCCCGCCTCATCTTCCCCGTGACGAGCCCGTCTCAAGCAGCCGCCGTCGCGGCGCTCGCCGACGGAGCCCACGTGCAGCGATCCATCGAGCACAACCAGCAGTGGCTGCCATGGCTGACGGCGCAGCTGCGCGAGCTAGGCCTGCAGGTCCTGCCGTCGGGCGGGAACTTCGTCTTGGTGCGCTTCGAGGGCGACGGGTGGAAGGCCGCGGACGCGCGCCTGCGCGCCAAGGGCGTCTTGGTGCGGGCGATCCCGGCGCTGGGCGGCCTGCGCATCTCCGTCGGGCTCGAGGACGCCAACCGCGCCGTGGTCGAGGCGCTGTCAGCGTAGGCGCGTGCCGAACGGCAACCGGTGCCGGCCGACGGACGAGGTCGAATCACCGCTTGCGCTTCGCGCGCTCTTTGAGCCGCCGGTCGAGCGCGGCCCGGCAGGCCTTTCGGTCTTCGTAGTACTTGCTGAACTGGCCCAGGTCGCCATCGAGCCAGGCCAGCGCCACCGCGCGCACCCACCAGCAGGTGTCATCGCTGCAGTCCGGCACGTCGAGGGCGTCCCACATCACCGGCGCGAGCGCCGCGTCCTTCGAATCTTGGACGAGCTCGACGAGGAGGGCCTTCTCCTTCCACTTGGTGCTCGCCAGGTACGCCTGCGCGAGGTGTGCGACGTCCTCCGGCTTGACGTGGTCGCGCTCACTCTCGGTGTCGACGGTGCCGGCGCGCACCTTCGCGAGCAGCTGCGCGACGTACGGGCGAGGGCTCGGCGGTGCGGGTGGTGCCGCGTGGGCAGCGGCGCCGAGCATGAAGCAAGCGAAGACGAACAGCTTCGGTTCGACGAGGAAGGCCATGGCCCCCAAAGTCTTCCACACCAGCTGAGCGCCCTCAGCAGCCTTCAGCGCGGCTCGACGGGGTCCTTCGCAGCTGCGCCCGACGCAGCCAGCGTACCCGCAGGCAAGTTCTGAAAGCCCGCACACGGCTGCTTCAAGCCGAGCACGTACGGCACGGCGCCCGCGTTGAGCTTCAGCGCCCGCCACAGCTTGGCGAAGGGGCCGCTGGTCGCGGCGCTGGGCAGTTCCACCGGGAACGCCGACAAGTCCAGCCAGTGCGTCGCCGTGCGCCCAAGGCCTTCGAACTCGTGCTCCAGCGGCCGCGCCTGGGCCTGGAGCTGCGTCGGCAGCGCTTCCTTGAGCGTGTCCGTCAAGAGCACGTACTCCTTCACCGGCACGTCGTTCTTGAGCATGCGGTGCACCACGATGACGTCGACGCCGGCCAGCTCCGTGTGCCGCTTCACCTTCTGCAGGTGCACGTCTCCGGCGTGCGCGACGAACTTGAGCGTGAGCTGGTCGATCTGCAAGCAGCTGTCGCAGTTGCACGCCCGGGCCTGCACCAACGAGCGCTGGGCCAGCAGGAACGCGCGGCGAATGCTCTGGAACTGCTCCACCAGCGGCCCCAGCTCGGCGTCGGCCTTGATGGGCGCCCAGAAGAACGCGGCGTCACCTTCGAGCTTGGCCAGCTTGAAGGACTTCGCGCCGTCGATGACGGCTTCGAGCAACGTGGCGACGACGTCCTGAGCGTGCGCCAGCTGCAGCCGGTGCACCTTCATGAACTTCGTGTAGCCGCCGATGTCGGCAATGAGCAGCGCCGCGCGAGGCACGGGGCGGTCTTAGTTCACCGCGCCTTCGGACACCGCACCAAACCCGCGACGCAGGGCTCGAAGAACGCCGCTACTGCTTGAGCTTGTACCCCGTGTCGAGCAGCCGCCACGCCAGCGCCGTCGCGCCCACGGCGACGGCGGCGAGCAAGACGAGCCCGAGCGTCGACTCGCTGCCGACGCCCAACATGCCCAGCCGCAGCCCTTCGACCATGTGCACGACGGGGTTGAGCTGCGAGAGCGTGCGGAACGGCTCCGGGAGCGTGTGCACCGAATAGAAGACGCCGCCCAAGAAGGTGAGCGGCAACAGCAGGAAGGTCGGGAAGAAGTTGATCTGCTCGAACTTCTCGGCCCACACCCCAGCCAAGAGCCCGAGCACCGCGAACACGTACGCGCCGAGCACGAGCATGACGAAGGTGAGCAGCGGGTGCGCCACCTCGAAGCCGGTGAACACCATGGCGACGAGCCACGTGAGGATCCCCACCAGCAGCCCCCGCGCCATGGCCCCACCGACGAAGCCGATGAGCAGCTCCAGCGGCCCGAGCGGCGCGACGAGCAGGTCCACGACGGTGCCCTGAATCTTGGTGATGAAGACGGAGCTCGACGTGTTGAGGAACGCGTTGTTGGCCAGCCCGAGGAAGACGAGGCCCGGGACGATGAACTGGAGGTACGGCACGCCGTCGACGGAGCCTCGCCCGCCGAGCGAATAGCCAAAGACGATGAAGTACAGGCTCGTGCTGATCAGCGGCTGCAGGACCGTCTGCCCCGGCACCCGCAGGAAGCGGCGGACTTCCTTTTCGAGCAACGTGCGCGCGCCGATGGAGTTCATCCCCTACGCCTCCGGCCCCGCGCGGGAGTTCTCCAGCACGCGCAGCATGACGTCTTCGAGGGTGGCCGGCTGCATGGCCACGTCGCCGATTGGCAGGCCCTTCGCGTACAGCAACCCGAGCACCTCGGCGCAGTTGGGGCCCGACGGCTTCTCGACGAAGGTGAAGGTCAGCCGGTCCGCCGACAGCACCCCGACGCTCGGCGCATCGCTGGCGGGCTTTTGGAACGTCACCTTGAGCGCGCGCTCGCCCAGACGCTGGATGAGGGCCTGCTTGTCGTCGACGAGCACGAGCTTGCCCTTGGCGATGATGCCGACGCGGTCCGCCAGCGCTTCGGCTTCTTCCAGGTAGTGCGTGGTCAGCACCACGGTGGTGCCTTCCTTCTTGAGCCGCTGCACGTACGCCCACAGATCGCGCCGCAGCTCGACGTCGACGCCGGCGGTGGGCTCGTCGAGGAAGACGAGCTTGGGCCGGTGCACCAGCGCCTTGCCGATGAGGAGCCGCCGCTTCATGCCGCCGGACAGCGCCCGCGTCGGGGCGTTGGCCTTCTCGGTGAGCTTGAGCGCCGCGAGCACCTCGTCGATGCGGGCCGGGTCCTTCGGCCGGCCGTAGTAGCCCAGCTGCAGCGCGAGCGACTCGCGGACCGAGAAGAACGGGTCGAAGTTGATCTCCTGCGGCACCAACCCGACCTGCGCGCGCGCCTGCCGACCCCCGGTGTCCGCGTCGACGCCGAACAGGGTGATGCGCCCGCTCGTCTTCTTCACCAGGCCACACACCGCGCCGATGAGGGTCGTCTTGCCTGCGCCGTTGGGCCCGAGCAGCGCGAAGATCTCTCCTTCGCGAATCGACAGCGACACGCCGTCGAGCGCGCGCTGCCCCTTGTAGTCCTTCACCAACGTGTCGACTTCGAGCGGGAGCACCAGAGCCCAAAGCCCTTACGCGAAAACCGCCGCCTGGTGAAACGGTGGAAGTCGGCCCGGCGCTGCGGCATGACGTGGGCTCCTCTCTTCGCCCATGCGCTCGTCCACGCTCCTGCTCACGCTCCTCGTCGTCAGCCTTTCCGCCCCGGCCCGGGCCCAAGCCCCGTCGCGCGGGCGCGGCGCGTTGACCGTCGTCGGCGTGGGGCTGGGCGCGGCGAGCCTGGTGCTGGGTGGCCTGGGGGCGGGCGCACTGCTCAACGCCAGCGCGTGGGACACGCTCTATCTCCCGTACGACTCGAAGCGCGGCGCGACGGCGGAGCAGGCGCCGAAGCAGAACGGCGAAGACGTCACGGTGGCGCAGTTCATCAACAACGCCAAGCAGGAGCAGTCCCGCGGCATCGCCTTCCTCATCGCCGGGGGCGCGAGCCTGGCGCTGGGCGTCGTCGCGCTGCTGGTCGACGGACTGCTCGCGTCCCAGTCGGTGAGCGCTGCGCTCGTGCCGACGGGGCAGGGCCTCAACGCCGTCTTCGGCCTGCGGTTCTGAAGCCGCGCGCCGGGTCGGACCCGAACTGGCTGACGACCAAGATCTGTGACGGAACGCCCGACGCCGGGCCGCCCCAGCTCACGCCAAAGGCCGGCGAGGGACGTTCGCGCCGCTGCTGTGCGCTCCTGACCCTTGCCGCGGAGCGCCGCGGGAACGTCCAGCGATGGGCAGCCCGAGTTCGCACCCAGGCCGGCCCAGAGCGGCTGCGCCGCAGCGGTGAGGTCAGCGCCCCGCCAGCCTCGGGCCGCGCCCTTCAGTGCAGCGGCTCGGGAAGCCCGTCTCCGCTCGGGTAGTACAGCTGCCCTTCGGCGGACCGCTGCAGCGTCCCCGTCGCCGGCCGCTCGACACACAACACGGTCTGCTCCAGCGTTCCGCCGTTGTGCAGCGTGCGCTTCGCCCCTGGCGGCCAGCCGTACGCCGTCCCTCGGCGCACCACCGCCCCGTCGAGTGACAGCCCCGCGCCGAGCACCAGCTCGTGTGTGTCCTTCCCTTCGTGCACGAAGCCGTCGACTGCGCGCCCGGGGGCCACGCGCAGGCGGTACACGCTCGTCCGCTCCGCTTCGTGGAGCAGCTCCACGCCGCCCCAGGTCGTCACCTCGAGCTGCTGCGGGTACTCGCTGGCGAAGCGGTGCACGCGCAGGCTGGGCACGGCTTCTCCCCCCAGCGCGTCGGGCTTCGTCAGGGTCAACTTCGCCTCGTGCACGCGCCCGCGCTCGGCGTCGACGGTGGGCGGGGCCAGCACGAAGCGGCACAACACCTCCGCCGCCGTCTCGAGCGTGCGGAAGCGACACCGCTCGAGCAGGAACTTGAGCTCGCCCCACAGCCGCCCGTAGTCGACCGAAGCCCGGAGCCCTTCTCGCTGCACGGCGCGCACGTCGAGCGCCATGGACAGCGACACCTCCAGCGGCTGCGGCACCTCGCGCTCGCCGGGGAAGATGCCCACCACACACTCCACCTTCATGCGCGTCAGGCTGATCTCGTCGAGCGGTCGCACGGCCACGCACCATGCCCGCTTCGCGCCAAGCACGCGACACTCTGAGAGGCGGGCTTGCATCGCAGGAACACACTGTCCTCCCCGAGCAGACACCTTCCGGCCGGCGCCTTGGCGCACGCGCGCCGCGGCGTAGACTCCGCGGCCATGCGCACCACCGGCTCCTCCGTCGCCACGCTCGTGGCGGCGCTCGTCCTCTGTCTGAGCTCGTCCTGCGGGACCGACGTCATCAACGTCGATGGCAGCGGAGGCCGAGGCGGCGCGACGGCCGACGGCGGCGGCGCAGGTGCGGGAGGCTTGGGTGGAAGCGGCGGGACCGGAGGGACCGCGGGCACGGGTGGCGCTGCGGGCGGCGGCGCGGGCGGCGGCACCGGCGGCAGCGTCGACCCTCTGGACCCGACCAACCCCACGAAGGACACCGACTGCGACGGACTCAACGACGCCGAAGAGCTGGCCACCACCTACGCCGGCGGAGCGCG
>JALHOS010000375.1 GCA_022842905.1 Myxococcaceae bacterium | reverse complement strand
ACCCACACCACCCACCCCGCCGCCGCCGTCGCGCGCGCCTCCGGAGCCGCCCCCACCGTCGGGCGGGCACCACAGGCCGGGCTCCGAGCACGCTTCTGGCGGCCCCTGAAAGCAGGCGCCGAAGCTGAGCAGGCCGATGATGAAGGGAAGCGAACGATGAACCTGGCGCATGGGCGACCTCACGAAGGTGGGAGAGCATGACACCAGTCGACTGGGTGATCACGTCCGCCGCCTGGCCGCGCCCTCGCCGTCACCCGTCAAGCGCGAGGACAAAACGAAACGTGAGCCCTTCCACCTCGAACTCGTCACCCGACAGCACCAGGCGCGCCGGAGCGCCCTCGGTCGCGACGGTCCACTGCCCTCCCGCGTCGACGAGCGTGGCCAGCACGCGCCCGCTCTGCGGCCCCACCACCCGCAGGTGCGGCCCGCTCCCGTCCGTACCGATGACGGTCCGCCCCGTCGCGACGCGGCGACGTTCCCCCGGCAACAGCCCCACCACCGAGCGGCCTTGGCTCTGGGAAACCAACTCCACGAACGCCGCTGGCCGCAGGAGCAGCAGCGCTCCTTCCGGCGTGGCGAGGTGCGTGGCGACGGCGCGCAGTCGGCGCTCGGCTGCCGCGGTGAGCTGGGCGCTGCCGAGGTCCGCAGAGCCCACCCGCACGTCCCGCAAGAACGGCGCACAGGGCAGCGCGGTGAGTGCGTCGAGCAGCTCGGCGGCGGCGGCGTCCACGCCCGGCGCGTCGCGGTGCTGCCCGACGAACGCCTCCACGGTGAGCGACGACACGCAGCGCAGCGCGGGCTCCCGCGTGAGCACCCGCAGCAGCCAGTGCAGCCCAGGCCGCTCCACTAGCCCGGAGCGGAAGAGCCGGACGGAGGCGACGAGGCCGTGAGGGCCCCAACCCACGCTCGCCCGGCCGAGCGCGACAGGCGCCGCGAAGGCCCCCAGCGCGCGCGACCGACGTTCGGCATCATCGGGCGGCTCGGCCAGGTAGCGACCCACCCAGCTGCCGCGCTCGAGCAGGCCGTCGCGGTAGACGCCCCACACCTGGGGGTCGTCCAGGGCGCCCGCCAGGCGCAGCTCGAGCGCGCGGTCGACCTCGGGTGCAGGTGGCTGCGCCGCCAGCGCCCACGCCCCGTCGACGACCAGCGTGGCCCCCGCGGGCCAAGGGACGACGTGCGCAGGGAGCAGCGCGCCGCTCAGCAGCGCGGACGGAGCCGAGGGAGTCCGGCCGACGGACAGGCCCTGCGCCGCGTCGAAGTGAATGTCGACGTCTCCACCGCCGCCGGCGCCGACGGGGATGCGCGCCTTCGAGGAGCCACCGACGAGCAGCGAGCTGCCGGGGTCGAGCCGGAACTTGGCGCCGATGCGCGTGGCGAACTCGTCCGGCGCGGCGACGAGGAAGAGGAACGCTGACGAAGCCAAGGGACCAACAGCGAAGCACAGTGTAAGCGCGCGCCGTCATGTCTGCGTCTTGGGTAGACCTCACCGGAGCGACCGCCGCGACGCTCACCACCGCCTGCTGGCTCCCGCAGGCGATTCGCATCATCCGCTCCAAGGACACCAAGGCGCTGTCGGCGTGGACGACCGGGCTGTTCACGGCCGGTGTGGCACTGTGGCTCGTCTACGGGCTGGCGCGGCGAGACTGGCCCGTCGTCGGCGCCAACGCGTGCACGCTGTCGCTCAACGCGCTCATTCTCGGGCTCAAGCTGCGTTACGGCTGACGACCATGGAGCCCGCCCCGTCGCCGGAGCAGTTCCGCGAGCAGCACAAGAAGCGCCTGTCGTGGATGCCGTGGCTGTACTTCAGCCTCAAGGACAAGCACCTGGTGTGGGCGCGCCCGTGGCAGCAGGCCGTGCAGGCCCAGCTCATGGCACAGGAGACGGTCGAGCTCGGGGAAGACTGCTTCATCGCCCCCGAAGCCGGCATCTTCGCGCAGCTGGGCCGGGGCATTGTGCTCGGCAGCCGCTCGACCGTCGCCGCGCACGCGTTCCTGCACGGGCCGCTCAGCATCGGCCGCAACGTCAGCATCAACGCGCGGGCGAGCTTGGACGGCGGAGCGGTCGGCATCACGGTGGGCGACGACACCCGCATCGCGTCGGGCGCCTGTCTGTACGCCTTCGACCACCAGCTCGACCCGACGCGGCTCATTCGCGAGCAGCCGGTGCGCTCCCGCGGCATCGTCGTCGGGAAAGACGTGTGGATCGGCGCGCAGGCGGGCGTGACCGACGGCGTGACGATCGGCGACCACGCCGCGGTGGCCATGGGCGCAGTGGTCACCCACGACGTGCCCGCATGGGCGGTGGTGGCCGGTGTGCCGGCGCGGGTCATCGGCGATCGCCGCGACGAGAAGTACCGCCTGGGCTGAAGCCTCTTCTCAGAACACCAACGTCTCGGGCGTGGCCAAGACCGTCTGCACGACGGCCCCTGCGCCGCCGGCCGTCGCCGCCCCACAGGCCGGAAGCATGAGGGAGAGCGCAGCCAGCCCACAGCGCGCCACGCTCCACCGCCAACTTTTCTACCAGCGTGTCGGTCACCCAGGCTGAGGCTGCGACGTGCGTGCCAGCGCCTGACTGGCGACTCGAAGACGCGCTCAGCGAACGCGATGGTGGCGCCCGGTGTTGGCTCTGAATGTCAGCGTTGGGCCAAGGTCGCTGTTGGGCGGCCCGATGCGCGCGTCGAAGCTCGTGAAGAGGCGCTCCTCACCGTCCTTGAAGAAGTGGGTGCCGCCGTCGAGTTCGACTTTGCGCTCGACCTCGAAGCGCGCGGGCTCTTCATCTCGAGCACGTCGTTGGCCTGCGCGTGCGCACCCGCGGCATCCGTGTAGAAGAAGATGGCGTCGCCCTCCTTCAGCGCGCAGGAGTCGGGCGCGCTCGCGAGGGTCGCCACGTCACCCTTGGGCTCGAGCGCGAAGGTACAGCCGCCCGCGACCCACGCCAGCCCCTCCGTCCCCGAGGCCTCGAACACGAAGCGCGTTACGAGTTCGGTGATCTGTCCGCTTCCGCTGACGAAGGCGGTGCTGCCCTCCCACGCGCCGACGAAGGGCGAACCACAGGCTGAGAGGCAAACCGAGAGCAGGAGCGGGATAGAGGGGCGCATGCAACGTTCGTAGGTGCTGCAGCACGAGTTCAGCCACGGCGTGGTGGACGCGACGGCAGCGCTGACGTTCGAACGCTGGCCATCGACGAGCACTCGGCGAACAACGAGTCCGATGCGCTGCACGAAGGCTCCGCCGACTCCGTGGCGGCGGCGTTCAACAACGATCCCGCTGTCGGCCTGTACTTCGGCCCGCGCGCGGGCGGCGGCGCCGGCCTGACGCGCGTACGCCCGTGTCGCCCGGCCGGCATACGGGCACCGCCGTGAAGCCAGCCGGAGCCCGGCGTCACAGCACCGCCGTCGCGTGTGGGGGGCGCTCGACCCACGCCTGCACCAGAGGGAGCAGCTCGGCTCGGGCGGCGGCGGTGGCCGCTTCATCCGCGCCCACGTTGTCGGCGAGGAACGCCATCATGGCGAAGGCCCCAACGGGGATCGCGACGAAGAGCCCCGCGACGGCGACGACGGCCGCCCACACACCGCGCGCGCCGAGCGAGTAGCCGCCGGCCGCGATCGCCGCGGCCACCACGGCCCAGACGACGACCATGGCCGCCTGCGCCACCTGGCGCGTGAGGGGCGCCACCTCGTTGAACGACACCTCGAGCACCCCGGGGCGAGACGGGCGCATGACCAGCGCGACGACGAAGCCACACCGAGCCGAGCGGCCCACCTGCACGGGAAAGACGACCGCGTCGCCGTCTGGAGCCGCCGGCAGCAGCGTCACGGTGCCGGCTCCGGCCCGCTCCAGCGCCGCCTTCAAGGAGAGCCCTGGCGGGAAGACCTCCGCGCGCACGGCGAGGAGCTGCTGGAGCAGCGCAGCTCCGTCCCCGTGGCGCCCCGCATCGACGGCACCAAAACGAGCCGCTGCGGTCTCGGTGCGCCAGGTCGTCTTGACTTGCAGAGCCATCGGCCGGCGCGCATAGCCCGGCCGGGCGCAGCCGGCGAGCGCGCGGCCGCGCAGGACGACCCGCGCAGGACGGGCTCTGGCGGCGAACGCCGAGGACCAGCGCCTCGGCCGACGCGGGCACGCTGCGCTCTTCCCTGTAGCGTCCGGCACACTGCCGCCGACGCTTCCGCGCGTGGCTCGCCATACCCGTTCGGTCCTCCTGCTGACCGGCTGTCCGGACCCTGGGTGTCCACGGTCTTGGACGGGGTGCGTGAAGCAGCTCACCTTCGGGAGCTGCGTCGAGCAGCGAGGCCTCCTGCCGGAGCCGAACGGGCGCGACCCCCGCGCTTGCGCGCCCGGCCCCGCCCTTGCTAGCCACCTGGGCATGAACAGACGCTTCGCGCTGGGGTCCTTGGTGGTGCTGACGATGAGCTGCGGCGCGTCGGAAAGCGCGGACGGTGCGGTGGGCACGAAGGCGCGCGTGCGCTTCTCGCAGGTATTCGCATTCAGCGAGACGCAGGGCTTCGACGCCGCCATCGCCGATGGGGCGACGATGCTCGTCGAGCTCCAGGACGCCACGGCCGGGGGCAGTGAGCCACCGAGCGCGCCGCGCTACACGCTGACGGCGAAGCCCATCGGCCACCAGGGCACGGCGACGGTGCTCCCGCTGGGCTTCGCGCGGAGCGCGGTGCAGCTCCAAGGGGCCGGGGCGTGGCGGCTCGAAGCGCTCGAGGGCGGCCGGGTGGTCGACGAGGTGGCGGTGCGCGTCGCGCCGGCGACCCAGCTGGGCGTCGGCGCAGACGCGACGGTGGAGACGCGCGGCCTGGAGTGCTCGCAGGTGCGCGCGCGGCCGCTGCGCGACGTCGTCCTCGGGCCGAACCAGCGCCTGTCGCTGTACTTCGTGCCGCTCGACGCACAGGGCCATCCCCTGACGGGCCTGCTGGCGCTGACCGCGGAGGCGAGGTCCACGCTGCGGCTGACGACGCCGGCGCTGCTCCCGGCGACCCAGCCCAACCAGCTTGTGGTGGAGCCGGTGGCGCTCGACGGGCTGACGGAGACGCTGCGCGTGTCGGCCGCCGGCACCGGGCACGTGGACGTGCCGGTCCCGACGTCGACGGTGTCCACCGAGCCCGCCTGCAACTGAGGCGACCGCGGCGCGGCGAGCGGCTCACCAGCGCGCGCGTCCCCGGCACCCGGAGCTCGAGCGCGTCAGAGCCGGCCGACCCTCGCGCGCAGGGACGGCAGCTGGCCCGCGTCGTCGAGTGAGAGCGCGGGGCGGCAGGAATGTCCCCAGCCCTCGACTTGGATCGCCGCCGCTACCGTTCGACCCAGTCGAGCTCGGCGTGGAAGCTGTCTTCGGTCCACCACAGCGCGAGCGCGCCGATGGCGATGCAGCTCAGCCCGAGGGTCAGCGTCGCCGGGACCACGCCCAGCACCGGCTTGAGCAGGAACCACACGCCGGTCACCGGAATCGCCGTCGCCCGCACGAAGTTCGGTGCGCTCGTGGTGACGGTGGCGCGCAGGTTGGTGCCGAACTGCTCGGCCGCGGTGGTGACGAAGAGCACCCAGTAGCCCGTCGTGGCGCCGAGCACACACATCAGCCCGTAGAAGGTGGGGAGCGATCTCCCGCCGAAGGACAAGAGCCCCACGACGGCCACGGCGAAGAGCCCGAGGAAGAGCGCCAGAATCTTCGTGCGACTCTTCGCGAGCTGGCTGAGCGCCCCGCTCACCACGTCGCCGAGCACGACGCCGACGTACGCCCAGAAGACCGTCTGCCCGCCGGTGGGCGCCGGAGCCAGGCCCAGCGCACCGCCGATCTCCGGTGAGAAGACGAACAACACCCCGCCTGCGAACCAAATCGGCATGCCGACGAGCACCACGCGCACGAAGCGCCACCGTCGACTCGCCGGCCACCAGAGCTGCCGCAGCGAGCCGCGGGGGACGTCGTCCGTTCGAACCTTGGTGAACAGCCCGCTCTCCAGCACGCCCACGCGCAGGCCCAACAAGAGCAGCCCCATGACACCGCCCAGGCCGTACGCCCACCGCCAGCCGTCGGCCCCGAAGCGCGCCAACAACTCCTGTGCCACGAGGCCCGCCGCCACCGCTCCGGACAGGCCGACGGACGCGACGACGGTCGTGCCGATGCCCCGCTTCGAAGTCGGCAGCAGCTCACTGACCAAGGTGATGCCCGCGCCCAGCTCTCCGGCCAGCCCAAACCCGGCGACGAGGCGACAGACGCCGTACTGCACCGTGTCCGTCACGAAGGCGTTGGCGAGGTTGGCCAGGGAATAGAGGACGATGGAGCCGAACAGCACCGTCAGGCGACCGCGGCGGTCTCCGAGCACGCCGAAGGCGACGCCGCCCAGCAGCATGCCGACCAGCTGCACGTTGAGCAGCAGCCCGCCGACGCTCGTCACGTCCGTCGGGCCGATGCCGAGCGCCACGAGGCTCGGCACGCGGAGAATCGAGAACAGCACCAAGTCGTACAGGTCGACGAAGTAGCCCAACGCCGCGACCACGACGGCGAGCGCAGCGGCGCGGCGTGAGACTGAGGGCTCACGGTCAGCGGTGCTCATGACCCTGCCCAGGCGGAGCCCCCGCGGCGCCGCGACCTGGCGCCAGGGCCCCGCAGACACCGTAGCGGGAGGCAATGCCTCTGCAGGACCTCACTTCACGCATGGTGCGAGCTTCATACGGCACGAGGCGGTCCGGACGACACCGCGCCCGCGAGGCTCGCGCAGGCGCCCAGACGTTGGCGTCAGCTGCCTGACGTGCGGGCACACAGGATGGCGAGTTCGCAGCGCTCGCGTAGGGTTCATCGTTGTCGTCCTCACGAGGGGTCCTGCATGCACTCGAAGTCCCACGTCATCCGCCTGAGCATCTTCGCGTCGGTCGGCCTCTGGGCCTCTTGCGCTCAAGGTCCCGGCGCACCAGCCGCAAGCGACAGCCAAGCGCTGTTCCCGAGCGACGGAGGACCGCCGTCCGCGGCCTTCGTGCCCTCCGACTGCCGCAGGGACGCAGGCTCGCCGGACGGAGGCACGCGGGGCGACGTCCCGACGGACGCCATCACGGGCCTCAAGATCCGCGAACTCGTCGGTGACGAGGCGTTCCCCGCCGTCTACCGCTACGCGGACAGCGAGAACTTCTACGTGCGCATGCGCGTCAACGACAACCCGCTCAAGAACAACGGGACCCTCCAGCCGTCGAGCTGGGACGTCCTCGTGGACACGAACGGCGACCTGTCGACGTACGAGTACATGGTGACGGTCGACGGCAACCTGGGCAGCGGAAGCCAGGTACAGGTCCGTCGCAACACGACGCCGGACCCGAACAACCCGACGGACGAAGCCGAGACCCTCGTCACGACGCTCACGCCGAACGACGGCTACTACCGCGCCGGCCCCGTGGACGACGGAAGCAACTTCTCGAACGACACGGACTACTTCATGACGATCTCCGTGCCGCTCGCCGTGCTTCAAGACGCAGGCGTCGACACGAACGGGCGCGTCGTCTTCTGGGTCGGCACCAACGCCGCCAACTACAAGCTCAACGCCGACTACGCCTGCGCGACGGGCATGCCCACTGACTTGGGCGGCGCGTCGTCACCGCCGCAGTACCTCGACGGGCGCCCCGACGCCGTCGCCGATTCCTTCGCCGTGCCTAGAGCGCCGATCAGGTTTCCGCCCGAGGAAAGTCGATCGCTTGCGCGGGCGATCGACGCCGAAGTGGGCCGCGTGATCAGTTCGCCACCTCACGGAGGTGGCGCATGGAACGCTG
>JALHOS010000374.1 GCA_022842905.1 Myxococcaceae bacterium | reverse complement strand
CGCCCGCATCGACCGCGCCAGCATCCTGCGCGCGCGCGTTGAGGCCGATGAGCACGGTCTCGAAGCAGCCGCTGGCCAGGCCGACAGCCGCGATGACGCTCAAGCAGACGTGACGCGGAAGGCGCATGGCAGCGGAGGGCTCGGATCTACCAGGAATCGAGCGCGGGACGGGCGGTCGGTCCGAGTACACGACCTCTTCGCCGCGATCGACGCGTGGACGCAGCGAGCGCCCGTTCGGCACCATCCAGGGCCGCCTGCCGGAGGAAATCCACGCCACCGACATCCACGACTCCGCCACCGGGCGTCGACCCGTCTCCGACGACTTCTTCTGGACTCAACGCGCCGGGCCACTGCTAGAGGGCGCCGCATGACCAAGCTCCTCCTCTCCGCCGCGCTGTGCGTGGCCGCGTTCAGCGGCTGCGGTTCCGTCTGTGACCGACTCAACGCCGCCAACACCAAGGTGTTCGGCTCGGCGTCCACCTGCGTCTACATGGAAGGCAGCCTCACCATCACCGCGACTCGGCTCGATGGGGCGAAGTGCGACATGGCGCTGAGCAAGTGCAACGCGTCGGACAACAAGGCGCTCGAGAACTACGCGTCCTGCATCGAGAAGGCGCCGTCCTGCGCCAGCAACGCCAAGGACGCGAGCGAAGCGCTCGCCGCCTGCGCGCTGACGACCGTGGTCGGCCTGTCGGGCGAGTGCGCGTCGAACTTCAAGTAAGCGGACGCCGCCGGGTCGCTCCTCACGGCACGCGCAGCAGCGGCATCGCCACCGGCGGGTACACCGAGCCAGACCACAGGTGCGGCGAGGGAATGCCGAAGTCCCCTCGGTGGCAGAACGCGCTGAAGCGGAAGCCCGGTGACATCGCGCTCAGCTCCGACTGGTTGACGACGACGCCCATGGCCGAGCCGTTGAGGAAGCCGTGCGCCCGCGTGCTGGTGGCCACGCCCATGTTGTTCATCACCGCACTGGCCTTCAGTGACCAAGCGCCCGCACTGGTGCGGTTGAGCTCGAGCCAGAAGTCGGTGCGCCCGAAGAAGTCGTTGGGGAACGCCGAGCCGGGCACGTAGTCGTTCGCGCTCAGCCCGTCGCGCTCCAGCGGGAAGCCGTACTGGTACACGCTGCCAGGGTCGGTCTCGGGCAGCGGCGCGGCCAACGACGTCAGGAAGAAGTACGCGGGCCCAGGCTGCAGCGGCATGCCGCCGGGAGGGCACAGCGTCGAGCGGAACGGGGCCATGCCGGAGCCACAGCGCAGTGAAGCGATGGTGGTGGCGTCGAGTGTGAAGCGGCCCGCGGTGTAGCCAGTGAGCGTGGTGTGGTCGTTCGCCACGGGCTTGGCCGGCACGGACGCCGACGAGTGCAGCGTCGTGGTGAGCGACAGCGGGCGCCAACCGGTCTCCAGCGCCATCGTCGGAATGCCCAGCGCCGTGCCCAGCGCGCCCACCTCGGGCGGCAACATGACGCCGCTGCCCATGCACCGGCAGCCCGAGGTGCAGGTGACACCGCCCTGGCAGGCGAAGGCCGTCGAGCCCGGGTCACACTGCTCCCCCGCCTGCAGGCGCCCGTCCCCACAGCAGTTCAGGACGTAGCTGCTCAAGCAGTTGGTGCAGCGCGCGGCAGACGCGAAGGGGTTCGTCTCGGCCAGCACTTCCTGAAACGCGCAGGCGCCGCCGGTGTCACCGCGCATCTGCAGGCAGGTGGAATACGTGGCGAGCGCCCGGCGCACCGCGGCGGCGAAGTCGTCGAGCGCGCGCTGGCCTTGGTTCTCGGCGTCGAGCACCCGCCGCAGCTTGTCGCCGGTGATGTTGGCGTCGATGGGCAATTGACAGACGGCCGAGAAGTCGTCCCGCGCCTGCTGTCCATTCTTCGACGCGGCGTCGATGCGGTCGGCGAGGACGGCGGTCGCCTCTTCGGTGCCTCCGCCGCGGGCGTGGGAGCCCAGCTCCTTGGCGAGCGCGACGGAGGCCGCACGGGCCGAGTCCAGCGCCTGGCGTTCGGGTCCGTTCGTACACGCCGAGGGCATGCCGTCGCGGCCGGCGTTGGCGAAGGCGGCGTCGAGGGCCCGCGCCGCTTCGGCGTCCTGCACCTCGAGCGTGCGCCGCGCGGCGGCGATGGCGGCCTCGAGATCGAAGCTGCAGGGGTCCGCCAGGGAGATGGTCATGGGGCACCCGTCGGCGGCGAGCTTGGCGAGCAGCCGCGTGCGCAGGTCGGCGAACAGCGCCAGCGCGTCGGTGAGCGCCGCGACGGCGGCCCGCAGGGTGGCCACCTGCCCCAGCGCGGCTTGGTGCTCGCCGGCCAGCTTCAGCGCGCGCGCTTCAGCCGCCTCCGCCACCGCCTGCGAGTAGCGCAGGTAGTAGACGGGCAGCATCTTCACCATCGTCTTGAGCGCGCCTTCGAGCTGATCGCCCTTGAACTTCTGGCGTTCGAACTCCGTCGACATGCGCTTGATGAACTCCTTGGTGAAGTTGAGGCCTTCCTTGCCGGCCGCGGCGCCGACCAACTCCGTCACCACGTTCGAAGCGATGCCGGTCACCACGTTCGAACCCAAGTTGACCGCGGTGTCCGTCGCCCAGTTGTCGGCCTGCGGCAGCACGTAGTCGTTCGCGAGCTCACCCAAGAGGTTGGACAGCGCGCTCTTGAATGCGCCCTTGGGGCCTTCCTTGAGCCCGTCGTAGCCAGTCTCGGCGATGAGCAGGAGCGTCTTGGAAAGCTCCATGGCCACGATGTCGTCGGCGAGCAGCTGCTGCCGCGCGGCGGACTCGTTGGTGGCGGACACGTAGAGCCGGGTGAGGCGCTCGAGCTTGAGCTCGGCCTCCTTCAGCTTCGCCTGGGTGACGCTCAGCGTGGACGACAGGCAGTGGCTGGTGCGAATGAGGTAGCGCACGGCCTCGTCCCGCTGCGACTGCGTCAGCGTGCACGGGCAGCTGGCGATGAGCCCTTCGTACGTCTGCTTCACCCGCGCCAGCGTCTCGGCGAGCGCGGCGGCGCTGCTGGCCTCGAGCCCCGTCAGCTGCGGCGGCATCGACACCCGCACCACCGGCGCGTCAGCCATGGTGGTGAGCGGGCTGATGCCGGTCGGCGTGAGCAGGCTCGCGTTCATCGGGAGCGCCGGGCCCCCCAGCCGCAACGACACGTTCGGTGACGAGCCGCCCCACGGCAGCGACAGCGCGCGAAGCGGCCGGTCCGACGGCATGGTGCCCAGCACGTAGAGGTCGCGGCCCACGCCCTTGCTCGGGTCCGGCGGCGTGAAGCCCGGCGGCACGTCCGTGACGCGCGTGAGGAAGAGGTTGCTGGTGGTGAAGTCGAGTGAGAAGCCGGTGTCGAGCCGCGCCATGGAGCGCGTCAGCGGCCGGCCGTCGGTGCGGCAGAGCGCGGTGCGAGGCGGTGAAGCGGCGAAGGCGGCCTGCGCCTGCTGCGCAGGGAGGAACGCGGACAGCACGTTGGCGCCGTCAGGGGCCTCGCTCACCAGGCAGAAGTCCGCCAGGTCGAGCTGACCGTCTTGGTTCACGTCGAGCAGCCCCACGGAGGTGAGGTTGACGAACTGGGCGAGCTCCGCGAGGCGCTCCACGTCGGCCGAGGTCGACTGCCCGTCACCGTCGACGTCGAGGCCGGCGGGCACCATGTCTCCGTACTTCTTGCGTGCTTGGCGCACCGCGAGCGCGCGCACGTCGCGCAAGGTGAGCGCCCCGTCGCCGTCGAGGTCGAAGCGCGTCACGTCGCTCTCCACCAACCCGGCCAGCGCGGTCGTGTCCTTCCCGTCGTTCGCGCCGTCGCGGTTCCAGTCGTACATGCCTTCGCCCAGCGGGGGCCCCCAGACGCCGGCGGCGTTGTCGCGCAGCGCCTGCGCCAGCTTCTTGCGTTGCTCGACGGACCGAGGCGTCGTCTCGCCCAGCGCCATGCCCAGCAGGTACTCGTCCTGTTCGTCGAGCACGCCGTCGGGCACCACGTCACAGGCCGGCGTGGCCCCGGCCGACTTCGCGCTGACGCAGGCGCGCACGGCGGCCAGGTCCTTGGGGCCGACGACGCCGTCTTTGTCCACGTCGAAGCGCTGCAGCACCGTCTCGAGCGTCAACGCGTGCCAGGGCGTGCGCAGCAGCTCGGCGACGGCAGGCCCCGACGGCGGAGCGACGTAGCCGCTGGTCTGCCGACAGCGACAGCCACCGCTGAAGACGAGCAGCACGGCCACCACTCCGGTGCGAGTTCGCATGAGGCTCCTTGGGGGGACGGCCGCGACCAGCCGACTTCGTAGCGGGTGGGAGGGCCAGTTGGCAGCCCGGTGCCGCGCCGTGAGCCGCGAGGGCGTGCGCGCCGCCGCAAAGCGCTATAGAGCCGAAGCGCTCCTCATGTCGTCGTCCGACCCGCCCAGCGTCATCATCGCCGACACGCAGCTGTCGGCCATGCAGTCCCTCGCGCCGGGCCAGCTCATTCTCGACGGGCGCTTTCGGGTGGAGAAGCTGCTGGGCGCCGGCGGCATGGGCCTCATCTACTTGGCCGAGCAGGTGTCGCTGGGGCGGCGCGTCGCGGTGAAGGTGCTGCGCGGCGACGTCGTCATCGACGCGAACATGTCCGAGCGCTTCCGCCGCGAGGCGCTGCTGCTCTCGCAGGTGGAGCACCCGGCCGTGGTGCGCGTCATCGACTTCGGGCGCACCGAGGTCGGGCCCTGCCTGGTGATGGAGCTGGTGGAAGGAGAGACGCTCGAGGCGGTGCTGCTGCGCCAAGGCGCGCTCCCTCCGGAGCGGGTGGAGCGGCTGGTCATGCAGCTGTGCCAGGGCCTCGCCGCCATTCACGCCAAAGGCATCGTCCACCGGGACTTGAAGCCCGAGAACGTGGTGCTGACGCGCGCGGTCGACGGCACCGAACAGGCGCGGCTGCTCGACTTCGGCATCGCCCGGCTGGCCGAGCCTGGGGAAGACGGCAAGGTCACGCAGGCGGGCTTCGTGCTGGGCACGCCCGAGTACATTTCCCCGGAGCAGGCGCTCGGCCAGCCCATCGACGCGCGGGCCGACATCTACGCGCTGGGTGTCATCGCGTACCGCATGGTGGCGGGGAAGCACCCGTTCACCGGACCGTCGGCGCGGGAGTTCGTCTCGCAGCACGTGCAGGTGCTGCCGACGAAGCTCAGCGAGCTCAAGCCCGAGCTCAAGGGCAAGGCGCCGCTGGCCGGCGTCATCATGTCCATGCTGGAGAAGGACCCCGCCAAGCGCCCGCAGACCACCATCGCCGTCCTCGAGCGGCTCAAGCCCCACGTCGGGCCGATGACGTTCAGCGGCGCGATGCGGCTGGAGCTGCCCGACACCGGCACCGGCGAGGCGACGGGGCAAGTCACTGGAGAGAACGTCACGCCCGGGCGTCGGTGGAAGCTCCTGGGCACCCTCGCCGTGGCGCTGGTGGCCTTCATCTTCCTCGGCGTCTGGTTCTGGCAGCAGCCGCTCCGCAAGGCGCGGCGGCTGGTGGAAGCGCGGCGCGGCCCCGAAGCGCTGCAGGTGCTGGACGACATGGGTGAGGCGGGCAACAGCTGGCCGGGGCGCATGCTCAAGGCCGCCGCCCTGCACCAAGCCAGCCGCGCGGACGAAGCGTTCAAGCTGCTGGAGACGATTCCCGAGCAGGCCGAGCTCGAGCCCGAAGCGCTCGAGGTGCTGGCCGACGGCTTTGGCCGCAGCGAGAACCAAAAGCTACGCAGGCTCTTGGCCCGCTTCCCCAAAGGCAAGGTGCTGCCGACGTTGCAGCGCATGGCCAAGGGTGAGTCGAGCTGGGCGCAGTGGGGCGCGCTGCGCTTCGTGGACCTCGAGTACGCGGGCCAGGGCCTGGCGCTCTCGAAGCTGTACGTCGACGCGCTGGGCCGAAAGGACTGCGGGCTCAAGCGCACGGCGGCCAAGCGCCTGGGCGAGCTGCGCGCGGTCGAGGCGCTGGAGGAGCTGAAGAAGCTCAAGGCCACCCCACGCAAGCGCGGCGCGGCCGATGACGAGTGTGGCCAGGACGCGGCGGCGGCGGCCATCGCCAAGCTGGAGAAGGAAGAATGACGAACGTCGCTCCCATCGCGCCGTGGGCGCGCCCACGCTGGGTCGAGGGCGGTGCGCCGGCCGAGGTGGTGCTCTTGTGCTTCTCCCCGGCGCCGCTGCGCGACGACGTGCCCATGTCGGCGCTGCGCTTCGGGCTGCCCGGGCAGGCGGCCATGGAGGGGCTCGAGGTGGTGGACCTGCCACGCAGCGCGGACCCGGCGTGGTTCGACGCGTTTCGCGGCGGCGCGCTGCGCAACGTGGCGACGAGTCAGCTTCAGTCGCTCGCGGCGCTCGACGCGGCGGAGCGGCTCCACGTGGTGAAGGTGGTGAAGGCGGACCCGAAGGACCTGACGCACCTGCAGGCGGCCTGGGCGGTGGCGAAGTGGCTGGTGGCGCGCGGAGCGTCGGTCGTGCTGGACACCACAGCGCAGCGCTTCTGGGACGGCGCGGACGTCGCGAGCTGGGAGCCGAACCGGCCCTTCGCGCTGTCGATTGACGTCAACGTCATCGTCGAAGCCGAGCCCGACGCCCCGGTGGCGACGGTGCACACGCGGGGCTTGGGGAAGTTCGGGCGGCCGGAGCTCATCGTCTTCGGGGTGCCGAGCGCGCGCTGGGACGCGGTGGCCGGGCTGGTGCGCAGCCTCGCGCTCGAGTCCGCGGCCGGGGTGCGCTTCAAGGACGGCGACCTCGTGCCGATCGAGCACGGCCTCGCGCGGTTTCGGGCGTACCGGCCGGTGCCCGGCGCGGACCTGCACTTGAACAACGACGGGCTGGTCGTGGACGCGGCGCCGAAGCCGGCGAGGGCCTGAGCAGGAAAGGCGGCGCGCGGCGTTCTGCGCGAGCTGGACGACGCGCCCAAGGCGCTATTCAAGGACCTCGAGCAGCTGGGCGCGAAGTGGAGCGCTGCCTGACGACGGATGCTTGAAGGCTGCCGAATCAGGGGACCTGCAGCCGGTCGGCGACGATCTGCGATGCGCCGGGCAGCGACGAGCCCACCGACGTGTTGCCGTACACCGTCACCCGGTACGTCCCCGGGAAGACCATGCCCGTGAACGTCGCCGGGCTGCCCATGCACGGAATCGCGTGCGTGAAGGTGTGGCCGTCGACCAACTCCGTGAAGACGACGAAGCCCCGCGGAGACGTCGAGCAACTGCTCGCCGTCGGCACCGTTCCGTTCTGAGTGACCGTGCCGCTCACCGTCCGCGTGATGACGTCGTAGTTCAGCCCCGTCAGGTTGCCGTTCACGGCCAGCGTGCGCGCGACGACTTGGGAGGCGCCGGGCAGCGTCGAGCCCACCGACGTGTTGCCGTACACCGTCACTCGGTACGTCCCCGGGTACACCAGGCCCGTGAAGGTGGCCGGACTGCCCATGCACGGAATCGCGTGCGTGAAGGTGTAGCCCCGCGTCGTCTCGGTGAAGACGACGAAGCCTCGTGGAGACGTCGAGCAGCTCGTCGCCGTCGGCACCGTTCCGTTCTGCGTCACCGTCCCGCTCACCGTGAACGTCCGCACGTCGTACGTGAGGTTGGCGACGTTCCCGTTCACCACCAGCGCGTCCTGCACCACCTGCGAGGCGCCGGGCAGCGTCGAGCCCACCGAGGTGTTGCCGTACACCGTCACCCGATACGTCCCCGGGTACACCAGGCCCGTGAAGGTGGCCGGGCTGCCCATGCACGGAATCGCGTGCGTGAAGGTGTAGCCCCGCGTCGTCTCGGTGAAGACGACGAAACCGCGCGGAGACGTTGAGCAGCTCGTCGCCGTCGGCACCGTCCCGTTCT
>JALHOS010000373.1 GCA_022842905.1 Myxococcaceae bacterium | reverse complement strand
GAGGTCGCCAGGCGCGAGGTCGCCTCGCGCGAGGTCGCCACGCTCGAGGTCGCCAGGCAGGAGGTCGCAACGAACGCGCGGGCCACGAACGAGCACGCCACGAACGAGCACGCCACGAACGAGCACGCCACGAACGAGCACGCCACGAACGAGTGCGCCACGAACGAGTGCGCCACGAACGAGCGCGCCACGCACGAGCGCGCCACGCACGAGCGCGCCACACACGAGCGCGCCACGCACGAGCGCGCCACGCACGAGCGCGCCACGCAGGAGGTCGCCAACCAGGAGCGCGGCACTCACGATCACGCGACGCGAAACGAGCGCGCCGCGCACGAGCGCGCCACGCACGAACGCGCGCCACGCACGAGCGCGCCACGCACGAGCGCGCCACGCACGAGCGCGCCTCGCAGGAGTTCGCCTCGCCCAAGCGCGTCTGCCCCAGTTCGACATGCCCGCGTTCGCCGAGTTCGACCGCGCCATGCTCGACCACGCCACGAAGGAGCGAGCCACGAACGAGTTCGATACGACCTTCCGTCTTCGCGGCGCGGGGTGGGGGCGGGGGTCGCGGAGCGGTGTCACTTTGGTGACGGTTTGGTCATCAATGGACCGCCGTCCCTCAGTATTTTCGGGGCGGTTGACGGGTTTGCCGTCACCAAAGGTGACAGAACCGTCATCTTTGAGACAGGTGCCGGCGACCCCCGCCCCCACCCCGCCCGTCTCGCCCAGCGGCCGCGCGTTGAACGGGCCCATCGCCACCGCCGTGCCGAACAGGCACTGGCTCGTCGGCGCGGGACGAACTCGAACGCAATCCCGGTGCCCGCCTTCCCTCGAGGCCACGAGCCCCCGACCGGTCTTCGCGCTCCGCTCGATGCCGCACCGAGCGTCCGCCCGCACCTCGCCTCCAGCGCGAACGTCGACTGCTGCTTCGACGGCCGTCGGCTCCCCTCCGCCTCGAACATCGACCGGCGCCCCCACCCCGCCCGTCTCGCTCAGCGGCCGCGCGTTGAACGGGTCCATCGCCACCGCCGCCCCGAACTGGCACTGGCTGGTCGGGGCGGGACGAGGGCGAACGCCACCCAGTTGCCCGCCTTCCCTCGAGGCAGCAGCCACCCAAGGGAGCCCCACGCGCGGCGCCGCGACGAGCGGACACGCTCACCTCATTTCGTCCGGAACGTCGGCTCGAGCTTCGGCTGCGGCGCCCCCCCGCAGGTCGAGGGTCGACCGGCGATCCCCCTTCGAGTCACCGGCGACTCGAGCTGCTCGCGCAGCAGCTTGGCCGGAGGGAGCAGCCGCGGCGCGGCAGCCCAGTCGATCTCCGCGCGAGACACGCCGCCGCAGCAGCGAGGCCGCGGTCCCACGGGCTCGGTGCGTCGAGTGGCCGGTGTACTTCTCGGCTCGGCGCCTCTTTCCATTCGAGCCCCGGACCCGTCACCGCGCCTCGTCACGGCCCGGACCAGTGGACACCCGACCTGCTGCCCTGGCATGAGCCTCGCGCCCAACAGCCATGCTCCGAGCCCTCCTCCAGACCCCTCCGCAGCGCTGGGCGCTGTACTTCGTCATCTACTGTGCGGTCGGCTTCGTGAACCACCGCATCGGCCAGACGGCGAAGCTCGCCGAGTTCTCCCGCGATTGGCAGGTGCTCACCTGCTACGGCCTGTACCTGGTGCCCTGGTCCCTCGCGGTGCGCCCCCTCAAGTGGCACGAGCAGTACCTGTGGGGGCTGTTGGCGCTCGGCCTCATCGAGCTGCCGGGCTACGCGCTGGGCACGTCCATCGCCCACCCGGACAACCTCTTCGACCGCGCGCTGGGCGTGCGGAACTTCTCCCTGGCGATGACGATGATGTTCGCCGGCCTCTTGCCTGCGGGGAACGCGCTGCTGGAGCTCGTCGAGCGCCTCGCCTTCAGCCAGGCTTCGTGGCGACGAGGAGCGTCTGCCCCAGGCTCCGAAGCACGCGGTGCGTCCTGAGGTGCACGAACCCCGCAGCGCCGAGTTCCTCGCGCACCTGGCCCACGCGCAGCCTGGGCGTGCGTGACACCAAGAAGTAGTTGAGCGCCACCAGCGCCGAGCCGTCGCTCCGGCCCGTGTCCGGCGTGTAGTGGTCGAGCACCGCCACGCGGCCCCCGTTGGCCAGCGCCGCGAACAGCGCCGTGAAGAGCGTGCGCCGCTGGGCGTCGTCCAGGTGCCCGGTGAGCTGAAAGCACAGCGCGACGTCGCAGGCCGGCAGCGGCTGCGCGAGCGCGTCGCCCTCGACCCACGTCAGGCCGTCGGCCGCGAACAGCCTCGAAGCCACCTGCGCCGCGCCAGGCAGCTCGAGAATGGTGGCGCTCAGCGCCGGGTGCCTGCGCCGCAGCGCCACGCTGAACGCGCCGTGGCTGCCCGCCACGTCGAGCAGCCGCCGCGCGCCTTGGGGGACACGCACCTTCGCCGCCACCTCGTCGGCGCAGAACCGCGCGAGCTGGTGCATGGCCTTGACGTAGCGGACCCAGCGCACGTCGTCCGGGGCCCACTGGTGCAGGTCGAAGGCGGGCGCGCTCTTCTTGGTGGCGGCGTGGAGCTGCCCCCACCAGTCCCACTGCGCCTGGTTGAAGGCCAGGAAGTCGCCGACGTAGTCCGGCGAGCGCGGCGAGAGCCACTTGGCCGCGCGCGGTCGAAGCGTGAAGCGCCCCACGTCATCCGCGCGCACGACGCCCTGCTCCTCGAGCGCCCGAAGAATGAGCTCCACCGCGTGTTCTTCAAGCGCGTCGGGCCGCGCCAGCTCGGCCGACGTCTTCGCCCCGTCCGCGAGCCGCTCGAACAGGCCCAGCTGCACCCCTGCCATGACCACCCGCGCAGCGCCCATGCCGTGAAACACCTGCACCACGGGCAGCGGCGCCAGGTTGAGCCAGGCGGCGAGGTGCTCCAGCGGGCGCTCGGCGCGCGGCGACGTACGCATGGCGGGCACGTTGGGGGCAAGCGACGGTCGGGGCAAGCCCGTCGACGCGTGACGGCCCGGCGCTCGCCAAGACGCTCTTCGTTGACAGCGCGCGCGCGGCGCTCCCACCATGCCGCGCATGGCCGCCTTCCTCCGTTGCGTCTTCGCGCTCGCGCTCCTCAGCGGCTGCCGCGACGTCAAGCCGCTGCCCACACACGCCTTCGACGGCGGCTGGTACCAGCTCGAGCTGCCCACGGGTTGGCAGTCCTGCTCCTGGGAGCGGCACGCCGCCTTCGAGCTGTGCCTCCAAGCCCCCACCGACGCGCTCCGGCAGCCCAACCTCCTGCTGACGCGGCCCGTCCAGACCACCCAAGACGCGGTCGCCTTCGTCGCCGACCAGGTGACGGCGCTCACCAAGGCGGTGCCGGTGACGACGCGCACGCCCACGCTCACGCCGTTCGCGGGCTCGTCGGGCGCGGTGGCGCCGATCGCCGGCGAGACGCCCGAAGGCCTGCGCTTCTCGTCGCGGCTGTGGGGCGTCACCGGCTCCGGCTTCGGCCTGGCGCTGACCTGCGGCGCGTCCGGCGAGCTGACCAAGGTCGCCGACAAGACCTGTGACGTCGTCGCCGCGTCGCTGCGCGTCACCGGGGAGCTGCCCCTGTCCATTCCCGACGTCGACGGCCTGGTCCGCAAGCCGCTGGGCCCGCTGACGGCGCGAGTGCCGCCCACCTGGACCGACGTCGCGCAGGACCCCCGCGCCGCGCGTGTCGAGGCCGGCTACGTCGCGCCGGAGGGCAGCTCCCGCGTGCGCGCCGCGCTGCTGCTGAGCAGCGGGCCTGCCGCCAACGCCGCCGCCTTCGCCGACGCCTTCGAACCGCTCCCCCAAGCCAGGCGCCTGGCCCGCTTCACCGCCGAGCACCCCTCCACCAGCGTCGTCGCGCTCGAGTTCGACGAAGGCCGCACGCGCAGCGTCATCTACCACTTCGTCGCTGCCGGCCGCGGCTACCGGCTGTGGTGCCTCGCGTCGGCAGAGCACGCCAAGTATTACCGCCCCGTCTGCGACGAAGTGCTCCGCTCGGTGGAGCTCCCGTCGGCCCCTGACGCCGGGTGAGCGTCTGTCTCTTCAGGCCGCGGCGGTGGCCGCTGCGCCGTCGTCGAGCACCTCGACCCAGCCGCGGTCCCCGTCGACGCGAATCCGCGCGCCGTCCTTGATGCTCTTCGTCGCGTCGGTGACGCACACCACCGCGGGAATGCCGTACTCGCGCGCCACGACGGAGCCGTGCGTCATCTGCCCGCCAACCTCCATCACCAGCCCGCCGGCCACCGCGAAGAGCGGCGTCCAGCCGGGGTCGGTGAAGCGCGTCACCAGGATCTCCCCCTTGGCCAGAGGCTGCTCGGGGGACTGCAACACCCGGGCGATGCCCTCCACGACGCCCACCGACGCGCTGGTGCCGACGAGCGCGCCCTTCGGTGCGTTGGTGGCGGCGTGGCTGGCCACCAGGCGCTCTCCGTGACTGGTGATGACCCGCGGCGGGCCCAGGTGCTGGTGCCGCCGGAACTCGGCCTTGCGCTCCTCGACGACGCTCGGCGCGTTCGCAGGCAGCCCGTGCACCAGCTCGTCGAGCCGCAGGAACCAGATGTCGTCCGCCGCCGCGAGCGCGCCGTCCTGCACCAGCCGCGCACCTTCTTCCTTGAGGAACTCGCGGGCGATGCGGTTGACCTGCAGCCCGTGGTGCTTGGGCTGCTCGCGCGCCGACGTCAGGTGCCGCGTCAGCAGCGCGGCGCGGCGCACGAAGGGCCGCTTCCACCAGGGCGACTTCTCCACCAGCCGCTCGAGCGCCGCGTCCGATTCTTTGGCGAAGGCCGCGTGGTCCTTGCGAATCGCCTCGGGCACGCCGCCCTTGGCGACCATGCCGCGGAGCATGGGCAGCAGCGCGGACAGATCGTCGACGTAGCGCGGCCGGCTGATGTCGAACTCGCCAGGGCCGCGGCAGCCGAAGCGCTCGAACCACCCGTCGAACTGGGCAGACACGGCGGCGTCTGCCTGCGCGAGCTGGGCGCGGAAGGCCTCGGGCTTGGCCGTGTCGAGCAGTTGCTTGAGTGCGGGCTTGGCGGCGATCGCCGCGGCCAGGTCCGCCAGCGCCAGGTCCTTCTCGGTGACGATGTTGTAGGGCATGGCCCGCAACAGCGCGCCGACGTCGGGGTCCTTCGGGAACCAGGTGTCGAGCAGCAGCTTCGAGAAGATGGACGTGAAGATGGCGCCGAACCACAGCGGGCGAATGCGCTCGTAGATGTGGCCCAGCTCGAAGGACAGCTGCCGCATGCGCGCACGGCCCGCGGGCGACTGTGCCAAGCGCGCGCGGACGCCCTCGAGCGCAGCGGGCTCGAGCTGGTGCCGCTGGCGGACGAAGTCGACGGGGTTGGTGAAGAAGAACCCGGTGAACATGCCCCACAGCAGCCGCCGGAAGCGGAACGTCATCGCCGCGGCGATGCGCCAGCGCTCCGAGAAGCCGATCGCCGCCTTCCACTGCGGCCACTTCGCCGCTTCGCCGAGCGCCTTGCCCATGAGCGGGTCGGAGTCTTCGAGCAGCGCCGGGAAGATGGCGCGCAGCCAGCCCACGCGCAGCACGTCGGTGACGTCGTGGAAGCAGCGCGCCCCGGCTTCGACCAGGTAGCGCGTCTGCGTCGGGTCCTTCGGGTCCTTCCCGAAGGGGTAGATCGCCTTGAGCATGGACCGCGCGAGCGGCGGAATGCCGTCGGTCATGCCCTGAATGTGGTTCTCGGAGATGTAGACGTGCACGGCGCCGTCGCTGGGCTTGGGCTCGGGCAGCGGGAAGAGCGTGGTGATGGGCCGGCTCTGCACGACGAAGAGCTCACCTTTTTCCAGGCACCACTCCACGTCCTGTGGGCTGCCGTAGTGCCGCTCGATGCGCAGCCCCAGCTCGGTCAGCTTGGTCAGGTCGGCGTCGCCCAGCGCCGGCGCCGTGCGCTGCGCTTCGCTCAAGTGCTCTTCGACGGTGCCACCTTCGGCCAGCGGCCGAATCCGCAGGTGTTTGTCGGCGATGCGCCGCTCGACGACGCTGCGAGTGGCCTTGTCGACGCGGTAGAGGTCCGCGCTGACGACGCCGGACACGAGCGCTTCGCCCAGGCCGAAGCCCGCGTCGATGGAGATGAGGCCGCGGTGGCCGCTGATGGGGTCCGCGGTGAACATGATGCCGGACACGTCGGGCAGCACCATGCGCTGCACCACCACGGCCAGCTGCACCTGCTCGTGCCGAAAGCCGCGCTCCACGCGGTACAGAATCGCCCGGTCGGTGAAGAGCGAAATCCAGCAGCGGCGAATCGCGTCCAGCACCTGCGCCTCGCCGAGCATGTTGAGGTACGTGTCCTGCTGCCCGGCGAACGACGCGTCGGGCAAGTCTTCAGCCGTCGCCGACGAGCGCACCGCGCAGGGGTGCTGAAGGCCCAGCTGCGACAGCGCCTGCTTCGCCGCGTCAGCCACGTCCGGCGGCAAGGGCAGCCGGCCCAGCCGCGCGCGCACCTCTTCACCGGCGGCGCGTACTTGCCCCAAGTCGGCGGCCGACAGGCCGGTCAGCGGCGCGAAGGTGTCCGCGGGGGCGGCCGTCATGAAGCGGCGATAGGCCGCGGTGGTGACGCAGAAGCCCGGGGGCACCGGGAGGCCGGCGCTCGTCATCTCGCCAAGGTTGGCGCCCTTTCCTCCGACGACGGGCAGCGAGTGCGCGCCCAGCTGGGTGAAGGGAAGGACATAGGCGGTGTCGGGGGCGGTCATGGAGGCCGCGGACGGTACTACGCGCAGGGTGGTTGGCATGGGCCCGGTGTGGTGCAGCCACCGCGCCACCACGGCTCCCCGAGAGCGCGCCGTTCGAGGTTGTGCAGCCCGGTGCGCAGCCGTGATGAGGCGCGCACAATCAGCCCCCGCGCGCCACCTTCGCGAAGTGGTGCGCCAGCCGCTCGACGAGCGCTTGGTTGTCCGCCTCGGCCGCGCGCAGCTTTCCGAGCCCGGCCTTGAGCTGCGCGGCGTCCTTGCCGTGGCCCGCCAGCCAAGCGCCCTCGGCGTCGAGCCAGCGCTCGAGCTGCGCCGCCGTCAGCTCCAGGTGAAACTGAAAGCCGTAGGACGCGCCCAAGCGAAACGCCTGCTGCGTGTACCGGTCTGACGACGCCAGCAGCGCCGCGTCGGGCACCGGGCTGAAGGTGTCTTCGTGCCAGTGCGCGACGACGGGCTTGGGACTCCAGCCGGCGAGCACGGGGTCCTCGAGCCCGGCCTTGGTCAGGCGCACCGAGCCCACGCCGACCTCCGCGCCGTTCTTCCCGCGCGACACCTCGGCCCCCGCGGCCGACGCGAGCAGCTGCGCGCCCAAGCACAGGCCCAGGCACGGCAGGCCCAGCGCGAGGCGCTCGAGGAGGAAGGCCTGCTCGTCGGCGAGGAACGGGTGCGCCGCCGTGTCGGTGACGCTCATCGGCCCTCCGAGAATCACGACCAGCTCCGCGTCGAGATCCGCGTGCACGGCCTGTCGAAAGCGCCGCACGAAGGTGAAGCCACACGCCGCCAGCGCGGGCTCGAACAAGCCCAAGCCTTCGGTCGATTCGTGCTGCAGCACGACCGCGCGCAGCGACGTCCCGGCTGACTGCGGTTTCATCTCCTCGTCCCTCCTCACGCTGAAAAGACCGGCGGCCTGGGCCCCTTACACCGGGACGGCGGCGTGTGTGCCCGGCTGGGACGCAGCGACGCGCAACCACGCGGCACCACGGTTGACGCGTGCCGTTGCCGAACCCGAGCGCTCGCGGGTCCAACGAGCCGGCTCATGGCGACCACCGAACCGCAGCTCGTGCTCTTCGTGTGCGGTGGCCCCCACGCGGGCCGGTGT
>JALHOS010000372.1 GCA_022842905.1 Myxococcaceae bacterium | reverse complement strand
AGCCCGGTCGGCGCACGCGCAGCCGGTGGCGCCGCGGCCGGCTCGGTGGCGCGGGGCGCGGCAGGTCCGTCGGTGCGGGTGGAGATGACGGGCGTGGTGGACGAGTTCCCTGCGGACGAGACGGTCACGGTGGGGCTCCTGAGGACGACGAGGCGGCGCAGACGCTCTCACCTCACCCGTGGGCAGGCAACTCGGCGCGCGCGGGTCGATGACGTGCCGAATCGTTGGGGGCTTGACCGCCGAACGCCGACGGCTCGCCGAAGCTGCTCGGGAGCGAGAACGCGCAGCCCGCACCGCAAGCGGCAAACGTGATGCGGCCCGACCACCCGCTACGCCGGAGTCGCAGCGCCGGCCTTGCTCGCCCTGCCCTTCGACGACGAGCGCGCACGGCGAGGCAGCTCACCTTCGAACTGGGCGGCCCTGTCCACGGGCAGCGCTGCGCGCGCGATGGAGCCGAGGTGCTGGAGGTTGGCGTTGAGGCGCATGACCGCTGCCTTGGCGTTGGCGGTCGCCGCCTTGGAGGAGGACTTCTTGCGCTCCTGCGTTCCGTCGAGCGTCGGCAGCGCGGAGAGGAGAGCGCGCGCGGCGTCCACGTCGGTCGTGAGAATCCCACCGCGCGCGCTTTGTCGGCGTTGGCGGTGGCCGCGGCGATGATGGTGCCCAGGGCTTTGTGCACGGAGGACACGGAGTCGACGACCCGCTCGCCGACGCCGAACGCGCGCCAGAGCGCCTTGTCCGTGGGGGCGCCGGTCCGCACCAACGCGCGCGTCGACGCGACCAAGCTCGAGCCGCGCTCCACCGCGTCGTTCTGAGACACCGTCGCCGCCTTGCTCTCGGCGCGCGCCGGCGCGGTGCCTCCAACCAGCTGCCGCGCGGCCGTGAGGTCCGCCTGCAGCCCGTCGATGAATGCAGCGGAGAGCCGCGGCTCGAGCTTCGCGCGGTTCGCGAGGGCGAGCGGGATCAGCTTCTCTGCGGCGGCGACGACGTCGTTCGGGGTCATGTGGGCTCCTTGTGGTGGGGGTGGAAAAGCGCGCGCAGGGTACGGAGCGGCAGGTTGGCTAACCAGTGAGTCTTGTTCGACTCGCCCCAAATGGGTGACGCGAATGCAAGTGGTTGCGCGGCTGTTTGGCCGACGTTCCAACCGGTTGGATTGCGGTGGGGTCCGGCGTGACGCAGTGCGACAGCGGAGGGGCGTTGGTCGACTGCGGAGGGCTGGTGGTCGAGTGCGGGGCGCTGTTGGCCGACTGCGGCGTGCCGTTGGTCGACGGCGGCGCTCCGTTGGTCGGCGCCGGAGTTCGGCTGCGCGAGGCCCGAGGTCCGGTGCACGGCTCCGGAGCTCGACGGCGAGGCTGCGGGGCTGCACCGGCAGGCTGCGGACCTGCGTCGGCCGGCGCCCGAGTCGTCGTGGCGGACTTCGGCGGCGCACGGTGCGAGGGCAGGAGGCCGAGGGACAGTGTCGTTGCGCCCGCCGGGGAGGACTGGCCATGCTGCGCCGTCATGGACCCTCACCGCCTCGCGGAGCTGCGGAGCTTGGCGTACCACCGACGCGTCGCGGCGCGCCTGGTGGACGAGCCCGCGCTGCGTGCGCGCGCGCGACGGCGGGTGAGCGCGTGGGAGGCGGCGGGGCTCATGCCGGCGTACGCGAAGGCCTGGGCGCACCTGCTCGACGGGCCGCTGACGGAGCTCGTCGCCGCGCTCGGGACCGACGACGAGCGAATGCGGGCGCTGCGTCAGGCGACGCCATTCGCGGGCGCGTTGCCGCCGCGTGAGCGCTGGGCGCTCTGGAAGCACGTCGCTCGGGAGCACGCGTGACGCGCGATCAGCTCGAACACATCATCAGAGCGGCGTCCGCCATCGCCGAAGACGACGAGATCGTCATCGTCGGGAGCCAGGCCATTCTTGGGCAGTTCCCCGACGCACCGACCGCCCTGACGGTGTCCAACGAGGCCGACGTGTATCCGCGCCACTTTGTCGACCGCGCTGACCTCATCGACGGCAGCATCGGCGAGGGGTCCGCGTTCCATGAGACGTTCGGGTACTACGCGCAGGGCGTCGGCCCAGAGACCGCCGTGCTGCCGGCCGGCTGGCAGGAGCGACTCGTACGCGTCGTAGGTCCGGGCACGCGGTTCGCGACCGGGCTCTGCCTCGAGGTTCACGACCTGCTGTTGTCCAAGTACGTGGCCGGCCGTGAGAAGGACGCGGTCTTCACGCGCGCCGCGGTGCAGGCCGGGCTGGCGACGCGCGAAGTGCTCGAGCAGCGGCTCGCGTCACTGCCGGTCGTCGCCGAGGTGCGTGCGCTGGTCGCGTCCCGTATCCGCGCCGACTTCGCGGCCTGAGCGCGACGTCGGCGTTCTCAGCGCCCAACGTCGCGCGCCCAGCGCGAGGGCGGGTGGCGGTGACGGTGGAGGCGTGGTGACGACGGGCCGGTGCTTGGCGTGGGGCGCGTACACGCCGTGGAAAGCGCTGTCGAGGGGGCCCGGGCGGGCGAACTCATCTCTGTCGGGCCTTGGTCCGTTCAGCTTCTCTCGGAGCTGAAGGGCTCTGGCGCCATCCCAACGGCACGTGGGAGTTCTCATTTGCGCCTGCCGACCCTCTGGGGCAGCGGCATTCCGAACGAGTCCGCAACTCTTCGCATCTCGGTCGCCACCAAAGGCACCAGCCCGCGCCTGTTGTCGAGCTCAGCCGCCCGGTCGAGCGGAATCTCGTACCGAAGGGAGACCCCAGGGCAAACGTTCAGCTTCTTGCGATTCGTTTCGGCGAAGAGTGAGTCGAACGCGACGCGATCCGCAGCCGATGCAACGCCGAGTGACACCAGCTCGTCGAAGAACGTCGCGAACTCCTCCCGCTTCCGCTGGCGCAGGTCGTCCAGGTGCGCAGCCCAGTGCGCCCAATACGCGCCGAGGTCTCCGACCGCGCGCGGGTAGAAGAGGTTTTGTTGCATGAACGCGCAGTGGAAGTTCGACTCTGCCGACCAACCGGCCCGCTGCAGGTCCTCGACAGCGGCGTAGGAGTGCTTGCTGTACAGCTCCTGGGCTTGGCGCTGTGTGTCCGCAAGCGCCACGTCGATCGTGAGGCTGGTCACCGGAGAACCGCGCGGGAAGAAGCCAATGATCACCGCAGGGGCCTGGGAGTCCTTGAACTCCAGGCACGGACCCCAACTGCGGTCATCAGCGACATGCTCGGCCGCCAACTCGACCAGGATGTTCCGACAACGGCGCGAGAGTCGCGCCTTGCTCGAGCCGCAGGCCCCGATGGTGTTGTACGGCTGAAGGTGCTCGAAATGCCTCTCGACGTAGATCAGAAAGTCCTCAACGAAAGAAGCCTCCGCGGGGCCGAGATGTCCTGCTGAGAGGAGACGCGACCAAGCACCCACCAGCTCGTGCCATTGGACGCAGGCAGGCTTCGAGTCGATCTGGACGTCGGCGTCCGCCGCAAATCTGCCGAGGTTGATTGAGAGCTGCCCCTCCCAGACGTCGGCTTTGAGGGGCTTGTTCTCGATGACGACGGCCAACTCCGGCGCGTACGACACAACGCCGTCGAGAACCTGGGTTCGATCTGATGTGCCGACGTCTGCCTGCGCGAAGTAGTGCTCGTCAGTCTGCAGGACAGAGATGATGCGCGACACTCGCTCAGGAAGTGCGCCCACCTGCGTTGCCACCCTCGGTTGCGGCAGCTCGTGCAGACTCGGCACACCAGAGCCGTTGCTCTTGCGGTGGCCGCGGTCGACCAGAGCCAGCCAGGCTGCGTGTGCGCTCGGCACTGAGCGCAGAACGATCAGAAACGCACGGGTGAGGCTGTTCTCGTGGTGGAGCGCGAGGTCCTTGTAGGGGTGGAAGATGTTGAGGTGGTCCATGGGGTCCCCAGGTTCGATGGCGCACCGCTCGACTCCATGCTGCGCTGCCGATTGCGCGCTGACGAGCCATCGCCCGAGCTCGCCCTCGACCCTCGCGCCGCCGCGGAGGGACCGTGCGTCGAACGCCACGGCCCTCCCACCTTCACCAGCTCAGAACTGATGCGCCTCGGTGCTCTCCTTGAGCGCCGTCGTCGACGACGTCCCGCCAGAGATGACCTCCGCCAGCGCGTCGAAGTACCCCGTCCCGACTTCCCGCTGGTGCTTCGTCGCGGTGTACCCGTTCACCTCGTGCGCGAACTCGTCCTGCTGCAGCGCCGAGTACGCCGTCATGCCCTGCTCCTTGTACGCCCGCGCCAGCTCGAACATCGAGTAGTTGAGCGCGTGGAAGCCGGCCAGCGTGACGAACTGGAACTTGTAGCCCATGGCCCCGAGCTCCCGCTGGAACTTGGCGATGGTGGCGTCGTCCAGGTTCTTCTTCCAGTTGAACGACGGCGAGCAGTTGTACGCGAGCATCTTGTTCGGGAACTTCTCGCGAATGCCCTCGGCGAAGCGCTTGGCCTGCTTGAGGTCCGGCGTGCTCGTCTCGCACCAGATGAGGTCGGCGTACTCCGCGTACGCCAGGCCGCGGGCGATCGCGAACGCGTCGCCGTCGCCGTGCAGCCGGTAGAACCCTTCGGCGGTGCGGTCCTTCCCCGCCACCCACGGCCGGTCCCGCTCGTCGATGTCGCTGGTGATGAGCTTGGCCGACTGCGCGTCGGTCCGGGCGATGAGCACCGTGGGCACGTCCATGACGTCCGCCGCCAGCCGCGCGGCGATGAGCGTGCGAATGAACTGGCTCGTCGGCACCAGCACCTTGCCGCCCATGTGGCCGCACTTCTTCTCGCTGGCCAGCTGGTCTTCGAAGTGCACGCCGGCCGCGCCCGCTTCGATGAGGTGCCGCATCAGCTCGTACGCGTTGAGCGGCCCACCGAAGCCGGCTTCGGCGTCGGCCACCATCGGCACCAGCCAGTGTTTGCCCTTCTTCCCTTCGGCGTGGTCGATCTGATCCGCCCGCAGCAACGCCTGGTTGATGCGCTTGACCAGCGTCGGCACCGAGTCCACCGGGTAGAGCGACTGATCCGAGTACGTCTCGCCCGCGGTGTTCGCGTCGGCCGCGACCTGCCAGCCGGAAATGTAGAGGCCCTCCAGGCCCGCCCGCACCATCTGCACGGCCTGCCCGCCGCTCAGCGCGCCCAGCGTCTGCAAGTAGGGCCGCGTGGTGACGAGCTCCCACAGCCGCTGCGCACCCAGCCGCGCCAGCGTGTGCTCGACCTTCACCGAGCCGCGCAGCCGCTCCACGTCAGCCTGCGAATAGGGACGACGAATGCCCTCGAAGCGGCGGGCCAGAAGGTCAGACGGAGTAGACGACATGACGGCTCCTTGTGTGGCGGACTGCGGGGAAGTGAATGAGGTGAGCTCGAGCCGCGCGTACGCGGGGACGGTGAGGAACTCGGCGAAGGTCGGCGCCAGGCACAGCTCGGTGAACAGCGCGACCGCTTCGGGCAGCCGCGCACCTTGAAGCTGCGCCGTCTCCTGCGCGACGAGGGAGATCAACGCGCCCTTCGACAAGACGCGGTGGTGCACCTGCTGCCAGACCTGCGCGCGGCAGATCTCCGCCGTCGCCGCGTCCTCCATGAGGTTGTACAGCGGCACGCAGCCCTGCCCGCGCAGCCACGCCTCGAGGTACTGCACGCCGACGCGAATGTTGTGGCGCAGGCCCTCTTCGGTGCGCGTGCCCTCGGGAACCCGCAACAGGTCTTCCCGCCCCACCTGCACGTCCTCACGCTTGACGTGCCGCTGGTTGGGGCCGGGCATGTGCTCGTCGAACACCGCCTGGGCGACGGGCACGAGGCCCGGGTGCGCCACCCACGTGCCGTCGTGGCCGTCCTTCACTTCGCGCAGCTTGTCCGCGCGCACCTTCGCCAGCGCCGCCTCGTTCGCCTGCGCGTCACCCTTGATGGGAATGAACGCCGCCATGCCGCCCATGGCGTGCGCGTTGCGGCGGTGACAGGTCTGGATCAGCTTCTGCGAGTACGCCCGCAGGAAGCCGCGGTCCATGGTCAGCTGCGCGCGGTCGGGCAGCAGCTGCTCGGGCTGCTTCTTGATGAAGCTGAACATGTAGTCCCAACGGCCGCAGTTGAGCCCCGCCGAGTGGTGCTTGAGCTCGTGCAGAATCTCGTCCATCTCGAAGGCCGCCGGCAGCGTCTCGATGAGCACCGTCGCCTTGATGGAGCCCTGCGGAATCCCCACCGCGTCCTGCGCGAAGACGAACACGTCGTTCCACAGCCGCGCTTCGAGGTGGCTCTCGAGCTTGGGCAAGTAGAAGAACGGGCCGACGCCCCGCGCGAGCTGCTCCTTGGCGTTGTGGAAGAAGAAGACGCCGAAGTCGAACAGGCCGCCGGACATGACGCGGCCGTCGACCTTCACGTGCGCTTCGTCGAGGTGCCAGCCGCGCGGCCGCACGAACAGCTGCGCGGTGCGCTCGTTCAGCGCGTACTGCTTCCCTTCGGGGCTCGTGTACCGCAGCGTGCGCCGAACTGCTTCGAACAGCGCGGTCTGCCCCGAGACGACGTTCTCCCAGGTGGGCGACATCGAGTCTTCGAGGTCCGCCATGAACACGCTCGCGCCGCTGTTGAGCGCGTTGATGATCATCTTCGCGTCCGCCGGGCCGGTGATCTCCACGCGGCGGTCGAACAGACAGCTGGGCACCTCGTCCACCGTCCAGCTGCCCGCGCGCACCGCCGCCGTCTCCGGCAAGAAGTCGTAGCGGCTGACGCTCTGCCGCCGCGCGAGCAGCTCACGCCGTCGCTCGCCGAAACGCCGCTCGAGCTCCACCAGGAAGCCCTGCACCGCTCCTTCGAGGAGTGGATTTGTGCGACCGCACAATTCAAGTCCAGCGCTCATGTCGGCCTCTTTGCCCAAGTCAACCGCTCAAGACAAGCGGCTTTGACTTAACGCGTCAGCGAGCGCCGGCAAGTTTGGCAGGTGACTTTGCAACCCAACCGTTCGCACCTGCACAATCCGCAGGCTTCAGTCGGAGCGGACGGTCATGTGCAAATGCAGCGGAGGCCGATTTGCCGGCCTGGGCGGCGACGGCGTGGGTCTGAGGCCGAATTTCAGGCGTTCCGGGCATTTACAAGGGCGATCCGCTTCCCTAGGGTGCCGCGCGCTCGTGAACGCTTCGTCACCTGAAACCCTGCTGCAGAGCGCGCTGGAGAAGATCGTCTACTTCGAAGCGCGCTCTTCCCAGCTGTCCAACGACTTGGAGACCAGCCGCCTCGAGGCGGACCGCCTGCGCGCGGAGTTGGCCAAGGCGGCGCAGCGGGAAATCGAGCTGCGCCGCACGTTGGCGGAGCTCGAGGTGCGGCTGTCCCGCGCGCACGCCGAGCGCGAAGAGACGGCGCGCGTGTGCGACGCCCTCAAGGCCGAGCGGGTGGAGCTCATCGGCAAGGTGCTCGACGCGTCCCGCATCTCCAGCGCGGCGCGCGGCAGTGAGCCCGACGGGTACGACCTGGCGCAGTTCATCGCCACGCTGCGCCAAGAGGTGAAGACGAAGGACGGCGCGCCGGGCCTGCCGACGGCGGCGGTGACGGCGCCCACCGCGAGCCACCCGGACCGCGTGGTGCAGGTGGCGCACGAGCTCGAAGCACAAGGGCGCCTGGGCGTCAGCGCGAAGGACATGGGCGTGCTCGAGGCCGCTCAGCCCTTCGACGGCAAGACGGAAGAGACGCTGTTCGGCTTCTCGGTGCGTGAGCTGTCCGCGCCCGACGGTGGCTCTCGCGTGCGCGCCGCGGACCGACTCAAGGCCCTCGGGCACCCCGCCGCCGCGCCGCCGCTCGTCACCGCGCTCCACGCCGAAGTCGAGCCCACCGTGCAGGTGGCGCTGCTCGGCGCGCTGGGGCAGCTCGGCAGCGCCGAGGCCGC
>JALHOS010000371.1 GCA_022842905.1 Myxococcaceae bacterium | reverse complement strand
GGTGGGCGGCAGCGGCGGGGTGGGCGGCAGCGGCGGAGTGGGCGGCGGACCGGCTGCAGGGCCTCCCGTCCTGCACTCGTTCGGCTTCGGCTTCGGGCCTCCGTCCGTTGGACCGCTTGTCGGCCTCCACTTCGGCTTCGATACGACACCACCCGCCTGCAGCGACGGCGGAGTGTGTCTCTTCAGCGGAGGCTTCAATCGATGACGCGAATCCTGGTCCTGACGGCCGTCGTGCTCGCCTCCGTGGCGCTCGCCCAGAGCGCGGGCGCGCCCCTCACGTACTCCGGCCTCCTCCGGCAGGTCGACGGCGGCGTCTTCGACGCGAATCCCGTCATCGTTTCGTTGCGAGGCCTCTCGACCTGCGACTCAGACGCCGGAGCGTCGGTGCATGGCTACTTCAGTGCGGCCATCGAGCCCACGTGTCGCGTCGGACTTCGGCGCCGGCAGTTCGACTCGGTGGCTGTGCTGGCGGGCGGACATGTCCTCCTCACTCCGCTGACGCAGGTGCCGGCAGCCGATCGCGCGGTGGGTTCGGTCCGGGGAATCTCCGTTTCCCTCAGTGGACTGCTGTGCGGGTTCAGCGCCCAAACCGAGGGGCAGTTCACGGCGGCGCGGCCCGACGCCGGGCCGGTCTCGAGCTACCAGGCTGCCAAGGTCTTGTGCGAGCGCGTGACGACCTGCGGCTCCGCGGCACACCAGTGCAGCAGGGCCGAGCTGGAACGCAGCGCGCAGGCTGGCGCCCTGCTCGGGGTCGCGGCGACGGCAGTGACCGCTTGGGTCGGAGGCGACGAACGCAACTGCGACGACTGGACCTCCCGCGCGTCCACGGAGTCCGGGAGGAGCGCTCAAATTCGAACCTCCGGCAGCCTCGCGCTGTGGACCAGCGACTGCGGCTCCAACCTCGCCATCGCGTGTTGCGAGTAACGACGGTCGAGCTGAGCACGCCGCGGTGTCGACCACCCCTCGTGTGGGCCGTGGGCCTGCACGGGACCATCCTCCGGTGGAACCGCAGCGCCTGGTCGGCGGTGCCGAGCGGAACGACGAGCCGGTTCAATTCCGTCTCGGGGACCTCGTCGAGCGACGTGTGGTTCGTCGGGGCAATGGGACGGTGCGCCTTTGGACTGGCGAGGCGCTTGGTGGCCCCTTCTACCCCGCCCACCTTTGTGCAGTACCGGAGCGTGTGGGCCGTCGCGGCGAACGACGTCTGGGTCCTGACGGACAAGAGCGGCACGCCTCCAACGGGCGCTTCACGCCGTCCCCGAGCGGGCTGATGTCCCAGGGCGTGGTGGCTGCTCGCTGCCCGAGCTGTCGCTCACGCTGGATCTTCCGAGCAAGTCCTCCTGAAGTGCGGACATGAAGAGCGCGCTGATTCATGACGGCGGGTTGGTACGCACCCGTCGGACCCGCCACGGGGTGATGAGCTACCTGACGACCGACGAGCACGTGGGCCGCTCACTCGACCGCTATGGCGAGTGGGCTGAGGCCGAGGTGGAGCTGCTCAACCTCTTCCTGACCCACGGCGATGTCGTGGTGGACGTCGGAGCGAACGTGGGCACGCATACGGTGCCGCTCGCCCGGCGCGTCGGCCCTACGGGCGCGGTGTTGGCCTTCGAGCCGCAGCGCTTCGTCCACCAGCTGCTCTGCGCCAACGTGGCCTTGAACGCGCTCACCTGGGTGCGGACCTTTCACGCGGCGGTCGGCGCGAGGCCGGGTGCGGTCGTCGTCCCCGACATCGACTACGCGGCGCCGGGGAACTTCGGCGGGCTGTCGCTGGGAGCCTGGAAGGAGGGCGAGACCGTGCCCCAGCTCACGCTCGATGGCTTCGGGCTCGCGCGCCTCACGCTGCTCAAGATCGACGTGGAAGGAATGGAAGCCCAAGTCCTGGCGGGCGCGGCTGACCTGCTGGCTCGCTGTCACCCGGTCGTCTACTTCGAGAACAACGGGGCCGGCGGGGCACCGGCGGCGTGCGGGGCCCTCCTCGCGCGCGGCTATTCGCTGTTCTGGCACTTCTCGCCCTTCTTCCGGCGCGACAACTTCGCCGAGGAGCCGGCCGACGTCTTCGGGGACGTGGTGGACGCGAACGTGCTCGCGGTCCCGGCTGGCTTGGCGCCCTCGCTCCGCGCGCTCGAGCCGGTGTTGGATGCGACGGACACCGCCGCGAAGGCGCTGGCCAGGCGTCGGTGACGAGGAAGCCGGCCGCTTCGTCGGTGCGAGCTCTGTGCGGCGGACGGCTCTGTCTGGAAGCGACAAGCATCTCGCGCGGTGGGCCTGGGCGCGTCTGGTGGCAGCTTCCGCTTCTGACACGCTCGCCGCGCTCGAGCTCGCGCCGACTCCGACCCCCAGGCGCCGTGCGTCAACGCGCCGCTCGGCCCGCCTCGAGCGCCGCGGTGTACGGCTTGGCGCGCCGCTCGGCGAACCCGTCGATCATGAACCCGACGCCGGCGAAGAAGAGCAGCGCCGTGCCCAGCCCCAGCGCCCAGTCCTTGTGCACGCCGAACCGAAGGCCCAGGCCGACGAGCGCGAACGCCGTCCAGGTGCGCAGGTAGATCGGCCACCACGCGTTCACCTTCGCCATGCGCGCCGCCTCGAGCGCGATCATCCCGCCCGCGTCCGTCTGGGACAGCCGGAGCAGCTCTTCGACCTGCGAGCCGGTCCGCAGCCCGACCCCCAGGCCGACCGCGAGCAGCGCCAGGCCCAAGACCAGGAACGGCACCGCGACGCCCCAGGTGAACGGCGAACGCTCGTCGCGAAGCAGAGAGACCGCGAAGGCGACGGACGCGACGCCCAACGGGGCGATGAAGATCAGCGCTTCGAGGCGCTCTCCGCGGAAGTACGTCCGCAGCACTTCGAGGAACGCGGTGTCGGCTGGGTGCATGCCGCGGGGGATACCGTTCCGATGACGCCGGCGCCAGTCGCCGTTCCGTTCAACGCGGGCTGCCCACCGCCGCCCCGGCGCTGATCCATCAGTCGCCCTCAGCGCGGTCGGTCAGGATGGCCGAACGCGGACACCTTCGAACTTCACGCGGCAGCCCGTTCCACCGAGCTTCGCCAGGCTCGCCGCCGAGGCCGCGCGATCGCCGAAGTAGACGCGCGCCGGCGCACCCGGGAGCACGCTCAGCGCCAGAACGAAGGACTGCTCGAGCGCCTTGGGTCCGCCCTGCGTGAGCAGGAACGGGCGCCCGTCCTTCCCCTGCGCCACCTCGCCGTTGAGGAAGTTGTACGCGTCGGTCTGGCCACCGTCTTCGGGGTTCGGGTAGCGCCCGGCCGCGCGCAGCACCGTCAGCCCGGCGGCGCGCAGCTCGCGCTCGGCCTTCGCTTCCATCGCGGCGTCGCGCTCGGCCACCTTCGCCAGCTCGGCGAGGTTCCGTTCCAGCACGCGCCCTTGTTTCTCCCAGTCCTGGAGCTGGGCGGCGACGGAGGGCTTCTTGGCCTGGTGCTCCGCGCGCAGCAGCGCTGCCTGGCTGTGGTGGGCGGCCCTGGCGTCGTTGAGCAGCACCTGGCCTGGACCGAGTGGCCGAATCGCCATGTCGAGGTGGAAGGTGCCCGGCTGCTCGACGAGGACGAGCTGCTGCGGGGTGACCCCAAGGTCTTTGGCGATGGCCTGCGTGACCTCGAGCTCGCTCGGCGTGCGTCCGAGGTCCTGCTCGAGCACGAGGCGGGACGCGACGACGCTGTCGAGGCCGACCAGCGCGTACGGCGTGCCGTCGGGGCGCGTGCCCGCCAGTACGTTGCCACCTTCGAGGTAGGTCAGCGCGCGCCGCAGCGGCCGGCTCTGCGCCGTCGCCATGGCCGCCTTGCCTTCATGGGCCTTCGACGCCGCGACCTTGCCCTGCAGCGCGAAGGCCGCTTCGGGGTAGCTGGCCTCGAGCTGCCAGGCGCGGGAAGACTCGAGGGTCGCGCGGTCGGCGGCGGACAGGCCGGGGCGCATGCGCAGCACCCGCTCCGAGCGCAGCGCGTGCGAGAAGAGCTCTTCGTCGAGCGCGAGCCTGGCGGGGATCGACACCGAGCCGTCCGCGTGCAGCTCGCCGCTGTCTTCGACCCACGGGCTGGCCGGCCCCGCGCGCGAGGCGATCGTGACGTTGGCTCGCGAGCGCTCGTCCAGGCCGCGGAGGGCCTTGGGGTCTCCGGCGACGACGACGTTGAAACCTTCGAGGGCGCCGACGCGGGCGACCGTCTTGGCGAACGCGGCGTCGACGTCGGTGGCCACGGTCAGGTGCGCGACCGTCGGCTTGAGGGTCGCGTCTTCGGGCAGCACCGGGGCAGCGGTCGACGCCGTCGCCAGGTTCGAAAGCTGCGCGGCGCGCGCGGTGCCGGCGGCTTTGAGCGCGGCGGTGACGTCGGTCGCCGTCGTGGGGCGCTCGGGCGCTGGCGGGCGCTGCGCGACGGCGCGCTCGAGCTGCGCGTGGACGTCGAGCTGCGTGGCCGCGTTCGATGCGGGGTTGAGCGCGTACGCACGAAGATCGTCCCGCTCCGTGGGGAGGAGCACGACGCTCGGGCTCAGCGCGGCGGTCCGTGGCGCGCGTGGGGTGCCCGAGGTCCAGGCGGGCGCGCTCGTCGACGGCGGCTCGCTCGTGGGCCTGTCGTCGGCGACGGCGCCGGATCGAGCGGGGAGGCTGCCAGACGTGGGGCGAATGAGGCTCATGCGGGGTGAGCAGTGTCGTCCCATCGCGCAAGAGCGCGCAAGCACTGCGGGGCTGCTGGCTGCTCAGCGAGCGTCGTGCCGTCCCGCTCGTCGTAAGCGGAAGGTCACCTCCTGACGAACAGCTGCGGCCGGGTCGCACGACCACTCAGACACGCAGTCGTCACGGGTTCGACCGCGGAGGCGGGGTCTGCACGGTTGGCGCCGCGAGGGGCCTTGGCTTTAGGGCGGGGCGATCTGCGCCGGTCCGCTCAGCGTCAACGTGAGGTCCACCGTCGCTCCCGAAGCATCGATCGTGAGCGCCGGCCTCGCCCGTGTGCCGAAGGTGCCCTGCAGCGTGTCGATGCCTGCGTCGCCAAGGTCTCGCAGGAAGAAGGTGTCTGCGCTGGCGCTCCGCTGATCGGCCACTGCGCAACGGCGAGGTCGTGGCGCTTCCTGCGCCGCCGACGATGGCGGGGGTTCGCGGGGTGATCGTGGATCAGGACGAGCTCGGTCGAGGTCGGAAGCGGTGGCGTAAGCGACGCGAGACCGGGAACGTCAAACTTCGAGTTCGCCGCCCCGGTCTACGCGCGCGGTGGGAGCGCGCGCGTTGGCGCTCTCCACGCCCGGCCGCTCCAGCTCCGCCACGAGTCTGAAGGCGAGCCCACCGTGTCCCAGCACCAGCAGCAGCGCAGCGCTGATGAGAGCGGGCTCTGCGCTGGGCTCGGCGTTCATGACGACTCCGGCGCACAGCGTGAGCAGCCACGTCGCTCGGACCAGCGTCGTGGCCAGAGCGGGCACGGCCGTGGCTCCCGGAGGCAGCAGTGCTTGCGCAACGGCCGCGAGGCCATTGAGGGGTCGACTGCCGGCCATGGCAATCAGCACGAGCGCCACCGCAGTCACGACCGCCGTCGGGGCGCGGATTGCCGCCCCAAGGCCGAGTGACACCCAAGCGGCGACGGTGAGGCCCAGTGCCTGGGCGAGCGGGCGCCGCAAGGCAGGGGCGCGGTACAGCGCCGCAATTGCGACGACGACGCCGATCGCTTGCGTGAGCATTCGTGGGAACCAGAGGAGCTCAGCGTACGCTTCTGCCACGACTGGCTTGTCCAGCAACGGAAGGCCGAACAGCGCGACGTTGGCGACCAGCACCGCTGCCCAGAGCCGGAAGATCAACGTCAGCCTCGATCGCTCGGGCGCCAACGTGCGGGTGCGCAGCGGCCACGTGACCACCGCCAGGCAGAAGAGCGACGGCAGCGCGCCCGACAGCGACAGGGCGCCCCAGGCAGGCACCAAAGAGGCCGCCCACCAGACGAGCTGGACTGCCAGCACCGCCATCAGACGCAGGCGCCAGGGGCTGCGTACGCCCGTGAACTCGATGAGTGCGATGCCGGCCAACACCCGGGGCCACGCGCCATGCAGTGGCCCGCTCCAGACCCATGCTGGCCAGTCGGCGCCGAACTGCCAGATCCACCACGCGAGACCGGTGCCTTCGGTCAACAGCGCGAGCGCGCCGAACGCTCGGACGCGGCGCGAAGCCGCACCGAGCAACAGCAGGTCGCACAGCATCCACGCGGCATGTCCGCCCAGGTACAGCTCGCCGCGAAGGCGATCGAAGGAACTGGTGGCTAAGTCGAGGGCGCTCGCCAGCAGCCCCAACCTCAGTGCGAGCGAGAGCTGGTTCTCGGGTGTCGCTGGGCCGTGAAGATCGGCCTCTGCAGGGGTGGTGGTCTCAGCCATCAAGCGGGGGTTCGCGTGGCGACCGCGGAGCAGGGCGGGCTTGGTCGCAGCCGGAAGTGGCGTCGGAGACTTGAGTCACGGTGTCGGCCGGGCAGCGTAGCAGAGCGCTTGAGCCGCTCGGGACGGAGGTATGGCGTGACGGCCGAAGTCGGGGCGCTCGCAAAGTTCAGCTGGCAGCTGCCGCGGGCGCCTTCCACGACTTCGCTCCGCCACCAGCGAAGCCCAAGTGGCCTCTGCTCGACTGGGCCACGCTTCACACGCGCACCTTCGGGACAGACGTGCTGCACCGTCCACGCCGTGCACACCACGCGCGCGGACGCCCGAGCAGGGCCTCGCCGCCATGGGCCTTTCAGCCACCAGCGCGGCCGACGGCCTTCGCCTGGCGCGCGACGGCTCCACCGCAGCTGGCCCTGCCGCTGCAGCCGCGCCACAGCCCAAGTCCTTGGGCGAATACCGTCACGGGCGGAGCCCTGCCCAGCGTCGCCGGGACCGCCCGCCTCGCGCTCGCCCACCCTCGCTCAACTGCCCCGAACGCGCTCCGACAACGTCACCCACCGCCACGCCCTGCCAGCCAAGGGCTAGCGTTCCGCGGGTTGTTGCTCTTCAGGTCGGCCTTGGCTCTAGGGCGGGGCGATCTGCGCCGGTCCGCTCAGCGTCAACGTGAGCTCCAGCGTCGCTCCCGAAGCATCGATCGTGAGCGCCGGCCTCACCCGTGTGCCGAAGGTGCCCTGCAGCGTGTCGATGCCGGCGTCGCCAAGGTCCCGCAGGAAGAAGGTGTCCGTGCTGGCGCTGCCGGCGGCGAACAGACACGGCGCGTTGCGGTCGACGATGCTGCGAACTTGCAGGGTCTGGCTCGGGCCTCCCACTGAGTTGGTGCTCTGCAGGGCGTAGTCGGTCACCAGTCCGCTCGCCGTGCCTGCGTCGAGGGTGACCTGCGCGCCGTGCGCTGCGACGAGGGACGGCGACGTGTTGGTGCAGGTCGTGCTCACGCTCGGCGTCGAGTCGCGGGTGCTCGTGAAGTCGGCGTTCGCCAACGTCATGGAGTAGGTGCTGACAGCCGAGCCGCTTCCGAAGCCCAGCACCAGGCGCACCGCGTGACCGCGCGCGTCGTCGACGATCGCCGAACTCGACGTCAAGAAGCCCGAGGCGGTGACGGTCAACGGCGGGTTCAGCGCGAGGTTCGCGGTGACCAGCGTCGGCCGCGAAGAACTCGCGACGGCGGCGGCGGCCCTCAGGCCGAGCTCCAACGAGAGGGTCGACGCGACCATGTCCAGCTGCAGCGCGTACAGCGGGTGCGTCACCGGCGCCGCCAGCCCGGGCAGGGTGAGCGTCACGGTCCCAATGCTGGCTCGCGGCAACGTCTCGACGGCGGGAGGCCCCCGCGGTCCGGTGGCGCCGGTCGGCCCCACGCCGCCTTGCGCGCCGGGGCTGCCGGTCGCGCCCGTTACGCCAGTTGGTCCGGCAGCCCCCGTCGCCCCGGC
>JALHOS010000370.1 GCA_022842905.1 Myxococcaceae bacterium | reverse complement strand
GCGGGGTGCTCCGGCGCTTCGCTCACGCTCCGCCGCAGCAGATGGAGCGCCGCCGCTACCCTTTGGTCGACGACGAGCCCGCCGCGGGGCGCTCCGGCGCCGCGCTCACACTCCGGCGCAGCAAGTCGAGCGCCGCCGCCGCCGCGAAGCTGCGAACGCGCTCCCGGTCGCCCGAGAACCGGTGCCGCTCGTTGACCGTGCCCAACGGCCCGGCCACCGACACGAAGACCGTCCCCACTGGCGCCTCCGACGTGCCGCCGCTCGGCCCCGCGTAGCCCGTCACGCCGACGCCCCAGGTGCTGCCCAGCTGCTTGCGAATGCCCTCGGCCAGCGCCTGCCCCACCGGCTGGCTGACGGCGTCGTGCTTGGCGAGCAGCCCGGCGTCCACCGCGGCGAGCTTCACCTTCACCTCGTTGACGTACGCGACCGCGCCGCCGCGCAGCCAGCCGCTGGCGCCCGGGACTCTGGCGAGCTGACTGACGACGAGCCCCGCGGTGCAGCTCTCGGCCACGGCCAGGCTCTCGGCGCGCTTGCTGAGGGCTCGGCCGACCACGGTCTCGAGGGTGTCGTCGTCCGCGCCGAAGCACGCGCGGCCCAGCACGGCGCGCGCTTCGGTCTCCGCTTTGGCCAGCGCCGCCTGCGCTTCGTCGGCGCTCGCGCCTCGCGCCAGCAGCTTGAGCTCGTTCTCGGGGGCGCGCGTCCGGTAGCCGAAGGTGACGGCCGGGTGGCGCTCCATGAGCGGCCGAATCTTCATGTCCAGGTGGGACTCGGGCAGGCCCACGGTGCGCAGCCGGCGCAGCAGCTGAATCGGCGGGGGCGCGCCGCGGCTGGCCAGCAGCGTGGCGATGCGAGGCACCACGTGCGCTTCGACGAGGTGCCGGTACTCCTTGGGCACGCCGGGCACGTAGAACACCGTCGCGTCACCCAATCGCTGAATGAAGAGCGGCGCCGAGCCTTCCTGGTTGAGCACCACCTCGGCGCCTTGTGGCACCTGCGCCTGCCTTCGGTTGTTCGGCGTCAGCGCCACGCCGCGCGCCTGGAACCGCGCTTCGATGTGCGCCCACACCTCGGGGCTCTCCACCAGCGGCACGCCCTGCGCTTTGGCCGCGCACTCGGCGGTCAGGTCGTCAGTCGTCGGGCCGAGCCCGCCGGACACCAGCACGACGTCGGCGCGCGTCGCCGCCGCCTTCAGCGCTTCGATGATGTCTTCGGGCACGTCGCCCACCACGACGCCGCGGCGCACGGAAAGGCCGGTGCGGTCCAAGAGCAGCTCCTGAAAGAAGCGGCTGTTGGTGTCGCTGGTGAGGCCGGTGAGCAGCTCGTCCCCGGTGCAGACGGTCTCCACGCGCATGGGCGCGGACCTTACGCGTGAAGGCCGGCCATTGGCTGTGTCGCGTCGCCCCGGCCCGCCGGCCCGCCGGCTGCGCCGCTGCACTCCAACGCTCAGCCGCGGCGCCGTCGCAGGAGGTGCCCCGCCAGCGCGGCTCGCGAGTGGAGCTGCAGCTTGCGGTACACGCTGCGCAGGTGCGTTCCGACGGTGCTCTCTTCGATGCCGAGGGTCGCCGCGACGTTGAGGTCCGAGTAGCCCTCGGCCACCAGCGCGGCGACTTCGGCTTCGCGAGGCGAGAGCGCTTCGCGTGGCGGCTTGCCGCCCTGGAGGCGCCCCGCCAGCTGCGCCAGGAGGCGGACCGTCGACGGGGGCGCGTACGGGGCCAGGAACTTCACCGCGCGAGACGCGTCGGCCGTGACGAGGTGCTCCCAGGGAGGAGGCACGACGCTGATGATGCCCGACGTGAACACCGTCGCCGCCGGTCTCTTGGGCACGAGCAGCGCGTTGCGCACCAGCCGGCCGCGGACACGCTTGAGCAGCGCGCGGTAGCCCCACAGCCAGCGCGGCAGCATCGAGTCGTCGATCCGCGTGAGCGCTCGGGCGTCGAAGACGGTCACGAAGGCGGGCGCCGCGTGGTCGAACGCCCCCAGACTCGCGTTCTGCAGCTCGATGTCTTCTCGCTCCAACGAGCCGCGGGCGATGGTGCAGGCGAAGCTCGCCGTCGGCCAGGCGATCAGCAGGTTGCGGCTGCGAACGAAGCGGCCCACCGGGCCTCGACCGAACTCGGTGAGGTCTGCTTCGACGAGCGCTGGCGGCGCGGTCGGCTTCGTCATGGCGCGCCGAATCTACAGCGTCGCCCGGCTTGGTTCGCGCCGCTTCCGCGGGCCTCGCCGACACAGCGCGTCGTCGCCCCTGCGCCGCTCACGGCGCCCGTGACGCCAGGCGAGGCGTCACGGTCCTCCTTGGCCGCTGGTGCTCGAGAACTGCGCCGAGCGGCCGGCCTGGTCGCCGTCGCCGCCGACCAGCGTGAGGCGGCCGGCGGTCTGCGACGTCGTCAGCCCGCGCAGCGGGACGGCGATGGCCGTCGGCAGTGGGTACAGGGACCAGCTCACCCCGTCGTCCGTCGAGTGCCACGCGGTGCCCAGGTCCCCCACCACGAACCAGTCGCTGGGCGTCGCCGCGGCGCGCGAGTTGCGCACGGCCCGCAGCGTGGCGCTGCCGACCCCATGGGTGGTCCACGACTGGCCGTGGTCCGTCGACCGCATCAACAGCCCCTGCGCTCCGACCGCCAGCACCAGGCCGTTCCGGCTGGCCTTGTGGCCGACCCCGTAGAGCGCACGCGGCGCCGAGGTCGTCGCCACTGAGGGCGTCGCGAAGTCCTGCGCGCTGCCCGTGAGCGCGCGAATGCCCGTGTCGCCGACCAACACGGCGCGGGACAGGCCTTGCCCCGTGGCGTCGACGTAGGCCGTCACGCCGTTGAAGCCGTCCGTCCCTGCGGAGCTCGGCGTCCAGACCGTTCCGTTCCAGGTGACCACCGCGCCGCTCGCGCCCGCGGCGACGCACGCCGACAGGCTCCGGCACCCGACGCCGCGGAGCGCCGCCGAGGTCAGCTGTGCCATGCCCGGCGCGCTGTACACGCTCCAGATCGCCCCGCCGTTGGTCGTCCCCAGAATCGTCCCGGCTGCGCCGACGACGAACAGGCTGTTGGAGTTGCCTTCGACGCCGGCGACGTCGAACAGCTCCGTCGTCACGCCGCTGGACTGGGCGGCCCACACCGGCTTCCCGGCCGCCGTGGACTTGAGGATGGTGCCGTCCGCCCCCACCGCGTACGTCGTGGTCGCCCCCGGCGTCAGCACCGCGTTGAGGCCCCCCGGCGGGTCCGCGAACAGCCTCGTCGCCGTCGCGCCGTCGGTGGTCCGCCACACCTGCCCCCGCGGCCCGAAGAACGCCACGTCCGTCCCGCTGCGCGCGGCCGCCGCGAAGAGCGAGTGCACCGTCGCCAGGTTCGTCCGCACGCCGCCGGACGACACCCGCGCCGGGGACGCGCTCAAGGTCGTCAGCCATAGCGAGGGGGTCGCGCCGTCGAAGGCCACCGTCAGCGTCCCGACGGGCTCGGTGGTGGCCGGCGTCGTGGTGAACGCCGTCCAGGTGTGGCCGCCGTTCGTCGAGCGCAGCAGCGACGATGTCCCGGGGACCGCCAGCACAGCTGCATACAGGGTGTCGCTGCCCGGCACGTGCACCACGTCCGTGAACGACACCTGCGCGTACGCGGAGGGCACGGTGGGCTGCGTCCAGCTGGACCCGAAGTCCGTGGACCGAAACACCCCGCCGTCGCCGCCCACGGCGATCAGCGCGCCTTGCCCCTGGCAGTCAGCGCCCGCGGGGTTCGCGCAGCGCACGAGCGCGCCGAGGCCGCGGGGGCTGCCGCCGGCGTCCACTCTGAAGAAGCTGGGCACCGTCGGTCCGTTGAGCGTGGGCTCGACCGCGCGCCAGACGCCGGCCCCGTTGACCGACACGTACACGTGCCCGGCGTCGGACTGCCCGGCGTACGCCACGTCGTCGGCGAAGTTCGACTGCAGCGCGGCGCTGAAGGACCGCCCTTCATCCAGGCTGCGCGCCAGGAGGGAGCCCGCAACCCACACCGCCCCGGGCGTCGCGCGGAGCCGCTGAATCGACCGGACCAGCGGGTCTCGTCGTTCGAAGGTGACGAAGTCCGTCGTCGTCGTGAGGGCGTCGGTGGTGACGGCCAGCACCCGCCCGGACGGCAGGGCGAGCGCTGACTCGAACCGGCCCGCGCCCACAGGCGCCAGCGTCTCTTCGAAGGGGAAGCGCGGCGTCGCCGAGACGACGGTGGGCGACGCGGGGGCCGACTCGTTGCCCGCCCCGTCCACGGCACGCACGACGAAGTAGTGCGTCGTTCCGTTGGACAGGTACGCGTCGCCGGTGAGGAACGGGAAGGGCACCGTGTCGACCAGGTCCAGATAGGCGCCCAGCGTCGTGCCGCGGTACACGCGGTACTCGGCGATGCCCGACTGGTCCGTCGCCGGCGTCCACGACAGCCGCACGGTGCGGTGGCCGACGGAGGTGACGGTGAGGTTCCCCGGCTCCGTCGGCGGCGTCGTGTCCCAGCGCACGCCGGCGTAGAGCGCGGGGCTGATGTTGCCGGCCGTGTCGACGAGCCACGCATCGACGTCGTAGTACCCCGGCGTGAGCGACCACGGTGGTCCGGACAGGTCGACCACCCGCGCGGCGGTTGGGCTCGTGAAGCACGGGTCGCTCGGCGACGTCGGCGGGTCCCACGTCGCTCCGCCCGGGCGCACCTTGAGGCACCGGCCCTGCACTTGGGTCGTGGCGTCGGCCATGGTGAAGGACAGCGTCACCACCGGCGAGCGCGTGAACGTGAAGGTGACACCGTTGGCGAGCATCGTCCCGGTCGGCGGCGTGGTGTCGACGGTGAGCGTCCGCTGGGTCACGCTGCTCGTGTTGCCCGCCCAGTCCACCACCGACGCCGACAACGTGAGCGGACCGTCCACCGCGGGCTGAATCGGCAGCGCGCCGGTGAACGAGGTGCCCGACAGGTCGAACACGTGGTCCGGCTGAGCGACGGTGCCCGAGTGGTCGAAGACGGCGGAGCGCAGCCCGCTGAGCGAGCCGGGGTCATGCGCCGTCAGTGATACCTGCGGCGTGTGCGTCGCGCTGAGCGTCGGCGCGGTGAAGCTGTCGAGCACCGGCGGGGTTTGGTCGAGCTCGATGGAGTCGGCGCTGATCGCGCTCTGGTTGCCCGCGGCGTCGACGACGCGCAGGTAGAACGACTTGAGCCCGTCGCCAGGAGCCAGCGTGACCGCGACGGGTGAGCCGGCGGTGGTGCAGCTCGTGGGCGGGTTGGTCGTGCCGAGGCAGCGCTGCGCCACGAAGGAGCCCACGTCGGACGCGACGTACGCCAGCTCCACCGCCGTGGTGTTGGTGGCCACCGCGCCGTCTTTCAGCCTCACGGTCGCGATGACGGGCGCCACGCGGTCGAGCCGGACCGTCGCCGACGCCGGCGCGCTCGACACGTTGCCCGCGGCGTCTTTGAACCAGACGAAGACCGTCTTCTGCCCGTCGGCCCCGGTCAGCGTGACCTGCGCGTTGCTCAGCGGTTCGAAGCAGGGGTCGCTGGCCGTGGGCGCCGGGGGCGGCGACGTCCCGCTGACGACGCGCTTGCACGCGTGCGTCACGCTTGCGTCCCCCGGCGTCAGCGTGAGCGTGTGCGTGAGCTGGTTGGTGTACGGCTGGCCGCTGTTGAGGACGACGGAGCCGACCGGCGCCACGCGGTCCAGGACGATGGTGTCGCTCTGCACGACGGACACGTTGCCCGCATGGTCCGTCAGCCGCGCGGACACGGTGCGCACGCCGTCGAGGTCCTCGAGCACGAAGGGCACCTGCGCGATGAGGTCCACCGCCGGCGCGAAGGGTCCAGTCAGGCCGTTGCGCAGCGCGATGAAGGCGCCTCCGGAGGACGCGGTCTGCACGACGACGTCGCGGCTGCTGGCCACCTCGACGCCGCTGGTGGGGTGCACGACGGTGAGGGCGCTGAAGCTGGGGGCCACGCGGTCCAAGTCGAAAGAGATGATCTGCGACGCAGACTCGTTCTGCGCGGCGTCCAGCACGCGGACGACGACGGTCTTGAGGCCGTCGCTGCCGGCGAGCACCCACGTGCTGCTGCCCAGCGGCTGGCAGCCGGCGGTTTGCACTGACGGGCCCAGCAGGCAGACGGACGCGCCGCCCGAGCCACCGGGGTCGTTCGCCGTGGCGGTGACGGCCAGCGTCGTCGAGTTGACCGACGTGGAGTACGGGGTCGGGTAGGTGCGCCCGTTGAAGGTGAGCGTGCCGACCGTCGGCGGCGTCTGGTCCAGGCCGATGGTGGCGCTGCCGTAGCCCACGTTGCCCGCCGCGTCGGTGACGCGCACCACGACGGTCTTCGGGCCTTCGCTGCCGGTGAGCGTGAAGGTCGACGGCGGCGCCGTCATCGCTTGGAAGTTCATGAAGTCGTCGGTCGCGTCGTAGCGGGTGATGCCGGACACGCCGTCGCTGCAGTTGAACTGCACGGTGATGGCGCGGGCCTTCGTCCACGGCGCCGAGTTGTTCAGGCGCACGAAGCTGACCACCGGCGGCTCGGTGTCGAGCACGACGGACGCGACGAGGTGCAGCGTCGTCTGGTCCGAGTCGGTGACGCGGGCGTAGACGAACTTGCCGCCGTTCCCGCTGGGCAGCTGCCACGGGCGCGTGGTGACGGCGCTCGTCGGGGTCTCGCAGTTCGAAGGTGTGAAGGTCGTGCCGTTCGAGAAGCAGACCTCGGTGAGCGTGGCGGGCGGTAGGACCGACGCCGCCAACTCGAGCGTCACGCCAGCGTCATTCGTGGCTGTGGCCCCCGCGTTGATGCGCAGCGAGGCGGTGATTGGGCTGAGGACGGTGGTGAACGCGAGGCTGCCCCCGGCGAACTGCTGGAACGCGCCGCGCACTCCGCGGGCGTCGACGGCGCGCAGCTGCCACTTGTACGCGCCGGGAGGCAGCGTCGGCAGCGTGAGCGACAGGACGCCTTCCGGGGCGATGGCGCTCGTGTGGGTCGGCTGCTGGGTGAACGCCGCGTTGAGCGGCTGCACTTCGGCCTCGAGCAGGATCGCGTCGTTCTCAGGGTCGTCGATGGAGGCGCGCAGGGCGATGGCGCCGCCGTGGACGACGCCCGCGTCCAGCGCCGTGAGTGTGACGCCGTCGAGCTGAGCGAGCTGCGCGACGACCGGCGGCCCGTTGCCCAGCTGGGTGACGATGACGGTGAGCGTCCGTGAGGCGGACCCCTGCTGGCCGTCGGTGACGCTGATCGTGAGGACGACGGTGTCGACCGTCGCCGCGAGCGGCGCGAAGGTGAGGGTGTTCCCCATGCGGCTCGCCCAGCTCGGCAAGGTCGACGTCGTGAAGGTGAGCGCGTCGCCGTCCGGGTCCGTCGCCATCAGCGAGACTGATTGAGTCTGGCCTCCGGCGAGCGTGACGTCGGGGAAGGGCAGCAACGCCGGCGGGCGGTTGGTGTTCTGAACGGTGATGTCGACCTGCCCCGTCGCCTCGCCGCCGCGGCCGTCGCTGACGCGGTAGCTGAGCTGCGTGGCGCCAGCGGCCGTGAAGCCCGGGGCCAGCGTGACCACGTCGCCGAGCAAGGACGCGTACGGCGCGGGTGCGGTCAGCGAGAAGGTGAGGGGATCGCCGTCGGGATCCGTTGCGGCCAGGGTGAAGGTGACGGTCTGGCCTTCGGCGACGGTGACTGGGGAGAGTGGGGTGAGGACGGGAGGACGGTTCGCGCCGGCGTCCGCGGCTCCACCGGAGCCGGCGGAGCCACCCGCACCGGCGGAGCCACCCGCACCGGCGGAGCCACCCGCACCGGCAGCGCCACCAGCGCCGGCAGCGCCACCAGCGCCGGCAGCGCCACCAGCGCCGGCAGCGCCACCAGCGCCGGCAGAGCCCCCAGCGCCGGCAGAGCCCCC
>JALHOS010000369.1 GCA_022842905.1 Myxococcaceae bacterium | reverse complement strand
GACCGCCAGCGCCGCCCGTGCCCGCCGCCCCGCCTGACCCTGCAGCGCCGCCGACGCCGCCCGTTCCCGCGTCCTCAGCCATACCGCCGGCGCCACCGCTGCTCCCCGGCCCTGCGTCGGAGTCTCGACACGCGGGCGCACACTGGCCGTCGCAGCACACGAACTGGCGCGCACAGTCACGGTCGGACTCGCAGAGGTTGGACGTATTGATGTCGACGCACGCCGCGGCCAACACCACGACCAGCGGCAAACTCGTTCTCATTGAAACGGCAGCCTACCGTGGTTCATGCGAAGTCGTGGAGCGAGCGGTCCGACCTCTTTAGAGCTGCAGCGCCACCGGCACCGCGAAGCCGCGGCAGGTGCCGCCGTCCCCGCAGTCATCACTCGCGACGACCGGCGACAAGCTCGGGCCGTCGTCACAGCCGGCGCCCAACCGCGCGCCCGTCGGGTACGTGAAGTCCGAGCCGAGCGGTCCGTCCCACAGCTCGGCGTACAGCAGGTAGTCCGCGCCCGTGAGCGTCCCGACGACGTTGAAGCGCAGGGCGGGGCCCGCGGCGCCGTTGAGCGGATACGACTCCATGCTCTGCAGGTTGAAGCGGCCCTGCCGCTCGAGCGCCTTCGGGTCCGACCCCGAGGCGGCGGCGCGCACGTCGGCGCAGCTGACCCGCGCGCCGTCCAACGCCTGGCGCTTGACGAAGCGCAGAATCATCGAGCGCAGGCGCGTGTTGCTCGACGTGATGAACCAGTCGTTGTCGAGCTGAAGGACGACGTTCACGAAGACGCGGGTGTCCGTCAGGCGGCAGAGCCCTCCGGCGCAGAGCGGCAGCGGCTTGTCCAACGAGAAGGCCATCGGCGTGGAGCAGTCGAGTTGCTTGGCGCACGGCACGCCGCAGCGCGCGCAGGAGCCGATGGGGCCCGCGTCCGCCGCTGAGGTCGACGCGTCGGCCGCGGTGCCCGGCGCGAGGCAGCCGAGGAGCGCGACGACGAAGGTGATCAGGGCGGCTCGAAACATGGGAGCGGGACTCTACGCCGCTGCTGGTCCCCGGTGCCGCTCGGACGTCCGCGCGACCACGGCGCACCGCCCGCGCGCGGTTTCGCACGACGGGACGCAATGCTCCATTGACGCAACGGAACTCGAACCGTCTACTCTGCCGTCGCCTGCAACTTGGGGCTCAGGAGGGTGTCGCGTGGGGTCCACGTTGGTGGTCTTGGCGTTGTTGGCACAACAGCCGTCGTTCGGGGTCGTCGTCTCGCGTCGCTCGGGAGTCAACTCGGAGCGAACCGCGGAGATTGCCGCGTTGCTGTCTGCCGAGGTGAAACTCCAGGGGCTCGTCCCTCGCGCCGCCCCCGAAGATGGAACGAGCTGCAAGGGCAAGAAGTCGTGCTTGGTGGCCCTCGCGCGCAGCAAGGGCCTGTCCGTCGCTGCGCTGCTGCAGGCGGCCAAGGTGCTCGACGACGGTGTGCTGAGCGTCGAGCTGATCTCCGTCGACGATGACGGCGAGCGGCTCGGCTTCGTCGACTACGAAGGGCCTCTCCGCGACGACGCGCTGAAGGCCCGCTTCGCGCAACTCGTGGCGACGTCGAAACTTCGAAAGCAGGCGCCCGCGGCGGTGCCGAGCCCGCCTGTGGCGACGGCGCCTGCTGCGACGCTGCCCCTAGCGACGCCCACGCCGGCCGCCCCCGCATCACCTCCCGCCGCGCTGCTGCCGCCGGCCCAGGTCGATACCCCGGTGGCTGTGACCGCGCCGAGCGAAACGAAGGCGCCGGGCAAGCGCGTCGTCACCTGGATCGCCGGTGGCCTGGGAGTCGCGGCGCTGGGAGCCGGAATCGGCATGGGCGCCGGGGCGTCGTCGGCGTCGGCGACGCTGCGGGACGGGACCGTGCGGTCCGCATCGCAGGTCCAAGGCCTGCACGATCAAGCCCGAGGGCTCGCGACGGGCGCGAACGTCGCTTACGTCGGCGCCGGCGTGTCACTGGCGGCGGCTGTCATTCTCTTCTTCGTCGAGGGTCGCTGATCCATGTCCCGCTCATTCAAACCAGCTGTCCTGCTGCTCGTCGCGAGCGCCCTGGGCGCCGGCTGTGCGCCCGAATTGGTCGGCGCCGCCTGTGTCACTGACGACAACTGCCCGACCGACCAACTCTGCCAGGCCAAGGTCTGCGTCGCCGGGCAGCGAGGCTCGTCCGACGCCGGCGCCAGCGACTCCGGCACGGGACCAAGCGCTGACGCGGGCGTGACTGACGCAGGCGTGACTGACGCGGGTGTGAGTGACGCAGGCATGACTGACGCGGGCACGACTGACGCGGGCGTGACTGATGCGGGCGTGACTGATGCGGGCGTGACTGACGCGGGCATGACTGATGCGGGCATGACTGACGCGGGCGTGACTGATGCGGGCATGACTGACGCGGGCATGACTGACGCGGGCGTGACTGATGCGGGCATGACTGATGCGGGCATGACTGATGCGGGCATGACTGATGCTGGCCCACCCGACGCTGGCCCACCCGACGCTGGCCCACCCGACGCTGGCCCACCTGACGCTGGCCCGCCTGACGCTGGCCCGCCCGACGCTGGCCCGCCCGACGCTGGTCCACCCGACGCTGGTCCGCCCGACGCAGGTCCGCCCGACGCGGGGCCCCCTGACGCAGGGCCACCCGACGCGGGCACCTATTCCATTGGAGGCACGATTACGGGCGTCGCGGGCCCCGGGCTCTCACTGACCCTCAGCGGCATCGACACGATCGCCGACGCCGGCAACGGCGCGTTCGCGTTCATGACGCGAGTCGCGCACGGAGGCATGTATACGGTCGGCGTGCTGACCCGCCCGACGGCGCCGTCGCAGGTCTGCACGGTCTCCAACGCCACGGGGACGGCGGTCGCCAACGTCACGAACGTCGGTGTGAACTGCACGACCGAAGCGTTCAACGTGAGCGGCACCATCACCGGGCTGACGGGCTCGGGGCTCGAGCTCACCCTGAACGGAGGTCAGCGACAGGCCGTCTCGGGGACGAGCTTCCAGTTCCCGATCCCCGTCGCGAGCGGGCAGCCCTACGTCGTCGCCGTCGCCGGGCAGCCCTTCGGGCCGGCGCAGACGTGCACGGCGCAGCAGGCCTCGGGCACCATCGGCTCCGCCAACGTGTCGAACGTCTCCATCACGTGCACGCTCGGCGCGCCGCTGCGCAACCTGCCGGTCGGGGCGATCGTCTACGACACGTACACGCTCGGGCTCGACGGTGGCCCGCTCGAGTGGCGCCTGGTCGACTCGCTGCCCGGCGGCGTCGACGGCGGCGTCACCCTCATGACCCGCCGAAGAATCGCGTCCCGCGGCGTCATGGACGAGCAGTGGATGAACCGCTGGTCCACTTCCAACCTGCGGCTGTGGCTCAACACGCGCGACGGTGGCTTCGTCTCGCGCCTGTCCCCCGACTTCGACGCGGTCGTGCTCCCGACGGACTGGCCGTGGGCCCTCGACAACCCCGCGAACACCATGAGCAGCACGGGCGTGGCCGTCGGCGACAAGGTGGCGATCATCTCGCGCACCGAGGTCGGCGGCCCCGCGGCGTCTCAGGGCTTCGAGGGCACCCGCTTCGCGTGGTTCGACGGCGGCGCGGCGTCCCGCATCGGCGACGAGGCGTACTACTGGACCCGCACCGGCACGCGCGCTCAGTACAACAGCGTCTGGTACGACTTGGCCGTGTACACGGTCTGGGCGAACGGCGACTTCCTCACGGCGTGGTCGCCGGACACCCTGGGCGTCCTCCCGGTCGTGAAGGTGAACCCAAACGCACTGTTCCTCGAGCAGAGCGATCAGCGCTTCCGGTTCTCGCCCGACGGCGGCTGACCGATCGCGAGTCGCCACAAGACCGCGTGCCACTGGGTACAGGGCCGGAGCTTCCGCTCGCCGCCATGGCCCACCGCCGCGTTTCAAGTCGCTCGGGGCCGGCCACTCGGAGAATCGTCAAGCCGCAACACGCCTGAGGTGGTCCAACGCCGGGGCCCGCCGCCGCTGTCACGTCGATTGGCACTGCGGACAGCGTCTTCTCACCTGGCGAAGCGCGGGTTTACAGGCACCAGCTGACGCGCTGCTCCGACAATTCGCCGACCTCAAGGCGCGCCCCGGTTCACCTGCACGTCTTTTCTCAAAGAAAGCGAACTCGCCATGCCCGTGACGCTCCGCCCTGGTCTGACGACCGGCCCTGATCCGCTCAAGCAGTACCTCGCCAAGCGCGCCATCGACAGCATGCCGGACGCGCTGCTGACCAGCGTGGCGAAGCGCGCCGACCGGCTGGTGGCGAACGCCCCGGCCGACGGCTTCGTGGACATGGCGGAGCTGCGCAACCCCAAGCTCATGACGCTGCTCCGGCCGCCGGAGCGGACCGCGGTGCAGCAGCTGACGGACCTCATGGAGTGGGCCGGCGTCGTGGTGCCCGCCGTGGCGCTGCCGACGTTGGCGCCCCTGGAAGGTCGCGTGACCCAAGACATGGCGTCGGTGCCCGTCGACCGCGCCGCGCCGATTCCGGTCGCGGAGCTCGACTCCTGGCAACAGGCCGTCGCGGAGCGGCTCGAGCTGTTGGCCGACGACGACGGGAACGGCGCGACCCTGTCCCTGGCCGATCTCGATCAGGTCCTCACCCACCCGGATCGCGACAGCCTGACGACCGAAGAGCTTCAGAGCGTCGAGTCCCTCCGCCTGTCCGTGAAGCGACTCCAGGGCAAGCGCCACCCGACCTCGGCGCCGGTCCTCGAGGTGCCCGCGCTGGGCACGGTCACCACCGAGCTGTTGCCGCGCGGCGGGCTCACCAGCCTCAAGGTGCTCACGACCACCACGCTGACCGAGACGCAGGTCAGCCTGGGGAGAAGCTCGCACGCCGTACCGAAGGACGGCCTCGTGCTCACCCGCGAGAGCCGGTTCGAATTCAACGCGCCGGCCGACGTCCAGACGCACCTCATCAACCGGCAGACGGGCGAGGTGACGAAGCTCCACACCTGGGGTGCGCCCTCAATGCAGCCAGGGGACTACTTCATGGAGAGCTGGCGCGGTGGCCAGCGCGTCGAGCAGCACGAGATCACCGTGCCCTCCCTTCCGGCCTCCGAGACCAAGGACCTCAGCCTCCACCAAGGGAGCGCGCTGCGCATGGCGCAAGGGGCCGTCTCGGTCCCGCTGCACCGAGTCAGCCAACACCCGCAGATGGAGAACAACTACTACGGCTACGTCACGATGGGCGTGAAGTGGACCTACGGCAACACGCCGCCAGCGCAGCCGCTGCCCTCCCTGTCCGACCTGTACCGCGCTTCCCCCCCGGCCCGCACCGGCGTGTACGACCTTGGCGGATCCGACCGAATCGAGATCCTCTCGACGGGTCAGATCCGCCTGAAGCGAGCCGGCCAAACAACGGTGTTCGTCCCGACCAGGACCACCAGCTGGCGCGTCGCCACGGAATGGGAGTCGATCGACGGCCGGTACCTCCTCCAAGGCGGTGACGCGAGGTACTCGCTCAGTGAGCGCGGCACCCACCTCGGGACGTTCGACATCGACCACGCCAAGCGACTCGCCTAACGCGGGCCCGAGAGCGCACGCGTGAGCGCCACGACAGCGCCGCCCCCGGGCGGCACCATGCCCAGGCAGATCCCCTTCATCATCGGGAATGAGGCCTGCGAGCGCTTCAGCTTCTACGGCATGCGCAACGTGCTCACGAACTTCCTCGTGGGCTACCTGCTGCTGTCCTTCGCCGAAGCAGAACGTCAGCCCGCAGCCAAGGAGGTCTTCCACGTCTTCGTGATGGGCGTGTACTTCTTCCCGCTGCTCGGCGGCTGGCTGTCCGACCGCTTCTTGGGGAAGTACCGCACCATCTTCTGGCTCTCGCTCGTGTACTGCGCGGGCCAGGCGTTGCTGGCGCTGAGCACCGGGTGGAAGGACGGCTTCTACGCCGGGCTGTTCCTCATCGCCCTGGGCAGCGGCGGCATCAAGCCGTGTGTGTCGGCGTTCGTGGGTGATCAGTTCGACCAATCGAACAAACACTTGGCGAAGCTCGTCTTCGACGCGTTCTATTTCATCATCAACTTCGGCTCGTTCTTCGCGTCGCTGTTGATGCCGCCCTTGCTCAAAGCCGGGCACCCAGTCTGGGCGTTCGGGGTGCCGGCGATCCTCATGGCGGTGTCCACGGTCGTCTTCTGGGCGGGGCGCAGAAAGTACGTGCACGTGCCGCCGGCGGGCGCCGACCCCAACGGCTTCTTGCAGGTCTGCCTGACGGTGCTGTTCCGCAAGGGGCTGCACGCCGGCAGCTACCTCGCGCTCGGCGGTGTGGTGGGCGCGGTGGGCGCGCTGCTGCTGTGGAGCGCATTGGGCGCGGTCGCGACGGTGTGCCTGGCGCTGGTGCTGCTGCTCACGCTGGGCGGCGTGGGTGTGTGGCTGGGCGTGGAGCGGGCCCGAGGCGCCCACCCGGACGAGGACGTGGACGGCGTGAAGGCGGTGCTGCGGGTGCTGGTGCTCTTCGCGTGCGTGACGCCGTTCTGGTCGCTGTTCGACCAGAAGGCCTCGACGTGGATCCTCCAAGCCAAGGCGATGGCGCTGCCGGGCTGGAGCTGGTTCACGACCGCCTCGCAGATGCAGGCGCTCAACCCGCTGCTGGTGATGCTGCTCATTCCCTTCAACAACCTCGTGCTCTACCCGGCGCTGCGCAAGGCGGGCGTCGAGCCGACCCCGCTGCGGCGCATGGGCCTGGGCATCGCGTTCTCGGGCCTGGCGTGGATCGTCGTCGGCAGCTTCCAGCTCGTGCTCGACCAGAAGCAGCCGCTGTCGATCCTCTGGCAGATCGCCCCGTACGCGCTGCTCACGTTCGGCGAGGTGCTCGTCTCGGCGACTGGCCTCGAGTTCGCGTACTCGCAGGCGCCGGCGCGCATGAAGGGCGTGCTCATGGCGTTCTGGTCGCTGTCGGTCACCGTCGGGAACTTGTGGGTGCTGCTGGTGAACTCGAGCGTGAAGCACCCGGCCATCACCGCGGCGATCGAAGCCAAGGGCTGGGGCGTCGTCGCCACGCAGATGTACTTCTTCGCCGGCTTCGCGTTCGTCGCGGCGGCGGCCTTCGGGCTCTACGCGCGGCGGTACACGCTCGTGGATTACTACCGCAAGGCGTAGCGCGCTCGAGGCCGCGCGCCCCTGGGCGGCTCACCGTCGCCGTGCTGACGCTCGCTGCACACCGCTCGGCACCGTCGCTCGGGGTGTGGCCTCGGTCGCCCCACTCGGCACCAAGCCGCTCGTCGAAGCCACCGCTCCCCGCCGCCAAGGTGTCCAACTCAACCCACCGCGGGCTGCGCTCACTCAGCGCAAGCGGCCGTCGAGCCACGGCGGCCTCGGGCCCCCGCTGATCCGGCGCGCAGTCCTTCGCCGTCCTCCCCACCACCGCCCCACCGTCTGCTTCCCGCACACGACGCGCTCGTCAACTCACCCGGGCGTTTTGATTCCCCAACGACCATGAGCTTTGGGCAAACTGCCAGCCGCCGTCCGCCACTCCCTCCTGCCCCTTCTCGACCCTCATGCGAAGACTCCTCCCTCTCTGCGCCGTCCTCGGTGTGTCGTTGTCCTGCACCTCGACCCCACCCGTGGGCGTCGACGCCGGCGCTGCCGCTGACGCGGGCTGTGCGGCTGGCCAGCGGGTGTGTGCTTCGGGCTGCGCGGACGTCGCGGCGGACGACGCCAACTGCGGCGCCTGCGGAGTGGCCTGCGGCACCGGCTTCGCCTGCGCTGGCGGCGCCTGCTACGCGCGCAGCTGCAGCGGCGGCGACTGCGGCGCCGGCCGAGTCTGCGTCAGCGACGTCTGCGTGGGCGTCACCTGCTTCGGGCTCGAGTGCAGCGA
>JALHOS010000368.1 GCA_022842905.1 Myxococcaceae bacterium | reverse complement strand
GCGTCGGCGGCTCCGCTGGCGTCGGCGGCTCCGCTGGCGTCGGCGGCTCCGCTGGCGTCGGCGGCTCAACCAACCGCGTCACGGTGACGCTCACGCGCGCGTCCGGCATCACCGGGACCCAGCGCGTCAACCTCGCCCTCCCAGTCCCGCCCGGCGCGTTCTCGCCCGCAACGTCGGTCTCGGCCCTCGTCAGCGCGGCGGCGACGCCGACCTACTCTCGCGCGCTTGCGAACTACCCCGACGGCACCGCGCGCAGCTTTCAAGTGCAGTTCGACGCACCCGCCACCGCCACGTCCGTCGAGCTCGTTCTGGGACAGGCCACACCAGGGCTGACCGCCGTCGGCGTCGACTCCCTGCTGCAGGACGAAGCGCTCGGCACCGCGACCGTCCGCACACCCCGCGTCTGGGCGAGCCTCCCCGCCGCGTGGCTGACCTCCAGCACCGTCGCAGGCCACCTGCTGCCGCACTCGCAGCTGACCAGCACTCCGCTCAACGCCTGGCGCACGAAGTGTGACTACGCGGCCTTCGGCAGCAGCGCGTTCGGCGGCACGCTCGGCACGACCGGCAACTGGCTCTACGACCGAGGCACCGCGCTCTACCGGGGCTACGCGCAGAGCGGCACGGTGTCCGTCCTCCAGTCGGCCTACCGCGAGACGGACCTCTACCGGCAGCGGCTGCTCGCGAGCTCCTCGGTGCCGCCCAGCTCCGACCTCAAGTACGTGTACACGCAGAACCTCGCGCTCCACTACCTGCTCACCGGCGACGACCGCTTTCGTGAAGCTGCGGAGACCATCGCCGGGCGCGCCCCCGCGTCGACGTACACGGGCGTGGCGAGCACCTCGTTCTGGACTGAACGGCACGCCGGCTTTGGGCTGCTCGCCAACGTGTACGCGGCGCGAGTCAGCGACGACCAAGCCACCACCTTCCGAACCCGCGCGAACACCATCGTCACCAACCTCATCGCCCTGCAGACGATGAACCTGAACCTCAGCGCGGCGCCGGCGAACAAGCAGCTGGACGGCGGAGTGCGGTGCTTCCCGCACACACCGCAGGCGCACGACATCAGTGAGTACGTGAACCTCGACTCGGCCCAGCCGGCGACGCTGGTGTGCAGTCCGTGGATGAGCGCCATCACCGCTGACGCGCTCGAGGCGTACGCCGACGACGCCGACCCGGCGAACCGTGCCTCGGCGCTCGCCGCCATCGTTCGCCTGGGCCGCCGGCTGGTGAACGTCGACAACCGCAACACCGGGAACGGCCGCCCGCACTACCTCCTCGGAGTCGACGGGGCGAACGCGCCGGACGACTTCAACGAACACTGGGGCGAGACCGCCTACGTCGGAGCCATGGCGTACTTCTACGCGGGCGCGAGCGACGTCGCGCTGCGGGCCAATGTCATGCATTTCGTCAACGGCTTCGCCACGAGCGGCACCATCGGCCAGCTGCGCAGCTTCAACTGGCAGTGCCGCAGCGCGGTGGCGACGCCGTATTACCTGCAGTGACGCGGCCGCTACGGCGACCCGCGTGAGCTGAAGCTCGAGTCCGTCGCCGGCGTCAGCCCAGTCTGCTGCGGCGCCCCCTTGTCGTCGGCCTTCGGCTCCCCACCGTCCTTCGACTTCCCGTCCTTCTTCTTGAGCGGGAACTCGTACCCCAGCTCCAAATCCACCCAGAACCCGAACTGGTTGTCGTACGCGCGAATATCGGGGTTCATGCGGAACGTCTTGTAGAGCCGCCCATTGAGGAACAAGAACGGCAGCACCTTCACCCGCGCGCCGGCAAACGCGACAGCCTTGTCACCCAGGATACCCACCTGCCCCGTGTCTGCGCTGTAGCCGAGCTCGGTAAACGACTCGATGCCTCGCAAATAATAACTCCCGAACACCTGCACGAAGGACAACACCGGTACCTCGAGGTGCGCGACGAAGTTCGTCCGCTTGGCGTTGGTGACGCCTTCGAGCGCGAACGTGAGCCCCACCGCGTCGGGAATGCCCCACGACGCTTCCACGTAGTAGCCGCCGCGGTTGCCCAGGCCCTGCTCCAGCAGCACCCGCTGCTTGGGCACGAGCGGCTGGGTGATGCTCCGTTGCCCACCGGCCAGGTAGGCGAAGCGATCGATCTCGTAGAACGTGTCGAAGTACGACGGCTGGTAGCGGCTGCCGAGGTAGCGGCCTTCGAGCACCACCCGGAAGGCGTTGACCGTCTTCGTCCCGACGTTGAAGCGCCCCAACACACCGAGCGTCACGCCGAAGTCGCCCGTCACCAGCCCCGACACGTCCACGTACGGCTTGATGTCGACCTGGTCCGTCTTGACGACCTTCGCCTCGACGTCGATGCCGACCAGCCCCGTCGGCCGGGTGCTGGCGCGCAGCCGGCCGTCCGCGTCCAGCTCTCGCACCGACGCGTCGACCAGGCTCAAGGCCCACGGCGCCCGCCAGTCGAGCGCGCCCGTGACGCCCACCGACAGCGTCTTCAAGATGAGGTTGTCTGGTTTGATGAAGCTGAACGGCTTGAGGAACGCGATGACGGCGAGCTGGTTCCACTCGAGCACGTCGTTGACGGACAGCTCGAAGCCGACGTTGTCGTTGTACATGTCGACCTCCAGCGACGCGCGCGGGTAGTCGATGTCGATGTTCGGCGCATACCGGCGCATGACGCCGCCATGCCCAATCGTGACGGAGTAGCGCTGCCCAGCGCTGATGTAGAGGTTGTCTTCCTTCTTCCCGAACACGACGTATTTGAGGATGCGGCCGAAGTCGTGGACCGAGTCCCAGTCCTTGGTGCGCAGCTTGCCGGCATTGCCGAAGCCGACGAGCTCACGCTTGTCGAAGTCGAAGGCGTAGCTGAACACCTCGAAGCGCAGCGGCACGCCGAAGCCAAAGCCCAGCTTGCCGTCCAAGAAGCGCAGGTCGAGCAGCGGCTCGGCGTGAATGAAGAAGGACTGGTCGAAGCGGTCCACACCCAGCGATAGGCCGATGCGGGTGTTCTTCACGATGAGCCGGTCGCTGCCCAGGTACACCGACAGCTCGCCCTTCACGAAGGCCGGGTGAGGGTCCTTGCGCCCGTGCGATGGACCCGACCCCTCGTCAGCCGCCGGCGCGTCGTCACCCGGCAGCGCGTCGACGACCAGCGAGCCTGCGTCAGCCGAGTCCCACGGCGCGTCGTCCTTCAGCGGCGCGCCTGCGTCCTCGACGGCGACATCCACCGCCGACACGCCCGCGTCCACCGCCGACACTGCTTCCGCGCCAGCGTCGCTCACGCTCACCGGCTCCGTCGCGAGCTGCGCCACGCAGCACAGCCACCACACGCTCACCATGGGCATTCCCCTCGCACGTCGGCTCGACCTCGGGCTTCGTCGCCTGGCCGACTCTAACGAACGGAGCCGGCCCAGCCTCGGTGTTTTGGGTGAACGACGACGGGCGTCAGTCCTCGACCTTCACCTGGGTGATGCGGTCCGGCTTCCTGCCGTCGTCCGTTACCGGCACCGCGACGAGGCCTTTTCAGCGCCTCAGAAACGCACGGACGTGCTCGGCGACGACGGCCGGTTGCTCGGCGTACAGAAAGTGCCCGGCGTCGACCCACTCCACGGTGGCGCCCCACCCCGCCCGCGCCGCTTCGACGTTCGCTTCGCCCAGCATGAGGCTGCGCTTGCCGGCGAGGAGCAACGTCGGCACCGGCAGCGGCGTGGCGGCCAGGTCCACGGGCCCGAGCAACCCTTCCGCCTGGTACGCGTCCATGACCTTCACCGCCGAGCAGAAGCGCGCGTGGCTCTGCGCGTCGAGCGCTTCGTGCGCGGCCTGCACCTCGCTCGAGTCGCCGAACTGAAGCACCCGCTGCAGCGGCGCGCGGCCGAGCACGCCGTACAGCTCTCCGAGCGTCTCGAACGGGCTGACCTTGGCCGACAGCAACGGCGCCAGCTCGGCCGCCTTGTCCTTGAACGTCGTGTCCACCCGCGCACGCACGGCGTCGACTTGGCTGGCAATGGCCGAGGCCACGTTTGGCGTCGACTCGAGCAGCACCACCGACGAGACCGCCGACGGAAAGCGCCGCGCGTAGTCCACGCCGACGAGCCCGCCGAAGGAATGGCCCAAGACGTGCCACGCGCCGAGCTTCAGGGCGCCGCGCAGCCGCTCGAGGTCGTCCACCGTCGGGCCCAGCCCGTACAGCGCCTTGGGTCCATCGAAGCCGGAGCGGCCACACCCGCGCTGGTCCACCGCCACCACGAAGAAGTCGGCGGCCAGCGCTTCACCCAGCGTCTTCTCGAACGTGTACGCGTTGTAGCCGGGACCACCGTGCAGGAAGACGACGGCGGGCGCGCCGACCTTGCCGAAGGTGCGGTACCAGAGCGACGTGCCGTCGGGCATGGCGAGCAGCGCCCCGCCGTGCTCGAGACGCACGGCTTCTTTGCACGTCGGCAGCACCGCCGGCCGCGGCGCGCGGTGAGCGCAGCCCAGCCCGAGCAGCATCAGCCCTGCGAGGAGGACCTTGCTCATGGCCCGTCCAGGCTCGGACAGTGCGCGGCGGCGAACCCGCCCGTCAGCGTGCCGCCGTCGAACGTCACCTCGAGCGTGTACGAGACGAGCTGTCCGGGGGCGACGAAGCGCGGCGTGGCGCGCGCGAACACCGCACGCTCCAACGGCCGAGTCGTCAGCGTGCCGGCGAAGTCGAGCAGCGTCACGCGCAGGCCCGCGTCCAGCGTCTGAACGCCACCGCCGACGCGCAGCCCCGAGATGATGACGGTGCGCAGCGGCGTGGGCGAGCTCATGGAAGGGCACGCAGAGTCGCCGCCCGCGTGCGCTTCGACGTAGAGCCCGCCGTCGGGCTCGAGGCCGTGCTGGGCGCGGTCGAGCGGCGCCATGGCGGTGCCGAAGCTCAGGCTCAGCGTCGTCGTGGCGCACGCGCCGACACACCCCGAGTCGACCGGACCTCCGTCCGCCGCGCCCGCGTCGGACGAACCCGCGTCCGGGGCGCCCGCGTCCGGGGCGCCCGCGCCCTGTGCGCCCGCGTCCACGAGCCCAGCATCCGGCGCGCCCGCATCCAGCGAGCTCGCATCGCTCGCGCTCGCGTCGAGCCCGCCTCCACCATCCAGCAGGCCCGCGTCGGTGGACGCCGCACTGCCGCACCCAACCACCCCAAGGACGACGAGCCACGCCGCGAGCCACCGGAACATGCCGCGCCGCCTAGCATGAGCGCGCGGGACCGCGGCGTTCGTGGTGAGCGGTCTTGGTCGACGTTCGGGAGCACGAAGACCTCGCGCCACCCGCCCTTTCCCGGGGCCTCGAGCCATCACGCCCCGTCCCACGGACAGCGAGTCCGCCGGGCCGGAGCGCCCCAGCGCCGAGGAAGTGCGGCGCGACGCTCGCGTCGCTGGAGCCGCCTCTGCTCGTGCGCGACAACCGCAGAGCCGGGGCGCGTGAACGAAGAAGAACGCCTGACGCGCTCGCGGGACGCGCGAGGTCGCTCCACGCCCCCGGAGAAAGGCCCCGTCGTGTGCCTCGAAGAACGAACGGCTGTCGTAGCCGCCCACGGCGCAGCCCGAGACGAGGCGACCGAGCGGTTCCGCTCACACTGAAGCGCGTGGCCACTCGGTTGCGCTCAGCGTCCCAAGCGCGCTACTCGCAGACACCATGCAGCGCACACTCTTCACCCTCCTCGCCGTCGCGGCCCTGGCCGCCTGCCCCATGCCTCCGGCGACGACCGATGCGGGTCCTGGTGAACCTGGCGCTGACGCTGGCGGAGGAGGAACCGGCGGAGGAGGCGTGGGCGGCGGCACGGCTGGCGGTGGCGTCGCGGGCAGCGGCGGGAGCGGCGGCACGGCCGGCGGTGGCGGAAGCGCTGCGGATGCGGGCTTGGGCGACGGCGTGGCCTGCGCGCTGGACGTGGACTGCACCGGCCGCTTCTGCGGCCCCCAGCCCGACGGCGGCAAAGCCTGCTCGAGCCCATGCACCGACGCGACGGCGTGCGGCGGCTCGGAGTTCTTTCGCTGCGCGGCGGACGACGGCGGCACGCGCCGCTGCTGGCCTCGGCTGACGACACAGTGCCGACCGTGCCAGACGGACACCGACTGCCGCAGCGACGTGCGCGACCTGAACTCCGACGCGCGCTGCCTAGGCAGCACCGACCTGTCGCGAGGCTCCTTCTGCGCGGTGTCCTGCGCGGCGCAGTCCTGCCCCTTGGGCTACACGTGTGAAGTCGGCAGCCGCGGCCCGCTGTGCGTGAAGAGCGTGGGCGAATGCGCCTGCTCGGCGGCCTTCGAAGGCGCCAGCACGGCCTGCACGCAGCGCAACGGCATCGGCAGCTGTGTCGGAAGTCGCCGTTGCACCTCGGGCAGCCTCACGTCCTGCTCGGCCCGCGTCCCGGCGCTGGAGCAGTGCAACGGCATGGACGACGACTGTGACGGCCCGGTGGACGAGAACACCGCGGCGTCGTGTGACGACGGCCTTTCGTGCACCACGGACTCCTGCGGCGGCGACGCCGGCTGCCTGCACGCGGTGCCCGGCGACGAGTGCGCGGTGGACGGCGGGTGCTGGCCCGTCGGCACAGTCGACCCCGCCGGCGCCTGCGCCACCTGCCAGCCGTCCGTCCGGAAGGACGCCTTCTCGCCCGTCTCCGGCTGCAGCGTGGACGGCACCTGCTACCCACCCGATGCGGGCAACCCGCTGACGAGCTGTGAGGTCTGCGACCCCGCGCGCAGCACGTCGAGCTTCAGCACGCGCGTCGACGGCTGTGTCATCGACGGGACTTGCTACGCACCTGGCGCCGCCAACCCCGCGGTGGCGTGCCTGCGCTGCCTGCCAGCCAGCTCTTCGCTGGCCTGGACCGTCGCCGGCAACACCTGCTTCTTGGACGGAGGCTGCTTCAGCAACGGGCAGTCGAGCCCCGTGAACCCCTGCCTGTCGTGCGCGCCGCCCGATGGCGGAACCTGGGCCCCCGCATCGGGCCGGCCGTGCGCCGCCGGTGACGGCTGCTTCGAAGAGGCCCTCTGCGACGCCGGCGTGTGCCCACCCAGGCCCTTCCGACCGGACAGCAACGAGCCGAACAACAGCCCGGGCAGCGCCACCGCCATGGGAACGGCGACGCTCTGCGACAGCACCCAAGTTCAGCGCACCGGCATCGTCAGCGGACCGACGGACGAAGACTGGTACGTCGCGTCGTTCAACGACACCGGCGCCTGCATCTTCGACCCCACCGCCGAGTTCCTCACGGGCGGCGCGACCGTTCGCGCCTGTGTCTTCATCACCTGCACGGGCGGCACCCTCAGCACCGTCACCTGCGGCGGCGGCAGCACGAGCGTGACGAGCCCGGGGCGCGGGTGCTGTGAGACGGGCCCGAGCCCCACCTTCACCTATTCCTTCGACTGCAACTGCGGTTCGTTCTGCGCCGACGACTCCGCGACCGTCCGAGCGCGCGTCGACGGGTTCGCCACGCAGACCTGCGCGAATACGCTGACCCGCCTCAAGTTCTGAAACGTCGAAGCAGGCGACGCCGGACACCCGACGCGGTCGGTCGCAGCGCTCACAGAGACGGCGCGCCGGCGTGTTCACGCAGGCCTGCATGAGCACGCTCACGCGCACGCGGCGCTGACGCGTCGAAGCCGCGCGCTCAGCCTCCACCAGCAAACAGCCGACGCGCCGCCGAAGCGGTCTGCGGCAGCGCCCGCAACCGCGCCAGCTGCGCGCGCAGCTCAGGCACCGACCCAAAGCGCGCCAACGCCCCCTGGGTGAGCCCCAACGAAAGCCAGGGAGCCGTCTCTTCGAGCTTCGTGGCCAAGGCCACCGCCGCCGACGCACTCGCCGGCCGCGTGCGCGCCCCGACCCAGCTCGCCATGGACGCCGCCTGGGCGCGGCCGTCGACTGCGAG
>JALHOS010000367.1 GCA_022842905.1 Myxococcaceae bacterium | reverse complement strand
CCGAAGGGTGCTCCGAGCCCAGCGCCTGCTCGACGCGCCGCGCGGCGGCTTCGGCGGCGGGCAGGTCCACCTGCGCCGGGCTGACGAGCGCGAGCGTCTGGAGGTACTGCAGCTCGACCAGCGCCAGCTCGGTGGGGTCCGCCTTCACCTCGGCCCACGCTGCGCGCACCGCCCGGCGCAGCTCGAGCGCGCGCGTTCGTTCGCCGTTGCGCTCGAAGAAGCCCGCGACGATGCCGCGGAAGCGCAGAGCTTCGAGCGTGCGGCCGAGCTGGCCGCGTTCGATCAACCCTTCACAGGTCGCTTCGAGAACGTCGACGGTGCCGCGAGCGTTCGTCCCCAGCTGCGTCTCGGACAGCACCAGGTTCGAGCACATGCGCACCGCGACGGCGCCGAGCCCCGACTCCACCGCCAGCCGCAGCGCGCGGAGGGTGGCCTCTCTGGCACGCGCCGTGTGTCCCGCTTCCCCAATGGCGCGCGCACACTGCGCGGTGAGCTCCGCCAACACCGGCCGCCACTCGAGCGCGCTGACGGTCCGTGTCAGCGCCGCGCAGCGCGCTTCGGCGTCGGGCAGCCGGCCGAAGTCGAGCGCCACGCGCAGCTCGTCCACCTCACGCTCGGCCTGAGTGAGCGCTTGGCCAGCGGCGCCGACGGGACGCTGCGGGCCCTGGAGCAGCTGGCGAGTGTCGAGGCAGGTGTCGGCGACCGGGAGGTTGCGCAGCGCCGCGGCCACACGCGGCGCGCTGCTCACGTCGACGTGCCTGAGGGCAGCGACGGCGGCTTCGAGCGCGCTGCGTCCACGGGCCAGGCAGGCATCACGCACCAGCCGCCATTCCCCAGGCTCGCCGCTGGCGGCCGCCCGACAGGACCCGACCGCCGCGCTCGTCCACGCAGTCGCCCAGTCGTCCAGGCTGTCCGTCGCGCTGCGCGCCAGCTCCACGCGGTACGACACGGGCACGGCGGCGAGCGACGCCGCCAGCTCGCGGCGCGTGGCCGCGTTCCACGACGACGTGAGCGACGCTTCGACCTGCGCACAAGGGTCGCTCCGGAGCAGCGTGAAGGTCAGCGCCAGCGCCCCGCCCAGGCCCGCAGCCACCACGAGCGCACGGGCTCGCCGGCGCCGAGGTTTCAGGGCTTGCGCCGCTCGCTCCATGGACGGGAAGCGGTGCGCGGGCTCGAAGGCCAGCGCGGTCCTCAAGACGGCCCGGAGCGAGCGCGGGAGCTTGCCGAAGTCGCGGCGGGCGAACGCGTGGCCAGAGTCCATCTGCTCCAAGCGCTCGCTGGGCGTCTTCCCGTCGAACGGCGGCGAGCCGAGCAGGGCTTCGTACAGGGCGACGCCCCACGAGAACTGGTCGGCCTTGGCGTCCGCGCGTTGGCCCTTCAGGACTTCGGGGGCCATGTAGCGCAGCGTGCCCGCGGTCCTCGTGACGTCCGTCGGGCGAGAGTCGGTGATGGGCCGGGGCGCGGCGCCTTCACGGGCCAGGCCGAAGTCGACGACCCGCGCCACGCCGTCGGCGCCGAGGAGCACATTGGCGGGCTTGAAGTCGCGGTGCACCAAGCCCTGCGTGTGCGCAGCGTGCAACCCGAGCGCGCACTCCACGAGGCGCTGGACGATCTCCGTGCGCGCCCGCGGCGAGGCCAGCCAGTCGCGCAGCGTGCCTCCCCGCAGCAGCTCCATCGCGATGACGTCTTGGCCGTCGAGCTCAAAGGCGTCGAAGACGCGGACGACGTTCGGGTGGTCGACCTTGGCCAGGGCGCGCGCTTCGACCAGGGCGTCGACCTCGAGGCCACCCGGCGTCAGCCACTTGAGGGCGACGACCCGCTGCAGCGTGCGGTCGAAGGCTTCGAACACCTCACCCGACGCGCCGCGGCCCACGAGCGCGCGGACCTCGTAGCGCGAGTCAGGGTCGTCCTTGGGCGGGTCTACCGGCCGCGCCCTCAGCAGCGCGGCGACGACGCCGGTGCAGGCCGGGCATTCGCTGACATGCCGTTGCACGTCGACCTGCACGTCCGGGCTCGCGCGGCGCTCGACGTACGCCGCCAGCACGTCCTCGTCGGGGCAGCTCATGGCTGGGTCTCCACGGGACCCCGGAGTGTGGAGCGAGGAGTCCGGCGATGCCACTTAAGGCGAGAAGCCATAGGCGCGGGCGATCTTGCGCGCCGCCGTCGCATACGCCGCGCGAAACTTCTCCAGCTGGGCCGGCGTCGGCGTCACCGACGGGTCAAGCCCGGCGTCCTTCTTCGCGCGCCACTCAGCCCCGCGGAGCCCTTCGTTGAGCAAGCTGCTGTCGAGCGGAACCCCGCTCCGCAGACGCCCGAGGAAGGCGGCCTCCGACAGGCCCGCGGCGTCCATGATGCGAACGAGCGACACGTCCGCGCCGCGCCCGGCGCCCGCGAGCACGTCCAGCGCCTCGGCAGGGCTCAGCGAGGCCGCGCGCAGCGTCTCCACCTCGACGGCCGACATCGTCAGGTCCGCGAGCGTCTGCGCCCTTCCTGCGGACATGCCCGGACGGGCGGCGAGCTGCTCGGCGACGAGCTCGGTGCCTTCCCGCTGCACCCGCATGTTCTCGTACGCCGCGACCCCGATCGCCACGAGTCCGGCGCCGACGGCCAGCGGCGCAGCGGCGGTCGCGGCAGCACCGCCGAGCGCGAACGCGACGGCTGAGCCCGTGGACAAGGCGCCGCTGAGGGCCGTGCCCACGTTCTTGAACGTCGGGTTGTCCAGCGCGGCGCCCGCGGCATGCGCGGCTTGGTACGCCTCGACGAACGGCAGCAACTTTCCGGCGACCTTCGAGGCCAGCGCGCCCGTGGCCCGAAGGGCCTTGCTCGCGACGGAGTCGGCGATCGCCGCGCCGCCACCCGTCAGCCGCTCCAGGTGCTGCAGCCCACGCAGAATCGGCTCCCCGGCCCCTTCCCCGGCCGCGAGCAGCTCGGCGAGGGCTTGGCCTTTCTCCTGCGCGGAGGCGTCGGGCGAGGTGATGGTCGAGAGCGCCGCCAACGCGCCGACCGACGTGGCCAACTTGTCGACGGCCTGGCCGAGCTTCGTGCCGCCCTGTGCGAGCTCCCCCAGCTCGGAGCTCATCAGCGTCTGGACGATCGCCGACGAGTCCTTGCGCGCGATGCCGTCGCGCAGCTTGGACAGCACCGTCAGTCCCTGCTCCACGCCCGCGGGGGCGTCCTTGAGTGACTGGAGCTGCGTGAGGAACGCGCTCGCGGTGTCCAGCGCCTCGAGCACCTGGGGGCCGCTGGACTCGTCGGCCGACAGCGCGCGCTGGCCGGCGACGTTGAGCTGCGCTTCGGCGAGCGCTGCGGCGGAGTCGCCGTCGTCAAAAGGTGCCTTGAGCCCGAGCGCCGCGAGCTGAGACAGCTTCTTCGAGACGAAGGCCGCGCGGTCCGGCGACTCCGACAGCTCGGCAAGCCCGGCAGCGACGGCGCGCGCTTCGTGAGCCGTGTGCACCTTGGCCAAGTCGACGTCGAGCGCAGCCTCGAGGGCAGCCTCGGCGTGGGTCGCCTTGGCGGCCTCACCGTTCTTCTTCCAGAACGACGTCTGCATCGCCTGGGCCTCTGTGGGCTCCAGCACCGGCGAAGCCTGGGTGACGTGCGCGGCGAGCTCGGCGGCCTTCTCGTCTCTGTCCGCCCGCGCGGCGTCCACGGCGCTGCGTGCGTCGTCGACCTTCTTGGCGAAAGCCTGCGCGGCCAGCAGCTTCGGGTTCATCGCTCCGCCCCCGGCCGCGAGGACTCGCGACGGCGCCGGCCGCTGAATCACCGGAGGCTTGGGCTGCACCGGAACGCGCTGACCCAGGCTCGAAGCGCCGCCGTGCCCCGCCAGCGCGACCGCGCCGTCCGCCACGACTCGGCTCCGCGCGAGCGTGTGCACGGTCTGTCGGGCCTTGACCTCCGCAGGCTTGGGGACCGCCGGCGAGACCGGCGGAAGGACACCACGCTTCTGGGGCTTGAGGGTGTGGGTCATGTGCGGGTGCTCCGGGGCTCGAGGGACACCCTTCGGACGACGAGCTCGCACGGACCGTCGCTGTAACCCTGTCTTACGCAGTCCGGCGCGGCCGGGCGCGTCCTCAGCGGAGCAGCGAGCCGCCGCGCACGAAGTCGTACACCGGCCCCCCGGGCCGCAGCCCGTACGTCCCAACCAACGAGCGGGCGGCCGCCAAGAGCTTCGACTCGGGGTCGCTCACGCGCGCGTACGTGACGAGATCCGCTGCGGCGGGCCCCGGCTCGCGCAGCGACTTCTTGACGTAGAGCGCTCCGTCGGAGCCGAGCACCAGCACCTTCTTGAACTGCAGCTCCTGGGCGCTGGCAGCCGCGTTGGGCTCGAACGAAGAGACGTCGCGATTCGTCGTCGCCGTCGGAACGTCGACGAGCGCCACCTCGGACCGTGGCCCCTTGGCCACCTTCGTCGTCGCTCCGTGGGCGCCGTCCCGAAGCAAGTCGACCACCGCGGCGACCTGCGCCTGCTCCGTCTGGAGCTGGTCGTACAGAGACTCGAGCGAAGACGAGGGCTGCTGCACTTCGAAGAGGCCGTCGCGCTTGCCGACGTAGTACTGGCCGCCGAAGTGCTTCACGTCGACCCGGCCGGCGGCCGTCACGCCCGGCGCGTTCATGAACTGCCAGGTCAGCCGAGCACCGCCCAGCGGGCCCCGCAGCGTCTCCTTCTCGAGCTGACTGCCCAGCCGCGTCTCGAGAATGGAGTTGGGTCGGGTGTCGGCGCGAGCCACGTGCCCCTTGGGACGAGGGGCGATGAGCGTACGGAGCATGTCGGGGGACGGCAGTTTGATGGCCATGGTCTGCTTCCTGGGGTGGAGGTGCTGGGGAGTTGTCGGCAACAGGTGCGGTGCGGAGCGGCGTCGTCGTGTCGGCCCGTTTGGCGGGGAGGCGGTGAGAAGTTGGATTCGGCGGGGCGTCGGTGGACTCAGCACCACTTCAGGGTCCCGTTCTGGAGACCGACGGCGATGTCGAGGAGCAGCCACAGGACGAAGGCGATGGCCGCAGCCGCCAGGAGCGCGGCCAGCACGGCGAGCACGAGCATTCCCGACGTCAGGACCCGCCCGAGCACGCTCAGCAGTGGGGTGTCGGAGCTCATCGGCGCCTCACCCGAGACTCCAGCGCTCGTGGGGAAGGATGTCCGAGACGACGTGGAGGAACCGACACGCGCGCTGCCACAGCCCCCGCGCCGGCAGCGCCCGTGACGGCTCGCCCGCGCGCGTGGGGTACAGGGTTCCGCTCAGCGTCCCGGCGAGAACGTCGCCGCGCAGCTCGCCTTCGAACGCACGGACCCAGCCGAAGCCGAACACGCTGGCTGTGACCCGAAAGCGACTGAGCGCGGCCGATCCGTCTGCGCCGCTCGCCAAGCGCACCTCGACGGCCCTGAACGTGTCGAGCTTCGCGCGGAGCGCGACGGTGATGGCGCTGGCGAGCCAGCGGGGTGAATCCACGGACACATCTGGCATGCGGAGCATCAAGTCGACGGAACCACTCAGCATCGGGGCCTCCTGGGTGGACGACAGCGCTCAGACGACGGGCGCGGTCAGCGGGTCGCTGTAAGGCGTCTTGCCGCGCCGGGTGCTTTGGCCGGCTTTCGCTGTCGCCGCGACGGCCGTCGTGCGCCAGACTGCGCGCCCTCATGCGCACCCCGACTCGAGCCTTCCTCGTCGCTTTCATCCTCTCGGTGGCGGGCTGCCGCTGCACCGTCGACGGCCCCATGGACGCCGGCCCGAACGATGCGGGGCCCGGCGGCTCCGGCGGGTCGGGCGGCACCGCGGGTGGCGGTGGCACGGCAGGCGGCATGGGCGGGACCGGTGGCGTCGTGGACAGCGGCGTCGACGCTGGACCCGTGGACGCGGGCTTCGATGCAGGCACGGTCGATGCGGGCACTGACGCGGGCTTCGACGCGGGCCCGGTCGATGCGGGCTTCGACGCAGGCGTCGTCGATGCGGGGTTCGACGCCGGCGTGGTCGACGCGGGCGTGGTCGACGCGGGCGTGCTCGGAGACATCGTGGGCACCGTGCTGAATCACGGCGACTGCCAGGTGGCTCCAGTCCCCGACGCCACGGTGACGCTGCGCCGCGCGGGCCAGCCCGTCAGCACGACGACGACGGACATCAACGGGCGCTTCCGCTTCCCGGGCGTGCTCGCCGGCCCCGTGCAGCTCGCCGTCATGCCCGAGCGCCTCTTGTCTGACGTGCGGCCGCTGCTGGGCTCCCACCAACTGCCGCTCGTGGTGCTCCCCAACCAGAGCAACTCGCTGACCTTCTACTTGGCGCCCGGCTGCGGAGGCCGGCTCTCACTGGGCAGCACCGGGACTCAGAGCCTGCAGCTCAGCTCCTTCCCCTGCCCCGCCGGCCTGGACGTGACGGTCGAAGTCGAAGCCGGCGACCTCGTCAGCGCGGACGGCGGCGTCTTCGTCGGCGACGTCTTCGGGCACGTCGCCGCGCCGGTCCCTGGCCAGACGGACGACGGCGGCGTCGACTACTCGTCGATTCTCACCATGCCGGGGAACATGGGCTCGCGCGCGGACGGCGGAGGCTCCGTCATGCTCGACACCTTCGGAGCGCTGGAGTTGACGCTGTTCGACGAGGCCAGCGGGCAGACGCTGCGGATCGCTCCGGGGCGCACGCTGCGGGTCCTTCACCGAGGGCTGAAGCTGCCGGCGCCGTCGTCGGTGCCGGCGTACTTCTTCGACACGCAGCTGGGGCAGTGGCTGCAGGACGGCACCGTGTCCGCGGTGGACGGCGGGTGGGCCTTCGAGCTGTCGCACCTGTCCTGGTGGAACCCCGACGTGCCGGTGCTCGACACGTCCTGCGTGCGCGGGCGCGTGCGACGCAACGGCGTGCCGGTGCCCGGCGCGTCCGTCGTCGTCTACTCGGAGCGCGGCGGCGGCCAGGCCGTCAGCCTGAGCGCCGAGGGTGACGGCACGTTCTGCACCAACGCGCGGCCGGGCATGTCGCTCTGGTACCAGGCGCGGGTGATGACGCTCGGCGCGGCGCCGGTGCTCGACTCCATCTCTTCGGGCTTCCTCGCGGACACCGCCGACGGCGGGCGGACCTGCGGCAGCTCGCGGAGCGCCTGCGTGGACGTGGGCGACATCGACGTGGTCGACCTCCCCGGCATCTGCATCACCGGGCGGGGGCCGCTGACGGAGCTGGTCGACGGGGGCATTGGGCATTCGCCGAACCCGATTCTCCTGGCCGGCCCGGTGCCGTCGTTCGCGTTCGGTGGGCGGCCGCTGCGCTGCGACCGCGACGTGCCGATCGTCGGCGTGCAGCCCAACGCGAACGGTGAGTTCTGCGCGAGCGTGCCCCTCAACGCCGAGTACCAGCCGTACACCGGCTTCTTCGGCGGCTGCCCGGCGCCGTTCTTCGTCGTCGACGGCGGGGTGGGCCAGCGCTGCGGCGGCGACGGCGGGTGCTTCGACGTGGGCACGGTGCTGCTGGAGTGTTTCGAGGCGCGGGGCTCACGCTGAGGCCGCCGGCAAGTCGAGTGGCTTGCTGCAGTGCGTGCGGCGCCTGTTCCGCCGTCGTTCCGAGCGTCGAAGCGAGCGAATCCTCGCCGCATGCGCGTGGACGCGGCTCGCTCGGTCAGCGGATCGCGCGCAGCGAGCGGTTTCGCCGACGACCGCCGCTGCGCGACCTCACCGACAGGCTTTGTCCTGGAGCGGTGACGGATCCCGGTGAGGCCAACGACCGACGCTCACCTTGACCGCGCCAGCGAACGTGGCGCAGAAGCTTCGCCATGCTCTCCCGCGCGCTCGCCGTGCTGTGCGTCGCCGTCCTGGCCGCCTGCAACCCGTCCGCGGAGCGCGGCCCGGAAGGCCCTCTCGGCCCCACCGGCGCGACAGGGCCCACGGGCGAGCCGGGCGCTCGCGGC
>JALHOS010000366.1 GCA_022842905.1 Myxococcaceae bacterium | reverse complement strand
GGGTGGCACGGCGGGCGCGGGTGGAATGGCGGGCGCGGGTGGAATGGCGGGCGCGGGTGGAATGGCGGGCTCGGGTGGCACGGCTGGGACGGGCGGGGTGGCGGGTGGTCCCGGCACCCAGTACTTCGTGGCGACCAACGGCAACGACACCACCGGGAACGGCAGCATCGGCAACCCGTATCGAACGTTTGCCCGGGCGCTCCTCGCCGCGGGCACCAACGCGGCCACCATCAACGTGCGCGGAGGGACTTACGCCGAGCGCATTTCCCTGAGCGGGAACGGCTCGACGACCGTCGCTGAGCTGCTCATTCGCGCCTACAACGGCGAGCCCGCCATCATCGACGGGACCAACATGACGCCCAACGGTCAACAAGGCCTGGTGGACATCAACAGCCGCAGCAACGTCACCGTGCAGGGCTTCGAGATCCGCAACTACCGCAGCAACAACAACAACGAGCCGGTGGGCGTCCTCATCGAAGGGCGCGGGACGAACATTCGCATCATCGGCAACCGGGTTCACGACATCGTCCAGACGCAGGAAGCGAACGGGAACGCGTTCGGGATCGGCGTCTTCGGGCGCAACAACACGTCGCTCTCGCAGATCGTCCTCGACGGGAACGAAGTCTACGCGCTGCGCACCGGCAGCAGTGAGTCGGTGGTCGTCAACGGCAACGTGGACGGCTTCCAGATCATCAACAACGTCATTCACGACAACGACAACATCGGCATCGACCTGATCGGCTTCGAAGGTGTCGGCCCGTCGACGAACAACGACTTCGCCCGCAACGGCGTCGTCCGCGGCAACCGCGTCTACAACATCACCAGCTTCGGCAACCCGGCCTACGGGACCGATCGCTCGGCGGACGGCATCTACGTGGACGGTGGCCGCAACATCCTCATCGAGAACAACGTCGTGCATAACGTCGACATCGGCATCGAGGTGGCGAGCGAGAACCAGAACCGCGCGTCGGCGTACGTGCTGGTGCGGAACAACTTGGTCTACTTCAGCAACAGCGCCGGGGTTTCCATTGGCGGCTATGACTCACAGCGCGGGCGCACCGAGAACACGATCATCATCAACAACACGCTGTACGCGAACGCGACGGAGCTGCAGGTGCAGTTCTATGTTTCCAACACGCGCTACGTGAACAACGTGGTCTTCAACTCCGCCACCAACTTCGTCAGCGGCTCGTCAGGAGGGCTGACCCAGACGACCAACGTCACCCGCAGCACCAACGCGGCGGGGCTCTTCGTGAACCCGGGCAGCCCTCCGGACGCTGGCGTAGCGGTGGACCTGCGCATCGTCCCGACGGCGACGGGCATCATCGGCCAGGGCACGGCGCTGAGTGCGTGCCCCGGCGGCTGGACCTGCCCGGCGGTGTGGACGACCCCGCTGCACGGGACCGTCGACGCGGCCGGCGCAGCTCGCGTCACCGGCACGCTCGACATCGGCGCGTACGAGCAGTGACGCGGCGGGCGCTTCAGCGCGCTTGGGGCACGTCGAAGTCCACCAGCCCGTAAGTCAGGCCGACCGTCAGCCCGAAGAGGAAGCTCAGGTTGGCCGGCTGGGCGGGCACCCAGGTCGCGAAGAGGCCCGCGCCGAGCACCGCGCGCTTCTCGGCGCCCAACGGCACGCGCACGCCGGCTTCCGCAGACAGGCCCAGCTTGTTGGAGCCCGCGGCGTCGTACGCGCGCGACCATGGCGGGACGAACTGGAGCCACCGAAGTCGAGGGCCGACGTAGACGATGCTGTCGAGCGGTCGCCACGCCCCGCCCACGGAGTACGACTGCAGGTAGTTGGACGGCTCCCACTGCACGTCGAGGTCGAAGCGCGGCTTCTCGGCGAAGTGCCAGGTGCTGCGCGCCACCACGCCCAACCAGTGGGGGAAGCCCAGGTGTCCGCCGACCTCCAGGCGCACGCGAATGGGCTCGGCTGGAGGCTCTTCGACGCGGCGGTTGACGTTCGACACCTTCGGCGCAGCCAGCGCGGCGGCCAGGCACAGGACCAGCGGGCTCATGGGTTCCCCTTCGCGGCGAAGAACTTGAGCACCTGCGAGAGCGCGTCGTTGCGGATCGCGTCGGTCTCGTTGAGCAACTCGTGCTTGGCGTTCGGGAAGACCGACTTCTGGCACGACGGCGACTCGGTGCAGTAGCGGTCTTGGCTGCCGGGCTTGACCACCGTGTCCGCGCCGGCCTGGAGCAGCAGCGTCGGCACCGTGGCGAAGCGGCCCAGCGTCGTCGCGCGGCTCGACGCGTTGAGCGCCTCACACAGCCACCGCCAGGTGACGCCGCCCAAGCGGATCGACGGGTGGTCGCGGTAGAGGCCGACCTTCCAGGCCCAGCGCGGCTGCGACGACGTCACCGACGACTTGGCGAAGTCCGTCTCTTCGGTGAAGTCGCCGTAGCCGATCGCGTAGTCGGTGCCGTCTCCCATGCTGCACGCCGTCAGGCCCAGGCTCGAGGCGACTGGCGCGGGGAAGCCGCCGGTGTGGATCTCGAGCATCGGCGAGCTCAGCACGACGGCGGTCACCAGGTCCGGGTGCTCGTCGAGGAACAGGGTGGCGATCGCCCCGCCCATGCTGTGCGCGAGCACGAAGACGTTGCGCGGCTCGTCCTTGCGCACGACGGTCCGCACGAAGGTGGCCAGATCGGTCACGTAGTCGTCGAACGCGCGCACGTAGCCCTTGTCGCGGTTGGGGAGCATGCGGTCGGACGCGCCCTGGCCGCGCACGTCGAGCGCGTAGGCCGAGTAGCCGTTGGCGACGAGATCGTCGATGACCTCCGCCCACTTCATCATCGCCTCGGTGCGGCCGGGCACGAGCACGACGGCGCCGCGAGAGGGGCTCGCGCGGTGCACGCTGTAGCGGAGCGCCAGCCCGTCGACGCCCTGGAAGTGGCCGAGCTCTCCGCGGGTCCACCGCCGCTCGAGCACGCCGCCGTCCCAGCGCTCGAGCAGCGTGGCCTCCGCCGAGAAGGTCGACGGTCCGCCGGTGCTGGCGAAGTCGATCGGCACGGCCTTGGGCAGGTTGGCGGGTGGGCGGCAGCCCCAAGCGACGACCCCGATGAAGAGCGGAAGCAGCAGGCGCATGGCGGCGGCAACTTACACTCGAATGCGACCGGCTTTGGTGTAAGGCGCCAGCCACCTATGGCGGCCGAAGACGAAGGTGAAGTCGAGCGGAAGATCTACGAAGAGCGCAGGGCCAAGGGTGAGAGCTGGAAGCAGCACGGCCTCAACCCGTTCGGGAACGGCTTTCGTCCGCAGCACACCTGCGGAAAGGTCGTCAAAGACCACGCCAACGACACCGCCGAGCAGCTCGAGGAGGCGCCGCCAGCGCCGTACAGGCTCGCCGGCCGGGTCGTGTCGATCCGCAGCTTCGGCAAGGCCGCCTTCCTGGTGCTGCAGGACCGCACCGGCACGCTGCAGATCCACGTGAAGGCCGACGTGCTGGGGCCGGCGTACGCGCCCATGGCCGACAAGCTGGTCGACGTCGGCGACTTCGTCGGCGTCGAGGGCACGCTGTTCCGTTCGAAGACCGGCGAGCTCACCATCAAGGCGACCACTTTCAAGCCCCTGTCCAAGGCGCTGCGGCCGGTGCCGGGCAAGTTCGCCGCGACCGAAGAGGGCGCCAAGTTCCTCGAAGAGAACGTGGGCAGCCTGGCGGACGTCGAGCAGCGCTACCGGCGGCGCTACCTTGATCTGCTGAGCAATCGCGACGTGCGCGAGACGTTCAGGAAGCGCACGAAGCTGGTGCAGTTCATTCGGAACTACTTGGACGCGCGCGACTACATCGAAGTCGAGACGCCGATGATGCACCCGCTGGTCTCGGGCGCGGCGGCGCGGCCGTTCAAGACGCACCACAACACGCTCGATCTCGACCTGTACCTGCGGATCGCCCCGGAGCTGTACCTCAAGCGGCTCGTCGTCGGCGGCTTCGACCGCGTGTACGAGATCAACCGGAACTTCCGGAACGAGGGCATCAGCACCAAGCACAACCCCGAGTTCACGATGCTCGAGTTCTACGAGGCGTACGCCACGTACGAAGACTTGATGGATCTGACCGAGGACATGCTGGCCGAGGCCTCGCAGTTCGTCACCGGCGGCACCCGCGTGCAGTACGGCGAGCACAGCATCGACTTCAAGAAGGGCTGGCCCCGCATCCCCATGCTCGAGGCGATTCGCCAGAAGCTGCCCGAGCTGTCGGACAAGGACATGCGGGACCTCGACAAGCTGCGCCACGTCACCGCCAAGGGCGTCGACGAGAAGGAAAAGGCGGCGATCTCCCAGATGAACCTGGGGGAGGTCGTGGGCGCGCTGTTCGAAAAGCACGTCGAAGGCACGCTGGTGCAGCCGACCTTCATCACCCAGTTCCCGGTGGAGACGAGCCCGCTGGCGCGGCGCAACGACGCGGAGCCCTCCATCACCGACCGTTTCGAGCTGTTCTGCGTGGGCCGGGAGATCGCCAACGCGTTCTCCGAGCTGAACGACCCCATCGATCAAGAAGGCCGCTTCAAGTCGCAGCTCGACGCGAAGGCCCGTGGCCAAGAAGAGACCATGGACTTCGACGCGGACTACATTCGCGCGCTGGAGCACGGGCTGCCACCGACGGCGGGTGAGGGCATCGGCATCGACCGGCTCGCCATGCTGCTCACCAACGCGCCGTCCATTCGCGACGTGATCCTCTTCCCGCTGCTCAAGCCGCAGAAGACGTGAGCGCTCCCCAAGCCCGCCTGCAGTGGACTGGTGCGCTGATCGCCTCCGTCGGCGCGGCGGCGATCATCATCGGCGGCATTCGCGCGGGGCTGGGTGAAGCGCTGGCGGCGGATCTGGCGAGCCTGCTGGTCGGCTGGGCGCAGCTGCTGCCTCCGCTCGTGGGGGCCGGCGCCGTCGGCACGACGCTCGGCTTGTTCGCCAAGCCGCTGGGCGCGACGCCGGGTGAAGGGCTGTGGCTGCTCGGGCCCGGCGTCGTCGCGTGGACGGTCGGCTGGGCGCTGCTCGCCAAGGCCCTGCAAGGCGACCAGAAGCCCGTCAGGCCCCCGAGCGCGGCCGTCGGCGCGCCGCTGTACTCGAAGCTCGCCAAGGCGAAGGACTTCTACTGGGACGCGCTGGCGGCGTACGGCTTCGGCGTGCTGCTGGCGGAAGTCGGCTTCGTGCTCGTGTACGTCGCCCTCGTTGCGCCGGGGGCGGGCAAGCCCAACGCCGCGGGCGGGCTGTCACCGGTGTGGGCCTTCAGCGTGGCCTTCAGCGCGGCGGTGGTGGTCGCGTTCATCGGCGGCTTCCTGGGCGCGGCGTCGTCCAAGCGCCTGGCGACGCCGGAGGCCACGGCGGCGCTGCTCTACTTCGGCCTGCCGATCCCCGTGCTGCTCAGCGCCATGCACAGCGTGCCGGCGTTGATGACGAGCCTGGGCTACCGGCTCAAGGAAGTCGTCTACCTGTCGAGTCTGTTGGGCGAGAACCGGCCGGAGCTGGGGTACTGGCTGGTCTTCGCGGCGCTCGCGCTGGCGCTGTTCCTCGGCATCAACTTCGGCTTCGTCGCCAACAGCTCGGGCAAGTTCGATCTCCGCACGTCGTACGAAGCGTTCGTCTCCGCCCGGCACGTGTCGGTGTTTCGCCCGCGGCTGCTGTTGGGGGTCTTCAGCGTGTTGATCCTCGGCATCGTCCCGCCGCTCATCGCCTTCGCGATCGTCAGCGCCGCCGAGGCCGCCGCGGACCGCACGCGCATTCGCAAGCTGGGGCTCAAGGACCCGCTGCTCGCCGCCGAGGCGCTCAACGAGCTCAAGCTCAAGCAGCAGACGCCCACCGCGATGATGACGGCGCTGTCGGTGGGCGGCGTCGGCGTGGGGGTGATGGCGCTGATCATCGTGCTGTCCGTCATGAGCGGCTTCGAGGCTGACCTGCAGAAGAAGATCCTCGGCACCAACGCCCACGGCGTCGTCATGAAGTACTCGCTGGACATGCCCGAGTACGCGGACGTCATGGAGAAGATCGGCCAGGTCCGCGGGGTGGCGGGGCAGACGCCCTTCATCCTCAACGAGGTCATGGTCTCGTCCGAAGGCAACATCAGCGGGTCGATGATCAAGGGCATCGATCCCGCGACCGTCGGCAGCGTGACGGATCTGCCCAGCTACATGCTCCCCGGCGGCTCGCTCGACGGGCTCGAAGACCCGACGAAGATCCACGTCAAGCGGCTGTCTCCACCGCCCGCACCGAAGGAAGACGTGCCCGGCGTGGTGCCCGACATCGAGCGAGATCCGATGATCGACACCGCGACGCCTGAAGAAGACGAAGACGCGAAGGCCGCGGCCGCCATGCCGGGCATCGTGCTGGGGCGAGAGCTGGCGTCGTCGCTCAAGGTCGTGGTGGGCGACCGGCTCAACGTGGTCTCTCCGCTCGGCGGTGAGCTCGGGCCGCAGGGGCCCATGCCCAAGAGCCGACCGTTCCGCGTGGCCGGCATCTTCTATTCCGGCATGTACGAGTACGACTCGAAGTTCGTCTACATCCACCTGAAGGAAGCGCAGCGCTTCTTCGGGGTGAAGGGCGCCAGCGGCGTGGAGATCAAGGTCGCCGACGTGGACGACGCGCGGGCGATCATGCGGCGCATCTACGACTCGCTCGACGGCTGGCCGTACCGCACCAAGGACTGGGGCGAGATGAACCGGAACCTCTTCGCGGCGCTGCGGCTCGAGAAGCTGGTCATGGGCATCATCCTGTCGATCATCATCATCGTGGCGGCGGGGCTCATCGTGGCGACGGTGATCATGCTCGTGCTCGAGAAGCGCAAGGAGATCGCCGTGCTCAAGGCGCTGGGCGTGCCTGACGGCGGCATCGTGAAGATCTTCCTGGGTGAAGGCCTGCAGATCGGCATCGCCGGTGGGGTGCTCGGGCTCGTCGCCGGGCTCGCCTGGTGCTTCTTCATCGAGAAGGTCGGCATCAAGCTCGACCCGCAGGTCTATTACATTCCCTCGTTGCCGGTGCGCATCGAGCCTGTGCAGACGGTGCTCGCCGTCGTCATCGCGGTGTTGATCACCTTCCTCGCCAGCATCTACCCCGCGCTCAAGGCCGCGCAGGTCGAGCCGGTGGACGGGCTCAAGTCGGAGTGAGCGCCATGGCCGCCTTCCTCGAAGTGGAGAACGTGCACAAGGCGTACTTCCTCAACGGGAAGCGCATCGACGTGCTGCGCGGCGTGAGCGTCACCATCGAAAAAGGAGAGCTCGTCTCGCTGATCGGCGCGTCGGGCAGCGGCAAGAGCACCTTCCTGCATGTCGTCGGCACGCTCGACGCCCCGGCGGCGGGCTCGCTGCGCTTCCAGGGCACCAGCGTGTTCGATCTGTCCGACGCCGAGGTCGCCGCGTTTCGGAACCGCACCATCGGCTTCGTGTTCCAGTCGCACTACCTGCTGCCTGAGTTCACCGCGCTCGAGAACGTGGCCATGCCGGCGCTCATCTCCCGGCTGGACAAGAAGTCATCGCTCAACCGCGCGCGGGAGCTCCTCGAGCGGGTGGGCCTGTCTCACCGCGCGGAGCACCGGCCGGGCGAGCTGTCCGGGGGAGAGTCGCAGCGGGTCGCCCTGGCGCGCGCGCTCATGCTCAAGCCGGACCTGCTGCTCGCCGACGAGCCGACGGGCAACTTGGATCCAGCCACCGGCGAGGGCATTCACGCGCTGTTGCGTGAAGTGAACAAGGACCTGGGCATCACCGCGGTCGTCGTCACGCACAACGTCGAGCTCGCGCGCTCGTTGCCCCGGCAGCTGCGGCTGACCGACGGGCAGGTCGTCTCCGCGGCCTAGTCCCTCATCGAGGGCTTATCGACCACCAGCTTGAACTTGCGGCGTGCGTCCTCGACGTTGAACTTCCAGATGATCCGCCGCTCGTTGCGGTTGCTGCG
>JALHOS010000365.1 GCA_022842905.1 Myxococcaceae bacterium | reverse complement strand
CGGGTGGTACACGTACCCGCTGACGCTGCGACTGGTGAAGTGAGCCCAAACGCTGCAAGGCCTCGGCGGTGTTCGGCGCGGGGCGCGGGCGTGGCCGCGGCCGAAGCGCGGGACCGGCGCTCGGCGTGATGCGCCAAGCGACCTTCGCAGCGCCCCGTCGTCGACGCTCGCCGCGAGCCGTTCGCGCACGACCGTGGGGCCAACTGAGCCACCGGCGATGACGCCCGACGAAGCCGCGCGGTGGGTGGACAAGCTGCGCCAGAGCGCGGTCCCGACCACTGAGGACGTCGAGCACCTGCACCACCTCTTGGCGTCGGCCCGCGCGCAGCCGTCACAGGCCTGGGCGGAGCTGCTGGTTCGGCTCGCGACCGACGCGCACACCGCCACCTGGCTCGACGTGCGCCGCCGAGCCACGTTCGAGGTCGCCCGCCAGACGCTGCTGGCCATGGGGTACCCGTACGCGTTCCAGCTGGAGCCCGAGGTGCTGCTCGGCGCCGAACGAGTAAAGCCGGTGGCGGGCCGCGCGCTGGTGCTGGGCGGGCTGGCGCTGCTGTGGAACCTGACGCTGCTGGTGCTCAGCCTCGCCGCTGCTGGTGAGGCGTGGAGCGCTCGCTCGATGGTTGCGCTGAGCGCGTTCGGCCTCGGCGTGCTGCAGGGTGGCTGGAGCCTGGCGGCCACGTCCACCCGGTCTCGGGGGTGGCTGCGCGGCCTGGCGCTGCTGGGCGGCGTCCAGCTGGGCCTGCTCGCCACGCTGTCGTTCTTGGGACGCGATGCGAGCGCGGCCTGGCTGGGCTTCCTCGTGCTCGGCGCCCCGACGCTCACGCTCACGGTGGCGCTCGGCCTTCGAGCGCGTGCCGAGGCGCGGGCCGAGGCCGAATCGGTTGACGAGGGCGCCCCCGGCGAAGTGCCAGCGCCCCCCGAAGCAGCGACCAACGTGCAGCCGATTTCCCCGGACGAGACCGCCGAGGGAGTGCGCGCAGAGCGGCCCCGGAGCCGGTCGACCTGACAGCGGTGCCGGCTCCTCCGCCGGGCAGGTGCCTGCCGCGGGGGCGGGCGGCGGGGGTAAGGTCCTCCGCGTGTCGGAGCAGGCCACTGCGCAGCGCCAGAGCCCCGCGGGCGTCGACGAAGGCCCCAACGCGGACCCGCTCGCGAGCGCGAAGCGGCTGGTGGAGCTGCTCCAGCAGCAAGCCTTGCCGCTGGCCGAAGATGTGTTCCGGCTGCACGGTGTACTGGCCGCCGCGGCGAAGCGCCCGTCTGACGCGCTGGCCGCGCTGCTGCTCTCGTTGACGGAAGACCCAGCCGCGAGCCGGTGGATGGACACCCGAGACCGCCGCACGTCGGAGGTGGCCGTGCAGCTGATGCTGCGCATGGGCTACCCGTACGCGTTCCAGCTCACGCCGGAGCAGCTGAGCCTCGCGCCCGAGCACCCGCATGGACACCTCGCCTGGCCGCCGCTGGCGCTGGCGCTTTTCAGCCTCCTCTGGCTGGGCCTGGGAACACTGCTCGTGGCGGCGGCGATCGGCTCGCTGTTGGCGACCGACGTCTGGGGCGACCTGGGCGGCGACGCGTCAGCGCTCACCTCGGTGCTGCTCGGGGGCGTCCTCAGCACGGCCTACGCAGCCCGCAGTGTGGCGCTGGCTCGGGTGGCTGTGCCCGAGGACGTGCTGCGCGAGCAGCTGTTCCTCGGCGCCGCGGGCTTCGGGGCGTTGATCCTGGGCGCGTTCTGGGCCGGGGGCGGCTCGAGCGCCGCTCGCCTCGCGCTGGCCTTCGCGCCCGTTGCGGCGCTCACGGCGTCGACCGGCTTCCGTTGGCTGCACAGGCGCGAGGAAGGCGCGCGAGCCGACCCGCGAGGCCCGCTCGCACCGTAGCGTGGCGTCACCCCGGCGTGGCGCGCGTGTGCGGCGTGCGTGTGGACGTCATCTGGCGACCCCTGGCCAGCGCGCTAAGACCCGCAGCTCCCAATGACGCCGTTGATGCTGGGGCTGCTCTTGAGCGCCGTCGATGCGGGACCGCCGCCCAAGGCGCTGACGTGCCTGCCGACCTGGTACGCGGGCGTCGTCGCCTGGCGAGCCGATGCGGGTTGGGGTCTCGGCCTGCCGGACGGCGGCTTTCTCGCCTGGCACCAAGAAGCGTCGGCGACGACGGACCCGGACAGCGAAGAGTCGCCGGACTTGGAAGAGGTCTTCCGCGTGCCCTACCCCAAGGGCCTCATCGTCCCCGTCGACACGCGCGATGCCGGCCCCATCGACGATCCAGGCCGCGCCCGCGTGGAGCAGCTCTTCACCGCCACCTACGGCGGCAGCGCCAAGGAGATCTTCGCGCGCTCGGCGAAGGTGCGCTTCTTCGGCGTGCGCTACGCGTTCCACGAGCTCGCTGCGCCGGCCCTGGAGCGCGTCGTCGAGCGCCTGACTGACGCGGTGAAGCAGGACAAGAAGCTGCTCCCGTTCCTCCAGCTCATCGGCGGGACGGTGCAGTGGCGGCGCATCGCTCGGTCGAAGAACCTGTCGGCGCACGCGTTCGGCATCGCCATCGACCTGAACGTGGATCGGTCGCACTACTGGCGCTGGGCGCAGCCGCGGGAGCCCATCAAGTGGAAGAACAAGGTGCCGCAGGCGATCGTCGACGCGTTCGAAGCCGAAGGCTTCATCTGGGGCGGGCGCTGGCAGCACTACGACACCATGCACTTCGAATACCGGCCGGAGCTGCTCAGCCCGACCTGCCGCTGACTTCGCGCGCCCCGCTCGGCCCAACCGCGAGTACGCTGCCGCGCCGCCATGCCCCACGTCACCTTCGTCGCGCCGCGCTTCCTGGAGAACACCAACCGCTACGTCAAAGCCTTCACCGAGCTGCCCGGCGTGAAGCTGTCCGTCATCTCCGACGACCCAGACGGCGCGATCCCTCCGGCGCTGCGCCCGCACCTCGCCGGCCACTACCGGGTGACCAACTCGCTGGACCCCGACGCGCTGACGCAGGCTGCGAAGGCGCTGCAGAAGGGCGTGGGCCCCATCGACCGGCTCACCGGCGCGCTCGAGCAGCTGCAGCTGCCCCTGGCCGTCGTGCGCGATCGCCTCGGCCTGCCCGGCATGGGCGTGAAGATCGCCACGCGCTTCCGCGACAAGGACGCCATGAAGGACGTGCTCCGCGCGAACGGGATCCCGGTCGCCAAGAGCGCCCTGGTGTCGTCGCTGAGCGAGCTGACGGCCTTCATTCGGCAGGTGGGCTTCCCGATCATCGTCAAGCCGCAGGCTGGCCTGGGCTCCCGAGGCACGCACCGCGTCGAGTCCGAGAAGGACCTGGCCGCGCTGGCCGAGCTGGGCCTGGTCCCGACGAGCGGCACGCCGCTGCAAGCCGAGCAGTTCGTCCGCGCGCGTGAGCACACCTGCGAGACGGTCAGCATTCACGGCCAGACGGTGTGGCGATCGGGCACGCGCTACTTCCCCACGCCGCTCGAGGTCCTGGAGCAGCCGTGGATCCAATACTGCGTGCTCATGCCCAGGGAATCGGACGACCCGACCTGGCGCCGCTTCGACCCCGTCAACGAGGCCGCCCTCAAGGTGCTCTTCGGGGAGAACCCGCGGGTGTCCGGCAGCTGCATCACCCACATGGAATGGTTCCTGTGCGACGACGGCTCGATGTTGGTGAGCGAAGTCGGCGCGCGGCCGCCGGGCGTGCAGATCATGCCCATGATGAGCCTGGCCCATGAGTGCGACATGGTGGCGAAGTGGGCGGAGCTGATCGCCTTCGACCGCTTCACGCCCGTCGTGAAGAAGTGGGCCTGCGGCGCGGCGTTCTTCCGAGGCCAGGGCAGCGGCGATCGCATCGTCAGCGTCGAAGGCCTGGACCGCGCGCTTGCCCAGACGAAGGACACGCTGGTCGAAGCGCGCACGCCGAAGGTCGGCATGGCCCGCGCGAGCGGCTACGAAGGTGAAGGCTGGGCCCTGGTGCGGAGCCCCACGACCGAAGGCGCGAAGCAGGCGCTGTTGACGCTGATTCAGAACGTCCAAGTCCGCTACGGCTGACGCTCTCACCTTCAAGAGGCTCGCATGTCCGCACCGCCCCGCCCCACGCCCAAGCGCCCGCAGTCGTCCTCTGGCCGCTTCGCCACCGTCTTGGCCGAGCGCTACAAGAAGGGCGACTACGACGGCGTCGTTCGCCTGGCCACCGAGCGGCTCAAGCTCAAGCCGCAAGACGGCGACGCGCTCATCTACCTGGCGAAGGTGCGGCTGCGCGACGACGACTTCGCGGGGGTGCAGCAGGCGCTCAAGCGGCTCTCGCCCGAAGCGCGCTCGTCGACGGCGGCCCGCATCGTGGAAGGTACGCTGCTGCTGCACACCAACCAGTCGCTGCAGGCCATGACGATTCTGAACCAGGCCGCCGCCGACGCGCCGCGGAACCACGAGGTGCTGGTGGTGCTGGGCAACGCGGCCCAGCAGGCCAAGCAGCTCAAGCGGGCGATGGAGTCGTTCCAGAAAGCGCTCGCGCTCGCGCCGAACGACGGGGGTACTCACGCGGCGCTGGGGCTGGCGTACCTCGAGAGCAAGGACAAGCGGTCGATCGCCCACCTGCAGACGGCGGTGAAGTTCGCGCCCAAGGACGCCCGGCTGGCGATCCACCTGGCCGAGGCGTTGATCCTCTTCGGCAAGCGGTCCGACGCCGAGCGCGCGCTGGCGGCGGCGCTGCGGGTGTTGCCCACCCACGCGGAGCTCAAGTTCGCGTACGAGAAGGTCAAGGCGATGCGACCGACGAGCGGGCTGGGGCGCCCCGGAGTACCGCCGGTGCGGCGGTGAAGCGCTCGCCTCGGACCGCTACGCCGTCAGCAGCCACTCGTAAAACGCAGGGTCGATGCCAGTCAGCCGGATCCCCGACTTGCCGCGCACCTGCAGCCTGGGCTCCGCCTGCTTCGTCCACGACACCAGGCCCGTGAAGCCCAGCAGCCGCTCGCCGACGCTCACCGTGCCGTGGACGGTGCTGCCTGGCTGGAGGGTCCGCATCAGCTCCACGGCGAAGCCTCCCGCGGACACGTCGGCCGTGAAGGCGCGCGCGTCAGCGAGGGTGATCGACAGTCGCTTGCGAAGCCGAGGGAGCAGTCGTTGGTTCATGGGCGCGACGAAGCTTCGGCCGGCCCGCGTCGCGTGGGAAGAAACCCGCCCTCACTTGAAGTCGACCGAGGCGATCTCCCGGAACCGCCGCAGCGTCTCGACTTCGTCTACCTGGAACTGGAAGCCGGTCACCCGCTTGAACGCCCGGCCGTCGACCACGATGGGGTACTTGATGTGCTCGATCGCGCCGCGCGGCAGCTTGGGGAAGCCGAAGCGGCCGAACAGGCGCACCAGCACCGGCTCGGGCAGCGGCACGGGGATTCGATCGGTGTACCGAATGATCGACGAGAGCGGCACGGGGCTGGGCCCGGCGACGTTGAAGATGCCCTTCACCCGCTGCTCCGCCGCGTGGACGATCGCGTGCACCGCGTCGCCTTCTTCGAGGAACTGAAAGAGCGGATCGTACCCGAGCACCATGGGCACCCGCCGGCCCTTGAGGAAGCTGGCCAGCGTGCCCTGCCGCGACGGGCCCAACGTGTAGACGAGCCGCAGCACCGTCGTGCACAGCCGCGGCTCTCGCCAGAGCGCGTTCGCCGCGAACAAGTCCGCCGCGACCAGATCTGCCAGCTCCGGGAACTCCCCGATGCCGTGCGGGGGCTCGTCTTCGGTGTGGTACAGCGGCGAGTCGACGCCGGCCCCGTAGTACGTGTGCCGCCCCACGAAGACGACGTGCTTCACGCCGTGGCCCACCGAGTGTTCGAAGACGGCCCGCGTCCCGCCCACGTTGATCCGCGCGCGCTCTTCGCCGCCGGCGGTCAGTGCGTTCACCGTCGCCATGTGCACGACACACTCGGGCAGCTGCGTGCGGAACACGTCTTCGGCGGCGCGCTTGCGAATGTCGACGTTGAACGTGGGAATGCCCTTGGGCGCGTCGGTCCACGGCCGCCGGTCCATGCCCATGACCTCGTGCCCGCGCGCCTTGAGCTGCAGCGCCACGCCCTGCGCCAGCGGCCCCCCGGTGCCGACGACCAACACCTTCATCGGTCGCCTCCGCCCGTGACGCGGGCCTTCCGCGCAGCGCGCGCTTCGTCGATCAGCTGCGCGATGCGGGACTTCACCTGCCCGACCCACCCGCGGACCGTCGCGTCGTCCTCGTCCCCGGAGCCTTCGAAGTGCATGGGCTCGCCGAAGTGCAGCTGGCAGGTCGTCGGGGCGGGCAGCGCGAGGCCCCAGGGCGTGATGGGCACGTAGGGCACGCCCAGCAGCTTCCCCAGCGTCTTCGAATTGCGCACCGACGGCACCGCGTCAGCCCCGCCCACGAAGCCAAAGGGGATGATGGGTGTCTTCGTCTTGAGCGCGAGGCGGATGAAGCCGGTGCCGAACTCCACCAGCGAGTAGCGCTCCTTGTAGAGCTTGGCGGTGCCCCGTGCGCCTTCCGGAAAGACGAGCAACAGTCGCTCGTCGTGGAGCAGCCGCTCGGCGTGCTCGGGCAGCCCCGTGAACTGGCCGGTGCGCGACGTCCACAGCGAAGCGCCGGGCAATGCGTTCATGAACTTCTCGGTCATCGACTGCGCCAGCCGCGGTGGGTCCAGCTCCAGCGCCATGGCGGTCACCGTCATCATGCCGTCGATCGCGTAGCCACCGGAGTGGTTGCCGACGAGCATGCCGCGCCCGCGCTTGGGCACGTGCTCGACGCCTTGGCACTTCACGCGAAAGTAATTGCGGTACAGCCAGCCGAACACGGCCAACGCCTGCGCCATGTGCTTCTTCGACACCCCGTAGGGATCGATGCCGAAGCCGTTGAACGGCAGCTCCATGCGATCGATCACCTCTTTGGCTGTTGGGCTCCCCATGGCGCCGCACTGTCGCACCAAGCTGCGCGCTGGCGAAGGGCCACGTTCACCGCGCGCGCGTGGCGCCCGGGAGCTTCAAGTTCGCGCGCTGCACGAAGTCTTCGAAGGGCCCCGCCGCTCCCGACGCGCTCAAGAGCGTGGGGTACGTGCCGAGCGGCAAATCGAGCGGGCCCGCCGACGTCAACACCCACAGCGACAAGGCGTAGCGACGCGGGCGCTGGGTCAGCGGCCAGGCGATCATCCGCAGCTCAATGCGCGCCAGCTCCACCGGGTCGCCTTCCACCATGAGCCGCCCGGGGGCGCGGGCCACCGTGTACTGCTTGACCGTGAGCGCCCGCTTGGCCGCCACCACCACCGCGGGCACGCCCAGCACGCCCACCACCAGCAGCAACAGCCCAGCGACGGTGCCCGGCCCGAAGAGGCCCCACAGCCCCGCCCACACGACCACCGCCAGCGCCAAGAGGGCCGCCACGCCCCACCGCCGGGGCGTTCGAATGACGAGCGAGTCTGGGCCGAGGCGGGCGGACATGAGGAAGGCCTCAGAGCCTACGCCATTCGCGCCCCCACCTGCGACGCGGCCACCGCCTGGCACGCGCCAGCCGTTTGTCCGGGCGGCCGAGCCGTGTACAGGAGCCCGCCATGCACCTCGCCGTCCTGACCGAGCGCGCCCTGGGCGGCTACGCGCCGGACGACCTGCCGCTCATCGCCCAGCTCGAGCGCCTGGGCGCCAGGCCCGAGCCGATCGTCTGGAACGAGGGCCCCGCGGCCGCGCTCGAGCGCTTCGACGGCGTGCTGCTGCGCAGCCCCTGGGACTGGCAGCACCACCGCGCGGCGTTCCGAGTCTTCCTCGACGAGCTCGCGACGCTGAGGGTCCCGGTGTTCAACCCGCCGGACCTGCTGCGCCGCTTCGCGGACAAGGTGTACTTCCGCGCGCTGTGGGCCGCGGGCGTCGCGACGGTGCCGACCCGCTTCATCGCGCCGAGCGCGCTGACCT
>JALHOS010000364.1 GCA_022842905.1 Myxococcaceae bacterium | reverse complement strand
GCCCGCGGCACACCTGTGCGTCAGTGCTGCTGATGGCACGACAGGCAGCGCTCGTCGGGGCTCGCGCGCGCGGCGAAGCCCGTGCGCCGTCCGCAGGTCCGCGTGCGGCTCGTCGCAGGTGCGACCGACGATGACGTCGCCCGCGGCGAGGGCGCGGCACCTCTTCGAGCGGCGGCTGGGCCTGCGCCACTCGTGTGCGTCAGTGCTGCGGCTGACGTTCCGGCAGAACTCCATGGGGTCGCCCGCGCGCCGAGAGCCGTGCGCCGCCTCATGTCTGCGTGCGGCTCGTCGCAGGTGTGACAGACCACGACGCCGCCTCGGCGAGCGGGGGGCAGCTCTTGCAGCCCAGCGGGGCCTGCTCCCTCACTGCTCCTTCAGTGCTGCTGATGACACGCCAGGCACAGCTGGTTGGGGTCGTCCGCGCGCCGAAGCCCGTGCGCCGTCCGCATGTCCGCGTGGGGCTCGTGGCAGGTGTGACAGACGATGACGCCGCCCACGGCGAGCGGGAGCGGCACCTGCTCGGGCGGCGGACGGACCTGCGCGACGCCGACGACGTGGCTGCGGTGCTGCTCGAAGGGGTGGCAGCGGGCGCAGGTCGACAGCGGGTCCACCGTGAGGCGGCGATCTTCACCGGCGTGGCAGGCCTGGCACAGCGGCGCCCCCTGGTACGCGTGCACGTTCTTCACCTGCGCCGCCACGGCGTCCGGGTAGCGCACGAAGCGCCGCGCGGGCCACAGCCGGAGCGCGAGCACTCCAGCGACGGCCACGCCGCCGAGCACCACGGCCCCGAACACCGCTCTCTTCGCCTGGCCCATCAGTACACGTCGCAGGTGCCGCCGCGGTCGCACGGCTGGCCGTTGCACTCGGACCGATAGCACGCGTACGCGGTGCCCGCGGGCCGGCAGCAGTTCCGGTTGTTGCCGCCTGCCGTGCTGACGCAGTTGCTGGCCGACCCACCGCCGCACTGCGCGCCGGTCCAGCAACTGCGATCGTGGCAGTCGATCGCCCCGTCGCCGTCATTGTCGGCGCCGTTGCTGCACTCAGTGTTGGTGTCCTCGAGCTGCTGCGCGCAGGCCGGGTCGGTCAGGTCCGTCCCGCTCGCGCAGTTGTTGTTGAGCGTGTCGCGGCACAGCGCGCAGGTGTTCTCCGGCATGCCGGGGTTCACGTTGGCGTTGCTGTCCAGACAGTCGCCGCCCTGGCAGCTGCCAACCGTAGCTTGCGAGTAGTACGCGTCGCCGTCGGCGTTGGTCCAGAAGGACGCGCAGGTGCCGTCGGCGCAGTCCGTCTGCCCGTCGCAGTCGTTGTCGAGGGCGTCGGCGCAGCGCCCTGCGGTGTTCTCCGCCACGCCGGGGTTGATGGCGGGGTTCGCGTCGTTGCAGTCCACCGGCGTGCCGCAGCCGGCCTGCAGGTAATACGTGTCGCCGTCGCCGTCGGTGCAGGACGGGCAGCTGCCGATGCCCATGCAGTTCGAATCGCTGCAGTCGGTGGCGCTGTCGCAGTCGTTGTCGACGGTGTCCGAGCAGAGCGGCGCGGTGTTCTCCGGCGCGCCCGGCTTCACGTTGGGGTTGGCGTCGTTGCAGTCCACCTGCGTGCCGCAGCCGGCCTCCGCGTAGAACGTGTCCCCGTCGGCGTCGTGGCAGCAGGTGGCGAAGCAGGCGCTCTCCTGGCAGTCCGTCTGGCCGTCGCAGTCGTTGTCGAGCGTGTCGACGCAGGTAGCCGGCGCGCCTTCGCTGGCGCCGGGGTGCACCGCCGCGTTCCCGTCGTTGCAGTCCTGCGCCGTGCCGCAGCCGGCCTGCGCGAAGTACGTGTCGCCGTCAGAGTCGGTGCACGGGGTGTAGGTGAGCGCGTCGGTGTCGTAGGTGGCCGACGGCGTGTACGTGAAGTTCATGGTGTAGCCGTGGCACTGCAGGTTGCAGCTGCGCTGCCGCGTCGTCGTGTTGAGCGCGAACTCGGGGCGCGTGAAGGAGCCCGGCTGCACGTCGGACGCGAAGGCGACGTTGCGCGTCTTCACCCCGTTGGTCGGCGGGCCGACCGTCGGCGTGCCGCCGTTGATGCGGTACTGCGTGGTGTGCGCGCTGCCTTCGGCGCCCGTCTGCCGGTTGGAGTGAATGTTGAAGTGACAGCTCTTGCAGGTGGCGCGGGCCTTGTCGCTGCGGTCGTCCAGGTGGAGCCAGTGCAGGTTGTCTCGGCCGCCGGGGTCGTAGAAGTTGGTCCGCGCGCCCGAGGCGTAGTCACGCGACATCAGCTGCGTCTGGCCGTGACACAGGAAGCACAGGCGGAACTCGTCGGCATTGAAGGTCGCCGGACCCTGCAGCGCGCCGTTGAAGTACGCGCGCAGAATGTACGGTGAGGACTGCGTGGCCGAGCGCTGCTGCACCGCCCCGTGTGGCCCCTTGGGCTTCGCCGTCGAGTTCGACGCTGGCCCCAGCGCGTACGGCGTGGACGTGCCGTTGGCGAAGCGCGTGGCCTCGTTGTTGTGGCAGTCCGCACACTGAATGGTGGACGTGCTCGACAACCCGCCCTGGAGCTGCTGGTTGATGGCCGCCGACTGGTTCTGCCCCTGCACCACCACGGGGTGAAACGCGCTGTTCGAAGGCTGAAAGTCGAGCCGCTTGTTCGTCGTCGTGCGCGTCGTGTTGCGGGTGTTGCCGTGGCACTTGAAGCACAGCTCGTACTGGGTGATGTCGCGCGGGTTTCCCGTGCCGAACCCCACCGCGTTGCCGGCCAGGTCCACGCCCGCCACGCCCTTGTGCTTGTCCGTCGAGCGCGCCAGGTGTGGGTTGTGGCAGTCGACACACTCGACCGACCGCCCGTAGAGCAGCTGCTCGCTGTCCTTCACCGCGTGGTGGAAGACGTTGGCCGACGTGTTGGTGCCCTTGGCGAACTCCCCCGCCAGGTTCGTCGTCGCCGGCGCGCCGTCGTGGCACGTGAAGCAGAGGTCCTCCGCGTCGTCCGGGTCCGCCCCCGGCGTGCGCGACACGTCGTACCGCTCGGCCCACAGCTTGAGGTACTTGCCGCCGTCGACGTCGTCTCGCTGGCCGTGGGGCCAGTGGCAGTTGACGCAGTAGCCGCGGTAGCTCGCCGGCGCCGCCGGGCGAGTGCTGCCGTATTGCCCGCCGGGCCACAACACGCCGCTGGCCGTCTTGAGGTGCGAGGCGTTCACCGCGTCGCCCAGCGTGTGGCACTGGTAACAAATGGCGCCGATGCCGTCGTCGAGCAGGTACCCGTCGTTCGCCCCGCCGCTCGTCGCGTAGTGCGGGCTGTGGCACGTGGTGCACGACACGTTCCCGTTGATGCGGTGCAGCGTGGCCGGCGCCTGGAAGCCGCTCGCGCTGGGAATCGGCACGCGCACCGGGTGTGAGCCGCCCGCGGAGCTCTGCACGTCGCGCAAGCGATGACAGTCGAGGCAGGCCTGGTCCGCGTCGTTGGCGATGCGCTGGTAGTGCCGCCCCCACCCGGTGCCCGCGCCCCCGTACGCCGGCGCGGTTTGGTCCGGCGGCGCCCGCTGCTGCGAGTGCTGGTCGTGACACGTCGAGCACATGATGCGCTTGTTCGGCGCGTTGCTCGTCGCGCCCTGCAGCCGCGAGGCGAGTACCGGGTTGAGCGGCTCGAGCGTCTCGCGGGCGGTGTTGACGGCCAGCGCGTCGAAGCGGTGGGAGTTGCCGCTCACGCCGGGCACGGCCTGGTCCGCGCTGGCGAACGGCTTGGGCGACGCGAGCCCCGTCGGGTTGTGGCAGCTCATGCACAGGTTGTGGTTGCCCGCCGCGGCGGTGAGCGTCGCGCCCGGCGCGTTGTGCAGCGTGTGGCAGTCCAGGCAGTACTGCGTCAGCCGCGGCGGGTTGTGCGGTGGATCCGTCGCGAGGGCAGGCGTCGCCCACGCCGCCAAGACGACCAGCACCACGCGCAGGACCGCGCGCTGTCTACGGGCGGGACGAATGGTGACCTCCCGGCGACCTCGGGTTGAGCGGCGAGAGCGCCCGCGAGGTGCAGCCGCCACACGACGGCGTGCACGCGTCCTGGCACGACGCCAGGCAGGCCAGCGCCTCCGCGGCGCAGCCGTTCTCGGCTTCGCAGTCGTCGGCACAGCCGCGCCCAGTGGCCTGGTCACAGCGCGGCGCCGACGCGCAGACCTGCGCGGGCAGCGGGCACGCTCCGCAGCCGTCCCCGACGCAGACGACGCAGTCCAGCGGCCGCGGCTGCTCGTCGCTCGGCAAGGCGGTCAGGCGGTCGCCTTCAGCGCGCGACGGCAGCAGGTGCACCTCACAGCGCGCCTGAGTGGGTGGCCCGTGGCCGTCGTCGAGTTCGTAGAAGACGCGGTAGAGCCCGTGCTGCTCGGCGGGCGCCTCGAGGCCGTCGAAGGGCAGCTTCGCCTGCGCCCCCACCACGCTCAGCCGCTCGCAGCCGCGCCCGTCGAGCCGCGCGAACGCCGCGCGCCGCCGCTGCTCCCGGCGCGCGGCGCTGCCCTCGTCTTGCGCCGAGCCCTGCGACCAGAACTCCACCCGGGTGATGCGCCCGGCCTCCTGTGGATCGAGCGGGCCCGCGCAGTGGTCCGTCGCCTCGACGACACAGGCGCTCAGCTCGAACGGGAGCACCGGCGGTCTGCCGCAGCGCCGCAGCGGCAGGGCGACCTCGAGCCGAAAGTCTCGGTCCTGCGTGTAGAACGTCACGTCGCGCGCCTGCACCACCGGCGGCGTCGAGTCGACCACCTCGACGGTTTGCACGCAGTCGCGCACGTTGCCCGAGAGGTCCGACACCTCGTGCGTGACGGCCGCGCGGCCGACGGAGAAGAGGCCCTGCGGCGGCACTCCGCTGCGCCGCACCGACACCTCGCCGCAGTTGTCCACGGCGGTGACGGCGAAGGCCTCCTCGGGGACCTGGGCGCCGCACCAGGTCGTCGCGGCCGCCGTGTGGACGTCGCTCGGGCAGGTGAGGCGTGGCGCTTCGCGGTCCTCGACGGTCACGGTCTGCGCGCAGACTTCCCGCCACCCGCCGACGCCGAGGGCCACGTGCGTCAGGGTGGTGCTGCCGACGGGGAAGAGCCCCGACGCCGGAGCGCCCGTGCGCTCGACGGACGCCACACACGCGTCGGTGACGGCGCCGCGGAGGAGCGCGTCGGGTACCCGCGCGCCGCAGACGCCGGGATCGCTGCGCACCGTGAGGTTGGCGGGGCACTGGAGCGACACCGCTTCGCTGCTCGCCACCACCACCCGCTGCACGCACGACGCGCGCAGGCCCGCCGCGTCGACGGCGGAGTGCGTCAGCACCGTCACGCCGCGCGGGAACAGGCCGCCGGCGGGCAGCCCTCGCGTCTCGACGACGGACGAGCAGTTGTCGGAAGCCGTCGGCGTGAGCGCTTCGGCAGCGACGGCGGCGGCGCAGACCCCAGGCAGAACGAGCTTGAACACGTCGGGAGGACAGGTGAGCTGTGGCGGCTCCCGGTCTTCGATCGTCACCACCTGGCTGCAGCGGTCGCGGTTGCCGGCCGGGTCCACGGCTTCGAAGTCGACGGGGGTGCTGCCCACCGCGAAGCGCGTCGGCTGCGCCACGCTGGCCGTCACCGTCGCGCTGCAGTTGTCTTGGGCCTTGGGCGCGAGCGCGTCTGGGGAAATCAGCCGACCGCACTGCCCGGGGTCCGCGGCGAGGGTGACGGCGGCGCCACACGCGAGCTGCGGGGCTTCATCGTCCTTCACCAGCACCTGCTGCACGCAGCTGCCTTCGTTGCCCGCTTCGTCGACGGCCAGGTGGGTGAGCGTCGTCACGCCCGCGGGGAAGCGCCCGTCGCCGGGGAAGCCGAGGGCGTCGACTCGGGCGGCGCAGTTGTCCAGCGCCACCGCCGTCACCCACGCCCGCGGCGGCGCGGCGAAGCAGGTGCCCGGCGCCATGGACAGCTCGGTCTGCGCGGCGCAGCTGACCTGCGGCGCCTGCCGGTCCACCACCGTCACGTCCTGCGCGCAGCTCGAGCTGTGGGCCACCGCGTCCGTCGCGGTGAAGCTCACCTGCGTCGTGCCCACCCGGAAGAAGTCGTCCGACGGCCCGTTGGACCGCTGCACGCTGACGCCGTGGCAGTTGTCGGTGGCGCCGGCGCCGAGCAGCGGCGCCGAGACCGTCGCGCCGCACTGGCCAGGCGCCGCGTCGACCAGCACCGCGCTGCCGCAGGCCAGCTGCGGGCCCTGCGTGTCCAGCACGCGGACCCGCTGCTGGCAGGCGAACTGCGCCCCGAGCGCGTTCGTCAGCGTGTAGTCGACCACGCTCAGCCCGACGGGGAACTGGTTGCCTGCGGGGAGGGACCCGGGAGTGGGCACCACCACCCCGCCCTGCCCTGGCGCCTTCACCGTCAGCGACGCCTCGTCGAGGGTCACGCCGCACAAGCCTCCCGCGGCGGGCAGCTCGAGGTCTGCCGGGCAGGCGATTTCAGGCGCGCGCGCGCCGGGCAGCTCGTACACGTCGAGCCGGCCCACGTCCGCGTTGGCGACGACGAGGCGCCCGAGCGAGTCGGCGACGATGCCCGAAGGCACCTTCAGCTCGCCGCGTGAGAGGAACGCGTTGAACGCGCCGCCGAGCGTGAACGCGGCCAGCCGCGATTGGAAGCCGTCCACCGCGTACACGTCGCCCGACGGGGTCAGCGTGACGCCGGCGCCGCGGGTGAGGCCGCCGGGGGAGGCGCCGAACGAGCCGATGAGCCGCTGCACGACCCCGCCCACGTCGGCGGCGATCAGCGTGCCGTTGGCGCCGTCAGTCACCACGACCGTGCCGGCCGCGTTGACGGCGATGCCGGTGGGCGAGCCACCGTCGAGTTCGAAGCGGCCGACCGACGTGCCGTCGACCGCGAAGACCTTCACGTCGCGCGCGCCCAAGTCCGCGACCAGCACCTGCCCGGTCCCCGGCACGACGGTGAGATCGACGGGCCGCTCGAAGGTGCCCAGCCCCGCCCCGAGGTAGCCGAGCAGGTCCCCCAGCGGCGAGTAACGCGCGACGGCGCCGCGCTCGAGGTCGGCGATGAGGAGCGCACCGGTCGCGTCCACCGCGATACCGCTGGGCCGAAAGGGCAGCGCCAGTCGCCGCAGCCGCTGGCCGAAGGGGCTGACCCGCACCACGGAGCGCGTCGGTGGATCCGTCACCCAGTAGCTGCCCGTGGCCTCCACCGCGAGCCTCGAGGGGAACTCCAAGCCCGCTCCGAGCGGGAGCGGCGCGAGCGCCCGGCCCCAGACGACGTCCACGCTCAGCGTGGCGGTCGCGGTGTGGCCGGCCGGGTCGCGCACCTCGACGGTCAGGCTCGCCGGCCCGGGTGTCGCAGGCGCCGTCCACGCCACCGAGCCCCCGTCGCCGACGAAGGTGCCGCTGGTCGCGGACCACGTGAACGACAGCGGGTCGCCGTCGGCGTCGCTCGCCACTGCCAGCACGTCCGTGGTGGCGCCGACGAAGGGCTGCGGCTGCGCGGCGGTCAGCGACGAAACTTCGGGCGCCGCTCCGCCGCTCTGTGCGACGACCTCGACCTGCACGCTCAGAAACGCCGTCAGCGCGCCGCCGAACGTGCCGCCGCTGTCCGCGACGCCGCAGGTGACGGTGTAGAGCCCAGGCCCGGGCGTGCTCCAGGTGATGGTGCCGGTCACGCTCGGCGCGGGGGCAATCGTCAGCAGCTGGGTGTTGGTCCCGTTGGGCAGCGTCCCGCCGCCGACGGTGATGCGCATTTGGTTGATGGTCCCGTCGCTGTCCGTGCCGGTGCAGCTCACGAGCACGGACGCCGCTGCCGGAATGGGGCTGGGGCTGACCTGCACCGAGTTGACGACCGGCGCGGTGTTGCCAAAGCCGCCCGCCCACACGATCCCAGGCACGGCCAGCGCCAGCCACACCACCCGCACTCGCGTCCACGCCGTCACCCGCGAGATCGGAAGAGCA
>JALHOS010000363.1 GCA_022842905.1 Myxococcaceae bacterium | reverse complement strand
AGCCGTTCAACGAGCCCGGCGCGCGCCTGGTGTTGCTGTTGCAAGACAAGGGTGGGGTGAAGCCCAACGTCGACAACCGCAACAGCTACCGGGTGTTCGTGAACGTGGCGCAGGACCCGGATCCGAACGAAGCCATGCCCGTGACGCCGATCGTGCTGACGGACATGGGAGGGGTTCGGCAGACGGCGACCGGGGCGAACGCGCCCGGCGGGTACCTGGCCACCAACGACGACGTCGACCGCTTCAGCTTCGAGGTGACGGGGACCGGGCGGCAGATCATCTACCTGCGCCTGACGGGGCCCAACCCGATCCCCACGCCGCCGCCGCCGTACCAGCTGGCGTACGTGCTCAAGGACCCGATGGGCCGCACGTTCGCCGAAGGCAACATGGACAACAACCTGCTGCCGATCGATCTGTCGACGGCGCGCATCTCCGCGGGCCCGGGCACCTACTCGCTGGAGATCAAGGGCTACCGGAGCCCCAACATGCCCAACGCGGTCGTCGGCGGCAGCCTGAACACCCGCTACGCGATCGACCTGCGGATCATGCCCGACGTCGACATGCAGGAGCCCAACGACACCAAGGCCACGGCGAAGGTCGTCTCGCCCTTGGGCGTCGGCCAGTCGACCACGCTCGTCGGGCGGATCAGCTCGGTGCCGGACGAAGAGTGGTTCGTCGTGCGGCTCCCCGCGAGCAGCACCCACGCGGCGCTGCGCTACCGGCTCACGCCGACCATGACCGGGGGGCGATTCCCTCCGCTCTCGATGACGCCGGGGCGACAGCTGCGCGTGCTGCGGACCGTCAGCCAAGGCGCCGGGCCCTGCCGTCAGAGCGCCGCGGTTTGCCCCAAGGGCTACGAGGACGACGTGGTGCAGCAGGCGCTGGTCGACGGCTTCTGCAACTCGAGCGGCGGCGCCCTGTGCCTCTACGCCGAGCACACCGAGACGCAGCGCTTCACGGACCTCAAGAACCTCGACGGCGTCATCCCCATCCCCCCGCACCCGTCCGAGCAGGCCGAGCTGTTCATCACCGTGTCGGATCCCGGCCGCCGAGCGCAGAAGTGGGCCGACGATCGCGAGTACACGTTGTTCCTGTCCGTCGAAGACGACACCGACGAGACGACGCGCGGCACCGGCGCGACGGTGGCGAGCATCTCGGGCACGAGCAGCACCGTCACGGGGCGGCTGAGCCACGGCTTCGGGAGGCTGGTCAACGACTACGATCCGAACACTGGGCAGGGGCTGCGCGGCCCGTCGGACTACCAGGCCGTGCCCACCGACATCGACACGTTCCAGCTCAACTTCCCCGCGATGACCGTGGGCGATCAGGGCTGGAGCCTCGAGTGGGAGACGGACACGCTCGACGGCGGCACGCAGGTGCCGGGTGAGCTGACGTTGGATCTCAACTTCTGCGCGGCCGATGCGGGCGCTGGCACGGCGTTGGGCTGCCCCGGCCCCAAGCTCACGCTGGCCTTCACCGGTGAAGCGCGTGCGCCGTGGTACGCGGGCCAGTCCTTCGCGAACGCCGTCATGTTGTTCCGTGAAGAGCAGCTGCCCGGTCGCCGCCGCGTCACGTTGCAGCCCGTCGCCTGTGGCTGCTTCCCCGCGTCGAACGTGTCGGAAGGCCGCTTCTTCGTCGGGGTCGGCGGGGCGAACCGGCTCACGTCAGACCCCATCGTCTACCGGCTGACGCAGTCGACGTTGCCGTACCCGCTGACGTACCAGCGCGACGGCGGCGCGACCGCGACCTGCCCGGTGACCGACGGCGGCTGTCGCTTCGTGCAGTGACACGGCGCCCCTCGCACGGTGCACTTCAGCGACGAGCTCCGCTGACGGGAGGGTCCTGATACGCCGCTCCGTTCGGTGGCGCAGGCCATGACGGCTTGCAGGGCGGCGCGCTTCACGGACGAACTCAGTTGGGCTGGCCCACTGAAGCGCCGCTCCGTTCGGTGACGCAGGCCCTGACGGCTCGCAGGGCAGCGCGCTTCACGGACGAACTCCGTTGGGCTGGCCCACTGAAGCGCCGCTCCGTTCGGTGACGCAGCCCTGGCGGCTCGCCGAGCGGCGCGCGTCCCTGACGAACTCCGTTGGCTGGCCCACTGATGCGCCGTCTTTTCGGCGACGCTGGCCGCGAAGGGCCCCGCGCTTGGCGCTCACGCCCGAGGGCGCGACAGCCTCAGCGCGGACCTGAAGCCGCTACGCCCGAGACCGTCAGCGCCCGCCGTCGGCGCAGATGCTGATGCCGGCGTCGTTCGTCTTGGTGCAGTCGCGGAACGTGTAGCAGGGGCTCGTCCCGCCGTCGGCCGGCAGGCCGCAGCCCGTCACCTGGAACACGAACGTCGGCCGGTTCTGCGCGTTGGTGTTCACCGTCACCTGCGCGGCGTACTGCTTGGCCGCGGTGGGCGTGAACTCCACGCTGAGCGTCGCGCCCTCACGCGCAGGCGGGACGAAGCCGGTATTGAACAGGCCGCCGTCTCCCTGCACCAAGAAGGGCCCGCGCACCTTCGGCGGCGGCATGATGTTGCCGTGGTTGTCCCAGCTGCGAATCAGCCGGAACGCGCTGTCTCCGCTGATGTCCGCGCTGGTGATGACCAGGTCCTCGATGCCGCCGTTGCGCAGCGCCAGCGTCTCGATGGGCTTGGTGCCGATCAGCGTCGCGCTGCCGAACTCCTGCCCGAAGCCCAGGCCTTCGCGGTCGAAGCAGAACTGGGCCTTCTGCAGCTGAACGTCCTTCTCACACGCCTTGCCGGTGGTGGCCGGCCCGCAACTGGCAGACAATGCCGCGCAGGCGAGGGTCAGGATGATGGACGAGCGGGACATGCAACCTCCAAGGGTGAAAAGCGCGCGGACCGTAGCGTGTTTGTTGGTGACAGTCGTCACTCTCGGCTGCGGCGGGGTGCGAGAGCAATTCTTGGGCCCGCGGGTGCAGGAGCAGTGTGACGGCGAGTGGCCGCTGTGCGGCACGACCGTCGGCTGCTTCGTGGGCGACCGCACGTACGTCGAGAGCCGCTTCCCGGGAAAGAACCGGCTGGGCGTGCGGCTGTTCGAACCGTCCAAGGTGACCGTGTCCTTTCTGCTGTCCGAGATCGCCGGCACGGGAGAGAAGACCACCATTCGCTGGTACGAGACCGGCTGCCAGGCGCGGGTGACGCGCGACATCACCGGGCGCACGCTCGTCGGCGAAGCGGAGAAGGCCGGCTTCGTCGAGCGCAGCGCGGAGCTGACCAACGTGGGCGATCACCTCATCGAATGGGAGTCGGACGCTCGGCTCAAGTACGCGGTGAAGATCGACGTGCTGCCGCTTCGCCTGGCCGGCACTCCCGGCTCGCAGTGAGCTTGCGTTACTTGCCGTGCTTCTTGAGCCGCGCCACGAGGTGGTCGGCCACGCGGAAGCTGTTCGCGGCGATCGTGAGGGTGATCGGCACGCCGCCGCTCGACGGCATGAAGCTGCCGTCGACCACGTAGAGGTTCTTCACCGAATGGCTCTGGCAGTGCTCGTTGAGCACGCTCTGGCCTTCGTCCTTGCCGAAGCGGCAGGTGCCGCCCTGGAGGATCGCCGTCTCGCCGGCGGTGCCCACGCGCGTCACGCTCTCGGGGCCCAGCGCCTGGAGGATCTCCTCGCCGCGCTCCACCAGGAACTTCGTCATGACCAGGTCCACCGGGTGCCGCTTGATGGTGATCGCCGCCACCGGCAGCCCGTAGCTGTCCTTCACTTTCGAATCGACGGTGACCCGGGTGTCGTCGGTCGGCAGGAACTCGCCGTACGTTTCGAACTCGAGGATCCGGCTGTCGCGGTAGTCGCGCAGCTTGTCCTTGAGCGCCTTGCCGAACACCCCGTCCGCGCCCTTCTTGGCCAGGCCCACCGCCGCGAAGATGGGGTTGGGGTGCGCCCACATGAAGCCCAGCGTGCCGCCTTTGCGGAAGCCGAAGCGGCCGTCGGGCATGACGTAGAACTCCTGCACGCTGCGGTTCACGAAGGGCGCCTTCGTCGTCAGCCACGCGTGCTGCTTGGCCTGCCGTGACACGCGGAACGTCGCCTTGGACTGGCCGAAGGAGCTGAACAGCAGGTTCTGGCCCAGCAGCCCGTTGTGGTTGCCCAAGCCTGAAGGGAAGCGCGACGACGTCGAGTTGAGCAACAGCCGCGCGCTCTCGATCGCCGTGCAGCTGACGACGATGATCTTCGCGGGCTGCTCCTGCGTCGCGCCGTCCTGGTCCAGGTAGAGCACGCTCTTGGCCAGCCCGTCCGTGCCCGACGTGACCTGGGTGGCCATGCACTTGGGCCGCACCTCGACGTTGCCGCTCGCCACGGCCTTGGGGATCAGCGCCGCCAGCGTGCTCGCCTTCGCGCCCGTCTCGCAGCCGTAGCTGCCGCACAACGTGCAGTACGTGCAGGCGCGGCGGCCTTCGTGGTTGGCGGTGAGAATGCCGCGGGCCGTCGGCAGCGCCTGCCAGCCCAGCCCGGCGCAGGCCTGGTCGATCGCCTGCGACACGGGGTGCTCGGCCAGTGGAGGAAACGGGAAGTCCTTGCTCCGCGGCTCCTGGAACTTGTGCGGCACCGCGCGCCCCGACACGCCCAAGAGCGCTTCGGCCTTGTCGTAGTACGGCGCCAGGTCCTCGTAGCGAATCGGCCAGTCGGCGACGTTCGCGCCCTTCACCGCGCCCAGCTCGGACTTGAGCCGGAAGTCGACGGGCTTGAGCCGGTAGAAGTACCCGCTCATGTGCACCGTGCCGCCGCCCACGCAGTTGGCGGTCCAGCCGTCGTTCGTCCGCGCGAACGGCTTGTCCGGCCCCGCGCGCCACAGGTGTGGCTCGTTCCACGGCAGCGGCATGAAGAAGTTGCGGCGGCTGTTGAGGATCTCGTCGTGGACGAAGTCTTCCTGCCGGTACCAGGGCCCCTTCTCGAGGACGACCACCTTGAAGCCGGCCTTCCCCAGCTCGTACGCGAGCGGCGCGCCCCCGGCGCCAGACCCGATGATGCACACGTCGACCGCGGGCTTGGCCATGTCAGCAGCCCCGGCCCGTGCCGCAGGTGAGCCCCTTGAGCGTGGTGATGCCGTCGTACCCCGGCTTCGGCGCGCCCTCGGTGCCTCGGCCCGCCAGGTCGAAGCCCACCACCTTCCAGCCCGCCTCGCCCTTGTTCCCGCCGTAGCTCGGGTCGCCCAGGAAGCCCTCCAACGACAGGACGATCAGCAGCTCGTACCACTTGGCTTCGCCGCTCTTCTCCGGGCTGTCCTTGAAGACCGTGAGGACCTCGGCGCGCTGCGCGGGCGTCGCGTCGGCGAAATGCACCTGGTGCAGCCGCGTGCAGCGCCGGTCCAGCGCCAACAGCCCGGGGATGAAGTCGTTCTTGAGCTTCTCGAGCTGCGGCGTGGTGAGGATGTGGTCGACGTACTCGGGCACGCCGGCCTCGACCCCGCCGACGTCCTCGTCTTTGGGAAGCACCGTGTCGACGGCCGCCACGAGCACCGCGAACTCCTCGTCGGTGAGGGTCTGGTGCTTCGTCGTCAGCGGCGCGCGGCGCTCAGGCTGGCTCGGCTTGGGCGCCAGCGGCTTCGGCTTGTCCTCGCAGCCGCTGCCCAGCACCACCGAGCCTCCTCCGAAGAAGGCCAGGCGGTGCACGAAGACGCGGCGTGAGAGGGCTTCGTCGTCACTCGACATGGCCGCGGACTTTGGAGGCGCGCGTGCACGACCGCAAGGTGAGCGTGCGCCGCTGAGGGGTCGCCCCCTCAAGGTGCGGGGGACTGTCCACGCCACGCGCGAGCGCGGGCGGGCCTGCTAGGGTGCGCGCGTCATGTGGCGATCTTGCGCAGCGGTAGTGCTCTTCCTGGCGCTCGGCGCCTGCTCGGGTCCGACGCCCACGGCCGACGGCGGCCGGCGCGACGGCGGCGGCGGTACGGGCGGGACCGGCGTGGGTGAGGCCTTCAACGTCTTTACGCTCGATCCCGACGGCGGCGAGGCGACGTACTTGGCGGTGGCGGTCGACCCGACGCGCGAGCGGGTGGGCGTCGCGTATTACGCCCCGCTCGGCACCTCGAGCATGATGGGCCACCAGGACTACGCGCTGCGCTACGTCGAGTGGAAGCAGGGCGTCGTCAGCCCCATCGAGACGATTCGTGGTGTGCCCGACGGCGGCCTCAACGGCCCGGTGCAGCGCCTGGTCGGCCTGTCCGTCGCCTTCCACCCGATGACCGGCGAGCCGAGCGTGGGCTTCTTGGGCGGCGGGTCCGGGTTTCGCCCGGGCGATACCATCTTCTGGTTTCAGTCCGACGCCGTCGTCGCCAACCGCAACGCCGGCACCTGGACCCAAGTCGTCGCGGCCCTCAACGGCGGAGACACGACCTGCGGCAACCCCGTCTCCGACACCGGCTTTCTCGTCGGCGTGTGGCCGGCGCTGGGTTTCAACAGCATGGGCACGCTCTTCTTCGCCTGGCGCGACGGCCACAACGGGCAGTTCGAAATGCAGGACTGGGCGGGCAGCGACGTGGAAATGGCCATGGGCCCTCCTGCGGGGCCGTTCACGCGCACCTGCGTGAAGCAGGGCGGCAACGACAAGTTCGCCTGGGGCGCGCGCCTGCAAATGGTGATGGTGCAGGACCAGCCGGCGATCATCTACGACCGCGCGTTCAGCGGCGCCGACACGATCGGCCAAGACGTGACGTTCCAGAAGCGCCTGCCCAGCGGCATGTGGACCGCGCCGAACGTGGTGTTCGGCTTCACCAACACGCAGACCGGCGGCACCCTCGCCTACGACCCCATGGAGGGCTTCGGCATCGCCGCGGTCGACCGCGCGCAGAACCAGCTCTTCTACAAGAAGTCGACGGACGGCTCGTCGTGGTCCGCGGCGGATCCGGTGTTCGGCGTCGGCACCGGCGGCTGGTACCCCGCGCTGGCCATGGAGAAGGAGCACCACGAGCCCGGCATTGCGTTCTACGTGTGCTCCGAGCGCAACGCGGTGAACGAAGGCAGCTGCCCCGAGGCCGAGGACGAGCTGCGGGTGACCCAGCGGATCGAAGGCACGTGGCGCGAGACGCTCGTGGACAAGAGCGGCGGCATTCACAACCGGCTGGCGTACTTCGATTCGAACAAGCGAGTGGTGGCGTACCGAGATCCGCGCAGCGGCGCGCTCAAGCTGGCGGTGGAGAAGTGACGGGGCGAGTGCGGGCAGCGGTCGTCGGTGCGGCGTGCGTGCTGGCCTGCGCCTGCGGGCCGGACAACGGGCTGACCGGCAGCATGGACGCGGTGATTCCGCTGGACGTGGGCCGCAGCGAGGTGTTCCTCAACGCCGAAGCGCTTCAGGTGACGTACTACCGCAACCGAGGTGTGTTCCTGGACGTGGTGGCGCGCGTCACCGTGTACGTGAAGGACCTGCAGGTCGGCGTCGGCAAGAAGATCGAGCTTGCGGGCGAGTGGCGACCGGGCAGCCCGCGCACGTCGGTCGCGCATGCGCCGGGCGGCGAGCCGGTGCGGAGCTTCCCGCGCGTCAAACGAGGGGACCTGGTGCTCACCGAGGGCGTGGAGATCGGCAAGCCCGTGCGCGGGAACTTCGCGATGTTGTTCGAGTCCGAAGGGGGCGATCTCGGCTTCGGTCGGACGCTCAACGGGACGTTCGCCGCCAAGCAGGTCGCTGACGCCGGTTTTGGCGAGCTGCCCTGACGAAGCACGTTTCGAAGCGCAGCATCTGCTAATGGAGCCGGAATGAACCAGAACCGATACGTGAGCGTGGCGGGCCTCGTCGGGGCGTTGGCGTTGTTGGCCGGCTGTCCCGCACCTGTTGAGTGCAAGACGAGCGTCGAGTGCGGCAAGGGCGAGATTTGCTCGACTGACGGCAAGTGCGTCGCGACCGATGCCGGCAGCGGTGGCAGCGGTGGCGGGACTGCGGGCGCGGGCGGCTCGGCGGGCGCGGGCGGCTCGGCAGGCTCGGGTGGCTCGGCAGGCGCGG
>JALHOS010000362.1 GCA_022842905.1 Myxococcaceae bacterium | reverse complement strand
TCTCCCCGCGGCCCCAGACGCCGCGCCCGCCCCCGACGCCGGAGGCCATCGCCGCGTTGGCCAAGGCCGAGCGCGTACCGGCCCGCATCGCCAAGGGCGATCTCGAAGGGAAGATGCGCTGCCGCATCTGGAAGAAGCTGCACCGCGAAGAAGCGGCGCGCTTCGACCAGGCGTACACGCTCATGGGCCAGCACCCCACGCTCGAGCTCGCCGACGCCTTCGGCATCGTCCAGTCGGGGCTTTCGGTCGCCGAGTTCCTCGAGCGCCGGCAGCGCGCCAAGAAGAAGGAAGAGGTCAAGGCGGCGCGGGCGTCCGTCGCGGGCGAGACGATCGACGCGTTCGTCCAGGCGCTCATCACCCAAACGACCGAGGTCGCGTTCGTGTTGGGCGACAAGACGGTGCTCGACAACATCACCGCCGTGCAGCCGGTGAGCTTCGAGCTGTCGCGCACCGGCCGGCTCGAGAAGCTCCAGGTGGTGGCGCTGGCCCGGCGCAGCACTTGGGACACGCTGTACCCGTCGCTCCAGCGCGACGCGAAGCTGGCTCAGAAGCCCGCGGCGGTCGCGCGCCAGCCCGCTCGGCGACCCGTCAACGATCCGCGGCCGCTGCTCGACCACGTCGGCAAGCCGGTGCAGCTCCAGCTGCGCAACGGCGTCAAGGTGACCGCGCCGCTGTTGGCCGTGGGCCCCTTCGACGTGCTGCTGGGCACGACCGGAGACGAGGTCTTCATTCCGCTCCACGCGATGATGGCGTGGGCAGCGGAAGGCGCGGAGCCCGCTACGACAACCCCAGCCGAGTGAAGGCGTCGGCGAACGCGTCGGCCGGCTGCGCTCCAGACACCAGGTACCGCTCGTTGATGAGGAACGTCGGGACCGCGTCCACGCCCACGGCGCGGCGCCGCGCCAGCTCGGCGTCGACGTGCGCGGTGACGTCCGGCGAGTCGGCCAGCGCCACGAGGGCGTCGGCGTCGAGCCCGGCGTCGGTGGCCACGCGCCGCAGCACGGCCCAGTCGTTCAGGTTCTCGGCGTGGCTCCAGTAGCGCTCGAGCACGCCGCGGTGGAACGCTTCGAAGGCGCCCAACCGCCGCGCAGCCTCGGCCGCGCGATGGGCCCGGCGCGTCGGGGGAATGCGCTGCCGATCGTGCCGCATGGTCAACCCCAGCGTCTTGGCGCGCGCGAAGAGCGGGTTGTTGGGGTTGGCGACGTACGCCTTGACGTAGTCGGGCAGCGGAGAGCCCTCTTCGGGCGTGTCCGGGCGCAGCAGGTACGGCTGCCAGTTCAACTCGAGCGAGAAGCGCTGCTTGAGGGAGTCGACCTCACCGAGGCCGATGAAGCACCACGGTCAAACGTAGTCGGACCAGATCGTCACGCGGATCGTCATGGCGTCGGTGAATGCCACGCGGCGCGGCGCGGCGCAACGCGCTGGCCGGGCGTGCACGGAGCGGTAGAGCGGCTCCAGGGCTCCTCGACGCCGCGGCTCAGTTCTTCCGACCCCGCAGCGGCCCTTGCAGCGGCACGACCTGGCTGACGTGCGTGCCGGCCTTCACCGACTGCGCCCGGCGGATGAGCAGGGGAATGTCGCCCTCGCCGCGCTCGACGGCCAGGCGCAGGTCGCTCAGCCGCTCGACGTGCCGCTTCACCGGAATGCCCTCGGGCGACAAGCTCACGAGCTGGCGCAGGTTGAGCTCGGACTCCTCGAGCTGGACCTCGGCGCGCTCCACGTCCTTGCGAGCCAGGGACAGCCACGCGGCCGTCTCGGCGGCGACCAGCTCGAGCTCGTGATGCAGGCCGCGAATCAGCTCACCTTCGCGGCTCTCCGGCAGGACCCGCACCAGCTCAATGACCTGCCGTCGGGTGTCGTTGAGCTCGGTGCTCATGCCCACGACGGCCGCGCCCCAGTCGGGCTGTGAGAGCGCCCCGGACACCAGCAGCCGTCGGCCAAAGCCTCGGGAGACGTCGCCCAGCGTGACGACCAGCTCTTCGCCGTCGATCTGCGCTGGGTAGGCGTGGCGGCAGGTCAGCGACTGGAAGCCGTGGGGCTTGATCCGCACGCGCACGTCGCTGGCGACCTGGCCGAAGAGCCTCGCCACGGTCGCGCCGAAGGCCTCACTGAGCCCCTCCGGCCCGTCCACGTGTTCGAACGCGTTCCCCGTCGGCGCGGTCATCGCGTGGAGGATCTCGGCGTAGTAGTGCTTGGCGAGGCCCAGCGCGTGGACCGACACGTTCTGCTTGGACAGCTGCTCGGCGAGCTCCGTGAAGGCCGGCGGCTGATCGGGCCCGACGGAAGGCTCGCCGTCGGTGAGAATGAGGATCCGCTGGCGGCGGCCAGGGACGAGGGTCCGCTGCAGGCCCCGCGCGGCCGTCTCCAACGCCGACAGCAGCGCCGTGCCGCGCCCCGTCTGAATGCCGTGGAGCGCGTCGCTCATGGCCCGCTTGCCGCGGCTGTCCATGCTGCAGACCGGCACGCGCTGCTCGGCGACCCCGTCGAACAACACCAGCCCCACGAAGTCCTGCGGGCCGGCGAGCTCGACGAACTGGATCGCCGCTTCGACGGCGGCGGACAAGGGCGCGCCCTTCATCGAGCCGCTGCGGTCGAGCGCCAGGTTCACCACCACCGGCGTCCTCGCCTCATCTCCAGACGTCGACGCGGTGAGGAGCAGGTGCCCCTCCTCGGCGTCTCCCGTCGTCGTCTTCACTGCGTAGCCAGACCAATTCATGCGCGGTCTGGAGCCTAGCCCCACCGGCCCCGCGCGTGAGCGTCGAACGCGCGCGCACACGCGACCGCGGTCAAAGGCGAAGTGCCAGGCGGGGCGCTAAGGTGCGCGGCCGCCATGAGACCCAGCCTGCTCGCCCTGTCGTCGGTCCTCTGCCTCGTCGCCTGTAAGAAGGACCCTGCGCCCGCACCGACGGCCGAAGTCGCCAAGCCCGCCGCGCTCGCCGAAAAACCCGCAGCGCCAGGCAGCGCCCGAGTCATCGAGCTCGCGGTCACCGAAGACGGCTTCGTGCCCAACAACCTCACCGTGAAGAAGGACCAACCCGTGGTGCTCAAGGTGACGCGGAAGACGGACGCGACCTGCGCCAACGAGATCCTCATCGACGGGACGGACATCAACGTGAAGCTGCCGCTCGACACCCCCGTCGAGGTCGCCTGGACGCCCAAGGCCACCGGCTCGGTGAAGTACGGCTGCGCCATGGACAAGATGGTGGGCGGGGTGTTGCTCGTCGAGTGACCCGCCTCAGGGCGCCTTCCACTTCAGATCGTCCGCTGCGTCGGCGACCACCTTGGGCACGATCGCTTCGACGAGCTCGGCGGCCGGCGCGCCGCTGCCGGTCACCGACCAACTCCCCTTCAAGGCCCCGCTCGGAAAGCTCGCCACCAGCAGCTCCGCCTTGAGCCCGTCGTCCTTGGCGCGAGAGATGGTGAGCTTGAGCTCGTACGCGCGAGGTTTGCTCGCCTTGGGCACCTGGCCGAGGTCGGCTTCGGGATCGTCTGGAGAGAGCAGCGTCGCGCTCTTCTCGGTCAGCGCCGCCTTGAGCGCCTTCTCGCCCGCGTCCATCGCCGCGTCTGCCAGCGCGTGGACGCCGTCGACGATCGGCATCACGTAGACGAAGACCGGCCCCGTCTCGGGAGGCGCCGGTGCTTCGGGAGGTGGTGCGGCAGGCTTGCTTGCCTTCGCGGCCCCTTTTTTCGCTGGCGGTGCGGCCTGGGCCAGCAGAGGGCACAGCGACAACGCAGCGAGGACGGAGAAGAACCGTGTCATGGGAGGAATGAGCACGCAGCGTAGCCCAGGAGCCGGTGGGCAACGGGAACGTAAGTTGGCATAAGCCGGCCATGTCGCAGACGCCCCTTCATGCAGCGCAGGTGCGCGAGGCCTTCCTGTCGTTCTTCGGCAAGCACGGCCACGCGCGTGTCCCCTCGTCGTCGCTGATTCCCGCGAACGATCCCACGCTCCTGTTCACCAACGCCGGCATGGTCCAGTTCAAGGACGTCTTCACCGGCCGGGAGAAGCGCGACTACGTGCGCGCGGCGACGACCCAGAAGTGCGTGCGCGCCGGCGGCAAGCACAACGACCTCGAGAACGTGGGCTTCACCGCCCGGCACCACACGTTCTTCGAGATGCTGGGGAACTTCAGCTTCGGCGACTACTTCAAGGCCGACGCCATTCGCTGGGGCTGGGAGTTCGTCACCCAGGTGCTGCGGCTGCCCAAAGAACGCCTCGCGGTGACGGTGTTCAAGGGAGAAGACGGGATCCCCGCCGACGAGGAGGCCTTCGAGCTGTGGGCGAAGACGGGCGTGGCGCCGGACCGCATTCGCAAGCTCGGCAAGGCAGACAACTTCTGGGCCATGGGTGACACCGGGCCCTGCGGCCCCTGCTCGGAGATCTACTTCTACCTGCCCGGCGGCGCGGTGAAGGACGGCGACCTGCCCGGCGACTCCGAAAACTGGCTGGAGATCTGGAACCTCGTCTTCATGCAGTTCGAGCGCAAGGTGAAGGACGGACCGCTCGTGTCGCTGCCCAAGCCCAGCATCGACACCGGGGCGGGCCTTGAGCGCGTGACGAGCGTCGTCCAGGGCAAGCGGTCGAACTACGACACCGACCTGTTCACGCCGCTGCTGACGAAGGCGGCCGCGCTGTCCAACAAGAAGTACGGCGCGAACGACGCCGAGTCGGCCAGCATGCGCGTCATCGCCGATCACGCGCGCACGGCGGCGTTCTTGATCGCCGACGGCGTGCAGCCTTCCAACGAAGGCCGAGGCTACGTGCTGCGCCGGATCATGCGCCGAGCGATTCGCCACGGGGCACAGCGCCTGGGCATGGACGAGCTGTTCTTCCACCACGTCGTGGCCGAGGTGGTGGCCACCATGGGCGAGGTGTACCCCGAGCTGCACGAGCGCAAGACGCTGGTGCTCGACGCGTCCCGCCACGAAGAGGAGACCTTCCGCCGCACGCTGCGCAACGGCGAGCGCGAGCTGATGACGGCGATCGGCAAGCTCAAGGCGAGCGGCGGCAAGGCGATCTCCGCCGAGACGGTGCACTTCCTGTACGACACCCACGGCTACCCGCCGGACCTCACCCGCGTCATCGCCCTCGAGCACGAGCTCGAGGCCGACGTGGAGGGCGCGGAGAAGCTCAAGGGCGGCAAGGGCGCGCAGGAGTCGAAGCTCAACGACGCCACCGCCGTGTCCGACGTCTGGCTGCGGCTGGGCGGCTCACTGCCGGCGACGAGCTTCACCGGCTACGACGGCACGTCGGGCAGCGGCTCGGTGCTGGCGCTGGTGAAGGACGGCGCCCAAGTCGAGGTGGCCAAGGCCGGCGACACGGTCGAGATCGTCTTCGACGCGAGCCCCTTCTACGCAGAGTCCGGCGGGCAGGTGGGCGATGCGGGCACGCTCGGGCGCGACGGCGTTCGGGCCACGGTGCTGGACACCAAGAAGCCGGTGCCCACGCTCCACGTGCACACGGTGAAGGTGGAGCAGGGCTCGATCGCCGTGCACGAGACGCTGCAGCAGCAGGTCGACGGCGCCCGGCGCGCGAAGATCCGCGCGAACCACTCGGCCACTCACCTGCTCCACCGCGCCCTGCGCCTGGTGGTCGGCGAAGCCGTCACCCAGAAGGGCAGCGTGGTCGACGCCGACTACCTGCGCTTCGACTTCAGCTGCTTCAGCGCGCTCAGCCCCGCGCAGCTCGAGCAGGTCGAAGATCTGGTCAACGGGTGGATCCGCCAGAACGCCCAAGCGCAGACCAAGCTGATGGGGCTGGACGAAGCGCGCAAGGCCGGCGCCATGGCGCTGTTCGGGGAGAAGTACGGCGAGCGGGTGCGGGTGGTCACGGTGCACCCCGAGTCCACCGAGCTGTGCGGCGGCACGCACGTCGAGCGCACCGGCGACATCGGCCTGCTCAAGATCGTCCAGGAGCTGGCGGTCGCTTCCGGCGTGCGCCGCGTGCTCGCGCTGACGGGCCAGGCCGCCATCGCCCACGGGCGGGAGCAGGAACGCCACCTCGACGCTGCCGCGGCGCTCTACAAGTCGCCGCCGGCGGAGCTCTCCAAGCGCATCGAGGCGTCGCAGAAGCGCATCAAGGAGCTCGAGAAGCGCCTCGAAGAAGTCCAGCTCAAGGCGTCGAGCGGGGCGGCCAAGGGCGAAGCGGTCGCCGAGGTGAACGGCATCAAGGTGCTGACCCAGCGCGTGGACCCGGCGGACGCCAATGTGCTGCGTCAGCTCGCGGACCGCTATCGCGATCAGCTCCGCTCCGGCGTGGTGGGCTTGGGCGGCGAGACGGCCGACGGCAAGGCGCTGATCCTGGTCGCGGTGACGAAGGACCTGGTGGACCGCGGCTTCAAGGCCGGCGACGCGGTGCGCGTCATGGCGCAGGAGGTCGGCGGCAAGGGCGGCGGCAAGCCCGAGCTCGCCCAGGCCGGTGGCACCGACGCCACGAAGATTCCCCAGGCCTTCGACAAGCTGCTCGCGTTGGTCAAAGAGCACAAGCCGACGTGAAGGGTGCTCGTCCCAGCCCGTGGCGTGCGGTGGGAGCGGCGCTCCTGCTGGCCGCTGCGTGTCCGAGCAAGGACGGAGCGACGCCGCCAGAGGCCGCGGACCCCTTCTTCCAGAAGCTCAAGGCCGCGCCGTCAGCTCCGCGCCCGCTCGATCATGACGCGCTGGCACAAGCAGCGCAGGGCGCCACGCAGCCGAAGGAGCTCGTCGTGCCGTCGGACGCCGCGGCGACGCTCGACTCGCTGAGCGTGCGCGTCACCGAGCTCGAGCTGAGCCAGCGGGTGCAAGGCAAGCGCCTGGCACTGTCCACGGCGGACACGTTCCTGCGCGTCACCGTCGGGGCGCGCGGCGCTGGCGTGCTCGACCCCGCTGGCGCGACGCTGCGGCGGCAGGCGAGCAGCTACTCAGTTGCCCGCGACGTGATGCGGCTGGCCGAGGCGCCGCTGACGATCCAGGCGTTGGACGGCGGGCAGAGTTCCTTGCGCCTGTTCTTCGAGCTCCCCATGGCGGACGTGGCCCCAGGGCTCGAGCTGCTGCTCCCGAGCGAGCGCGGGGAGCTGAAGCTGAGGGTGCAATGACGACGGACGCGAAGAGGGTGCCGCTGCGCGTTCGGCTGCCGTTCGCCACGCGCCAGGAGTTCGTCGAGCGGTACGCCCGCCACGTCGCCCTGGAGGGCATCTTCATCGCCACGAAGGGCGTCAAGCCCGAAGGCACGCTGCTGCTCTTCGAGCTGGTCCTCGCCGACGGCACGCGACTCATGCGCGGTGAGGGCAGCGTGAGCCGGGTGGTGGTCAGCGAGCAGCCCGGGCAGTCCGGCATGCTCGTGCGCTTCGAGCGCCTCGACGCGCCGACGCGGGCGCTGCTCGACGAGGTCGTCGCCAGCCAGAAGGCGCTGGACGACGCCGCGGAAGCGCAGGCCGCCGCGGCCGCGGAGGGCCCTGCGACGACGCCAGCTGAAGCCTCCCCGACGCCACAGGCGCCGCCCATCGAGTTCTCGGCGTCGGCCATTCAGCCAGCGCCCGCGCCGTCGAGCCCCGAAGCGGCCGACACCCCGGCGCTCGAGCCAGTCCCCGCCCTGCCCCTGACCGAGGACAGCATCGTCGGGGTCGACGTCAGTCAGGCCTCATGGCGCGCGGCGGCGTGGCACGCGGGTGAAGTGAAGGTCGTGCCGCTGGGGTCGAGCGCGAGCGGTGAGTTCCCCAGCCTCGTCGCCGTCGACCCCGCCGGCCGGCTCGTCGGCGGCGCGGCGGCTTCGACGCTGGGCGTGGTGTCCCCGGATCGCGCGTGGCACTCGCCCGTGCGCTGGCTGGGCGTACGCACCGAGCGGCCCAGCGTGAACACGGCGCTGCGGCGCTGCGGGGTGGTGCGCGGCGCCTCCGTCGGTGACTTCGTGGGCCAGGTGGCGGACCAGGCCGTGCCGGCGCTCGACGCGGTGGCGACGGCGCTGTCGGCGG
>JALHOS010000361.1 GCA_022842905.1 Myxococcaceae bacterium | reverse complement strand
GAGACGGGGTGGTTGCCGCCGAGCGTGCCGCCGCCGCCGACGAGGTGCGTCGGGTCCACGAGGCGACCGGCGCCGTCGGTCAGCCCGGCCAGGCCTTCGAGCCCGACGAGGATGCCGGCGCTGCCGCCGCCGGCGTTGGTGACGTCGCCCAGCGCCACCGTGCCGTCGTGGCAGCCCAGGCAACGCCGAGACGCGGGCCGCAGCAGCGTCGGGAGCAGCGTGCCGCTGGTGGTGGTCGCGACGGCGCCTTCCGCCTCGGTGCCCCAGGCGTAGCTGGTGGTCGCCGACAGTGGCCGGCCCCAGAGCGTCTGCGTCGAGCCCGCGCGGTGTGGCGTGTGGCAGTAGATGCACAGCTGGTTCTGCTCGGCGCGCTGGCTGGTGACGGCGCCTGAGCCCGAGGTCGCGCTGAAGTCGTGTTTGCTGTGCCGCACGCCCGGCAGCACGGCCGACGGCGCGGCGGGGACGGGCGTGTTCGGCTCGGCTTTCGTCACCCGCGACGAGCCGAGGACGAGCGGCGCGACGGGCTGCGCGAGCGCTGAGACCGCCCCGAGCAGCACCACCCCTGCACTTGCGACGAGCGCTCGCCGCGACGTTCTTCGACCCCAGCCCGCCCGTCCCATGGGCGAGTTGGTTCAGCACGCCGGGTGCCACCTCCAAGTCGCCGAGGTTGCGCGCGGGTGGGGTGGGTCGGCGGTGCGCCGTGGGTGCGGTGCGGCTGGTGGTCGTGCTGCGGGGCGCTTCGGTCAAGGTCGCGCGTGGGCGCCGCTGTGCACCATTCCTGTGCGCCCTGGTTCCGCGCGCCGAACGCACCAGGGCCGTGCAGCGAGCGACTCCTCCACGACGGCGCTCGTTCTCAGGCTCTCTTCTTCCAGTGCGGTTCGGCGCCGACCACCACCGCCCTGCTTCTCGCGGCATGGAGCCGCGAGAAGAAACCGAAATGGACGCGGCACCATTTGACGAAGTGTTCCCAGGGCGAGCTCAAGAACTCGCGCCTGCTCACTCCGAGCGGGCTGCCGCGTCGTAGCGACGACCCAATTTCTGGGCGCTCGCCGTCGGGGAGCTTATTGAACTGACTTCCGACCAACCGCCTTGGCCTCGAGACGGTAGTGCTTTGCTGCCTCTCGATCGGCTGCGTTCCCTGCGTTCTTCAGCGCCTTTGCCGCTGCTGCCCGCTGCGCCTTCGTCGGCCGCGGCTTCCAACCTTTGCCTGCAGGCTTTGCCTTACCCTTTGCCTTACCCTTAGCCTTCGCCGCCTTCAGACTGGCGTCGAACTCCCTGTCGATGGCGAGAGTGCTGTTGGGACGATAGCCGTCTGGATCCGGCCTCCGTGCGGCTGCTCTCTGAGGAAGTCTGCCCTGAGGAATGCTGCCCATGTCTTTCGATCCTTGTTTGTAGGCCCCAGGAGCGGAGCCACGCGGGACCCTAAGGTCTCAAGTGCGATTGAACAAGCAAGCCCCCAACGAGCGTCTATCCAGCGCCGACATCCGCCGACTTTAGCTCCGTTGACAAGCCAAGGCCGCTCGTGTCCGCGCGGCGCACCGCTGCTGACCGTGACTCCCACGAGGCACAGCCTCCACCGCTTCCGACGCCGGCCCGCGGCAGGCTTGCTGGGTGGGGCCGACACGACTGCTGCACGGAGCCGCACCGCGGCAGCCAAGCCTCGAGCCCGTGCGCGCGCGTGCGGAGCGTGGTCAGCGCCAGCGCCTCGGTGGTCGTCCTGCCTTACCGCACGAACGCCGGGCGGCCCCCCAATGGGTGATGGGCGGGGGCCCGAGGCGTGGTGGACGTGGCGCACACTCCGGCGGACACTCTGGGCCCATGCGTGCCTCGCCGACCCACCTTCTGCTCGCCGCGTTGAGCGCCCTGTGCGCCTGCGGTGCGCCCCCCGCCGTCGATGGCGGCGTCCTCTCCGATGCAGGGCAGTCGCTGGACGCGGGCGCTCCAGTCGATGCGGGCGCGACGACCGACGCCGGCTCGAGCCAGGACGCCGGCCTCCTCGACGCGGGGCTCGACGCAGGGCCACTCGATGCGGGCGCCGACGCGGGACGACTCGACGCGGGCGCCGACGCTGGTCCGCTCGACGCGGGGCTCGGCGACGGAGGCTTCGACGCCGGAGTCGACGCGGGCTCCCTCGACGCAGGGCTCAGCGATGCAGGCTTCGATGCAGGCCTCGAGCTCGACGGCGGCTTCACCGACGCCGGGGTGTGGACCTGGCTCTGGCAGAACGTGCGCCCGGACTCGTTGCCGGTGTGGGGCGTCCTCGGCCAGGTGGACGCGGGGAACGACCCGGGCCGCCGCAGCGAGCTGTCGTTCTGGGCCGGGCCTGACGGCGGCTTGATCATCTTCGGCGGCTACCTCGCCAGCGGGAGCGGCTCCGTCGGCCCCGCGAACGACCTCTGGCGCTTCGACGGGCGGCACTGGGTGCACCTGGCCGGCGCCGCCAGCGTCAACGCCCTCGCGAGCTACGGGACGCTCGGCGTTCGCTCCTGCACGACCTGGCCGGGCGCGCGCTCGTCGGCCATGTCCTGGTCCGGCCCCGACGGCGGCCTCTACGTGTACGGCGGCGAGGGCTACGTCACCTTCGGCCAGCCTGGCCGCCTGTCCGACGTGTGGCGCTACGACGGCTGTTGGACCTGGGTCGCCGGCACGCAGCAGAAGGAGAGCCCCCACCTGTACCCCGACGCCGGCGTCACCACGCCCACGCCCGGCGCGCGGACGCAGGGGCACGTCTGGTCCGACGGCCGCACCGCGTGGCTGTTCGGTGGCCTGGGGCCGAACCACAACTTCGCCGACGTCTGGCGCTTCGACGGACGAGCTTGGACGCTGGTGCACGGGCCCAACCCGGCGCCGCCCGTCGTCAGTACGAGCTACGGCCAACGAGGCGTCGCCAGCTCGACCAACACGCCCGGCTCTCGCACCGGCAGCGCGACGTGGCTGGACGCCGCCGGGCACCTTTGGCTCTACGGCGGGCAAGGGCTGAACCCGGCCGCGAATGGGCGTCTCGCGGACCTCTGGAAGTTCGACGGCGCGCAGTGGACGTGGGTCGGCGGCACCACCGCCCTCGAAGCGCCGCCGTCGCGCGGCGCGCTGGGCTTTGCGTCGAGCACCAACTCCCCGGGCACCCGTACCCAGGCCGTCGTGTGGCACGACGGGACCGACGTGTGGCTCTTCGGCGGCTTCGGCGTCATCAACCAGACCTGGGCCGACCTGTGGAAGTGGGACGGCCGGCTCTGGACGTGGGTCGCGGGGGCCGACCAGCCCAACCAGTACCCGACGCGCGGCACCTTGGGCGTGCCCAGCCTGAGCAACCGACCTGGCTCGCGGGCCGGCTCAGCCGTGGCTCGGCTGGCGGACGGGGTGTACCTGTACGGCGGCACGGGCTTGGACCTGTCGTCCACGCCGACCCTCGGTGAGGTCTGGCGCTACCAGCCCTGAGCTCCGCTTCGCCGTCCAGCGTGGCCGCGTCGGCGTGGTATTCGAGCAACCGCTCGGAAGAACTGCGTCGGACCGCCAGAACTCCGTCCGTTCTCACACTTTCCCGGCGGCGGGCTTCTTCTGTGTGCACGTGACCTCGAACGCCCCAGCCCTGGCCCTCGCGGCGGCACCGTCCGACTCGTCGGAGGCCCTGCTCCGCTCCATGGCGGTCCGCTCCGACATGCACGCGTTCGGGCTCCTCGCCGACCGCTACGGTACGCGCTTGGCGAGCTTCTGCGCGCGGAGCACCCGCAGCGCGAGCACCGGGGAGGACTTGGCCCACGACGTGCTCGTCTCGTTGTGGGACGCGCGCGCTCGCTTCGCCGGGGGTGACGCCGACGCGTGGGTCTTCACCCACGCGCTCAACCGGTGTCGACGCGAAGCGCGACGGCTGGGTCGGTGGGCCGGGGTGCTGCGACGCCTGGGCGCCGGCGCGCCACGCAGCGCCAGCGGCGCGGCCGAACAGGGGCTGCTGGCAGCGCAAGTCAGCAGACAGGTCCAGGAGCTCCCTGAAGGGCAGCGCGACGCGCTCCTGCTCCGCTACCAGGCAGAGCTGGACTACCGGAGCATCGGCTTGACGCTGGGCTGCACCGCCGAGGCGGCGCGGGCCCGCGTCTGCGAGGGACTCAGGACGTTGCGCCGAGCGCTGGAGGTCGAGTCATGAGCTGTCCGAGCCCGGAGCGCTGGGAGGCCGTGCTGCTCGGTGAGGCCACCGAAGCGGAACGCGCGCAGCTGTTCGCCCACGCCCAGACGTGTCCTGCCTGCGCGCCGCACGCCGCGCTCTTCGAGGCACTCCGCAGCGCGACGCCCGCGAGCTCGGCGGCCATCACCCGCCGCGCGCTCGCGTCCGCGCGCCAGGGCGCCGCGACTCGTCAGGTCGACGTGAGGTGGCACCGGTGGGGGCTGGCCGTGGCCGTGGCCGCAGCGGCGCTGGTGACGCTGGTGGTGCTGCCCCCGTCGACGGTCACCGCCCGCGGTGGCGGACCGTCCGACTGGAAGAAGCACGTCGACGCGCAGCTCCGCCCGGCGCGCGCGCCCACCGAAGCCGTCGCGGCGCACGAGCGGGTCTCGTCCGACGTGAGCTGGGTGGTCTGGTACCGCAACAGCGAGACGAACCGGCCGCTCTTCGTGCTGGCCTACCTGGTGGACGCGCGCGGCGAGCTTCATTGGATCGTGCCGCACTACGCCCGGGCCGGCGTCGAGCCTGCGCCCGCGCTGCTGCCCGTCACGCACGGCGCTCGGTTGTTGGACAGCGCCGTCCAGCCCGAGGACCTCGCGCCGGGGCCCGCCCAGCTCTTCACCGTCGTCAGCCCGACGCCTGGCGCCGTGCTCACGTTCGAGAAGGAGCGCGCGCTGGCCGAGAACCCCCTTGGGCTGCTGCCCGACGCCGTGGTCTGGCACGTCGGTGTCGAGCTGAGCCCCGCAGCCGTCCCCTCCACTCCTCGTCCGGAAAACCCATGAGCCTGCTCTTGCTGTCCGCCCTGCTCGGCGCAGCGCCGACCAGCTACGTCATCGTCGTCGGCAACAACGCGAGCCCCGCCCTCGGCCGCCCCCGCCTGGCGTACGCGGACGACGACGCGCTGCGGTACGAGGCCGTGTTCCACGCGGCGCTCGCCGAGCCCGTCGTCGACGTGCTGACGACGTTGGACGCGGACACGCAGCGCCAGTTCCCCGACCGCGCCACGCCGCCCGCGCCGACGCGCGCCGCGCTCGACGCGGCCTTCGAGCGCATGCGTGGCTGGTCGGCGACGGAGCGCAGGGCCGGCCGGCGCACGCGCGGGTACTTCGTCTTCGCAGGGCACGGCGACGTGGAGCGAGGGGAAGGCTTCGTCGAGCTCGAAGACGGGCGGCTGTCCTCGAGCGCGCTGAGCGCCCTGTTGGCCAAGGCCGGGCCTGACGAAGTGAACGTCGTGCTCGACAGCTGCAACGCGTTCTACGTGCTCAGCCCGCGCAAGCCTGGGGGCAAGGTGTTCCCGACGCCGGCCGACGCGACGGAGGCGCTCGCCAAGCAGCTGCCCTCGGTGGGGGTGCTGCTGGCCACGAGCGCCGAGGCCGAGGTGTACGAATGGTCCGAGCTGCAGTCCGGCATCTTCAGCTACCTGGTGCGCTCCGGGCTTCTCGGCGCGGCCGACGCGAACGTCGACGGCGAGCTGTCCTTCGAAGAGCTGGCGAGCTTCGCGACGAACGCCGCGGGCAGTCTGGTCAACCCGGCGCTGCGGCCCCGCATCTTCGCGCGAGGGCCGACGGGGGACGTCCGCCGCACCTTCGCGACGCTGCGTCCAGCAGGACCGGCCACGCTGACGCACGACGGGGGCGAGGTCGTCCGGGTCCGGCTCAAGGACGCGCTGGGGGTGCGGTGGGCCGACGCCCACGTCGCGGGCCAGGCGCTGGTGCTGCGGCTCCCCTCGGCAGTCCAGGTCGGCGGCGTGGTGGAGCGGCTGGTGGCCAAGGCCTGGGGCTCGGCGGGGTTGACGCCGGACACCGAGCCGTCGCTCTCGAAGCTGGCGTTTGGTGCTGGCCCGAGCGTGACGGCCCGCAGCCAAGCGGAGCTGGGAGGCCTGTTCGAAGCGGCCTGGGGCACGGCGCAGGTCGACGCCTGGCGCACCGACGACGCGGCGCGCGCGCAGACTCCGCTCGCGGTGTCGGAGGCCAGCGTGGAGCGGGTGGAGGCGATGCTCCGCAGCGCGGCCGAGCGGGACCGTGAAGGGCGCAAGGCGGGAATGTTCGCCTTCGGTGGGTCGCTGCTCGGCTCGGCGACCGCGCTGGGGCTCTCTTTCGGCTTCATGGACGCGGACAACCGGGCCAACCAGGCGATCATCGGCGCGGTGAACGTGGCGAGCGCCGTCGCGGGCTTGACCGTGCTGGCGCTGGCGCAGACCACCTGGGAGCGGGTGTACGCCCAGTTCTCAGAGGCTCGGCGTCGAGGCGATACGTTGCGCGCCGTCGCCGACCTCGACGCCGTGCTGCAGCAGCAGGTCGCTGCCGGGCGAACCGCGCGCGTCGTGGGTGGAGTCCTTGCGGGCGTGGGCCTCGCGCTGAGCGCCGCGACCTTCGTCCTGGCCGGGTTCGCCCCCAACGACGACGCGCGTGCGTTCAGCGTCGCGTTCGGCACGCTGGGCATGACGGGCTTCGGCTTCGCCCTGGGCGTCGCGGTGTTCGGCAAGGACCCGATCGACGACGTCGCGCGCATGTTGTTGGAAGAGCGGAACAGCCAGCGCCCTCGGGTGAGCATTGCTCCGGTGAATCAGGGGGCCGTGCTGCGGGTCGCCGCCGGCTTTTGATCGACCGCGCGGGCCACGGCTCCGCCTCGGGCTGAGCTGGGGTTCTCACAGTGCCGCGCGTGGAGCCGTCCGCAGCGGGTCCGCGCAGCGCGCCTCGTGCTCGAAGACGGCGAAGCCGGCTTTCAAGACCGGTCTCCACTGTCGCTGGCCACGAACCGGGTGCTTCGAGATCGACTCGGCGACGTGACGGAATCTCACGGCGGCATGACGATGAGCCCGAGCACCGAGTCGCCCGACGAGTTGCCACCGACCGTCGTGTGGCCCGCGCTCATGGACTGATCGACCGCGGCCAGCAGCGACAGGCTGTAGCTGCCCGGACCGACCTGCGCGTTGCGGACCTGCGTGTAGAGCAGCACGTGCGTCTGTCCCTGCGAAGGTGTGAAGCCGTCGCGCATGGACGCGAACTGCGGACTGGGGCCGGTGAGCTGGAGCGCCACGGCGGCGGTCGGCGCCGCGTTGCCACAGACGATGGGCGGCCACGGAGGCGTCACCTGCGGCGGCGTCAGCGTCGCCATGCTCTGACCCAACAGCGTGACGCGCGCGCCGGCGTCGAGCGCGAAGGTGTGCTGCAGCACCGCCTGCGAGCTCGTGCTCAGCCACAGCGGCATGTCCCCGCCCGTCGTCTGCTGCACGCGGCGCTGGTACGAGAGGAAGGTCAGCCCGCTGCCAGGGCACGCGGGGTCTTCGATCCACGCCTCGGCGATCAGCCCGGTGGCGGTCAGCGCCCCGGCCGTGCACGGGCTGCCGTACTGGCGCGTGAGGAGCTGGACCCCGCGGTGGCCAGGCTGCGCCCTGCCGTAGCCGACCACCACGAGCTCACCGGAGGCGCCGGGACAGACGGCCTGTCCGGCGGTGCCCGCGACGTACCGGGTGCTGGCTCCGATGAGGTTCACGTTGCCGACCGTCAGGCCCACCACGCCGGTGTGGCTGCCGCTGGTCTGGTTCCCGACGTTCATGGAGACGCGAACGATCGCGTCGCCGTCGCTCGGGAGCGTCAGCGTCGAGACCAGGGAGAGGTCGTTCGAGCAGTTGAAGGTCAGGCTCGAAGGCACCGACAACATCACGTGGCGCACGGGCTGACAGGCCGCGCCTGCGTCAGCGCCGCTGCCCGCGTCGGTCGCGCCACCGCCCGAGCCTCCGCCGGCACCACCGCCCGCCGAGCCACCGCCACTGCCCGCCGAGCCACCGCCGCC